>CAZGCK010000038.1:0-15473 GCA_964524175.1 uncultured Bacteriovoracaceae bacterium | reverse complement strand
TGACATCTGCAACCAAGGAGAAAAGCAGCTACTCATGAAACCCAGAAGAAAAAGCAATGCCGCATCTTTTGCGTTGGCCGGCATCATGAAGGGCTGCCTAAAGAGATCTTTACCGGGACGAAACCTGCGAGCCACCAGGACGAACACGCAGTAAGCCAATAGTGCGCTCGTGTACCGCAACCACGCCCCTTCAAGCGGGCCAAAACCACGCATGATGAACTTACCCATCAGCGGGTGAACGGACCAAATCACGTTGCAGAGAAGGAGACCTAATAGAATGCGAACCGGCACAGTCTTTACAGATTAAAGCCTTTGAGTGGAATGAGAACAGACATTTTGTTAGGTTGTGCCGTACGAGGTAAACACTCCATGGCTACTAAGACCGCATCCCCTCTCCCTCCCAAAGCTTCACGCGAATCCGCAGTAACGATGACAGAGATCGTGCTGCCCTCGGACACCAATGCATTGGGAACCATTTTTGGCGGCAAGATCATGGCTTTGATTGACGTCGCAGGCGCAATCGCAGCCGGTCGGCACGCACGTAGGATTGTGGTAACCGTCTCGCTAGATGCGCTCCATTTTGTCGCACCGGTGAAGCTCGGACACTACGTGCATATCAAAGCCAACGTGAACTATGCGGGACGCACTTCGATGGAAGTGGGCGTGCGCGTAGACTCCGAGAATCCGCTTACTGGAGAGTTCACTCACACGGCGACGGCTTATACGACTTTTGTAGCCCTCGATGACCACGGGAGACCGACGTTTGTGCCGCCTGTACTCGCAGAGACGACCGAAGAGAAGCGCCGATATGAAGAAGCGATCAAGCGCCGGGATGCACGACTGAGATTGGCTCAAGAGCTGAAGAAACAGTAAAAACTGAACCTTGGCCGCTCTCATCCCCACGGGGCTGTCGCCGACCCAGTAGCCTTTTGTAATGAGTTCACCGTGCACTCGCCCAGAATCGACACTTACTCTAACACATGCGAGAGCTACCCCAAAACTGCGCTATACCCTAGTCCTCAAGCTCACCTTCTTCATCGTCATCGTCATCGTCATCGTCCGGCAACCAGTAACGCTGGTACTCTTGAAGGAACGCAAGTTTAGTCATGTCCTTCATGCGATCCACAAAAA
This sequence comes from uncultured Bacteriovoracaceae bacterium, assembly GCA_964524175.1. GTDB lineage: Bacteria > Bdellovibrionota > UBA1018 > UBA1018 > UBA1018 > CAZGCK01. Next base: position 14,342 of record CAZGCK010000038.1, on the reverse strand, counting down.
GCTTGCCCGCAAGATGATCCAGCTCGTGCTGAAACACAGTTGCTAAAAATCCGCTAGCTTCAACGACCTTCGCCTTCCCTTGACGATCGAGGTAATCGACACGAATCCCACGCGGTCGTTGAACCAAACCTCTGAGCTCCGGAACGGAGAGACAACCCTCCCAAAAACCCTGCTCCTCAGCATCGGTCACGGTGATGCGTGGATTGATAAACACACCAAGAGGCTGGTCGCCCATGTCAGGATAACGCTCGCTATCACCCGAAAACTCAATCAATGCGAGCTGCAAGCTTTGATGCACTTGAGGCGCGGCGAGGCCGATACCCCCGTACTCGTGCATGGTTTCGATCATGTTCTCGATCAGGCGCTCGATCTCGGGAGAGCCGATCTCGTTGCGCTCCAAAGGGCGTGCGGGCTGCCTGAGAATGGGGTGACCCATGCGGGCGACTTTTAGAATCGCCATCAGTCGACCCTCTTCTCTAAGATCGACCGCACTTGCCAGAGCAGTGGGAAGCATTTTTTGGAAGTAGTGGATTGCAGGTACTCAACCCCACTTGACCCGCCCGTGCCCATCTTAAAACCAATCACTCGCTCAACGACTCGCACATGATGCTGCCGCCAAAGAGTGAGATACATGTCAAAATCGATGAGCGACTCGCTGAGCAGATAGACCGGCAAGTGATCTGAAGGGTTCTGATAAATAGGGCGAAGAGACTCGAGAATCTTAGCGATCTCACGCGCTTTTCCTTCGCTTTCGATCTTAGCCGCACGAGCTGGAATCTTGTGCCCCAACTTGCGGAGCATCTCATAGTAACAGCTCTTGAGATCGCGATCCCCCAAGCGACGTTTGAGCAACTTTACGAACTCAGGGCGTTTAATAAAGTATTTGAGATATTTCTCGTCCTTGAGGCCGGCCGCGAACTCCAGCTCTCGGAACTGCGTAGATTGAAAACCGCTAGCCGGCGTCAAACGATCGCGAAACTCCAAGAAGTCGATCGGAGTCATGGTCTCCAGAATGTGGATTTGCTGAACGAGGAGCCGAAGAATCTCAACAATGCGCTTCAGGAAGTGATGAGCACGCAAGACGTTACCCTGCTGCATCTGATCCATTGCAGTTTCCATCTCGTGCAAAATCAGCTTGAACCAAAGTTCGTAAGCCTGATGAATCACGATAAAGAGCATCTCATCATGATGAGCAGGGCGAGATTGAGGGATCTGAAGCTGAAGGATCTCCGGGATCTTGAGATAGTCGTTATAAGTCAGGTCGGAGCTATTGAGATGAGTTGGCGATGCCGAATGCATGGGACATTCAGGTGGCGGTCCGGAACTGCGTTTTTTTTTGCTGACTCGCTTCTTCATTTCAAAAGCCTTTCTTGCGGGCTCTGCCCAAGAGCCTGAATCCATCGCTGGGCAAAAGCAGGAACCGCGTATGGATCGGTAAAGAGCCACTCAATCTGACCACGCCTTGAAGAGTCGCGCGGGATCAACCCCTCGCGCTCAAGCGTATCCGCGACGGACTGGGCGGAATTAATAACCTTCCATCCAGGCAGAGCTTTCTCGATCGCAGGTTGAATCCAGGGATAATGGGTGCAACCCAAAAGCGCAACACCTGCATTTTTGCCGTGCGGTCCCAGATACTCTCGCAGAGTCTGATGCAAGATTGGGTGATCGAGCCAACCTTCTTCGATCATCGGTACCAGTAATGGGCATGCCTGCTCAGTCACGCCAGCTGTAACCAGATCGCGCAGGATCTTGCCGTAGGCCTGGCTCCTCACCGTCGCATGGGTAGCAAGCACCAAGACAGGCTTGCTTTGACCTTGGAGAGCCTCAACCACCGCCTGAGCGCCAGGCCTGACCACACCAAAAACAGGGGTCTTGCCCATTTCTTCGCGAATCGCAGGGAGCGCCAAGCTCGAGGCTGTGTTGCAAGCTACAACTACTGCATCTACCTGTTTACGCTTGAGCTGCTGAGCACAATCTCGTGAGAGGCGTTCGATCTGCGTTGAGCTCTTAGGACCGTAAGGAACGTTTGCCGTGTCTCCTAAATAAACAAAATCCGCTGCTGGAAATCGGCGCACAAGCTCGGCGAGAACGGTAATCCCTCCCACACCCGAGTCGAAAACGCCGATCTTCATCCGGTGCCGGCCTTGTCTTTAGAGCCACTAAGGCTTTTGGTTGATCTCAGTAAGCTTCGCGCCGCTCTGAGCTTCGATATCTTTGTGCAACGAATGACCATGAGCATCGATCGTCACGACGACAGGAAAATTCTCGACCCTGAGCTGCCAAATCGCCTCTGGACTTCCAAACCGCTCGAGCTCATAAACGGTCTCTACTTCCTTGATCGCCTCGGCCAAGACCTGAGCAGCGCCACCTACAGCGTGAAGGTAAACGCAGCCAAACTTTTCGCAGGCAATACGGGTTTTTTCACCCATTCCACCTTTACCAATCACAGCACGGAGTCCGTGCTTCTCGATAATTCCGGCCTGATAAGGCTCCTCGCGAATCGAAGTGGTCGGACCAGCGGCAGTGACCACCCATTTGCCCTTCTTCTTCATTACGACGGGACCGCAGTGGTAGATGATCGCGTCGCGCAAGCTGATTGGAGGAGGATTGCCTTCGTGCAACCACTTATGGACGGCATCGCGGCCTGTATAGAGAATGCCAGAGATCTCGACCATATCGCCTACTTTGAGTGAGCGAATCTTATCTTCAGTGAATGGGGTATTAAGTTGAATCATAGGTGCCTCAGTAGAACCACTTCTTGATTTCGCCTTTAGATGTAACCATTGCGCCTTGGCGCCGATAGGCCCAACACATATAAGACACACTGACAAAGAAGGATGCTGGCAAGCGATTCAGGGCAGTAACCTTCACCCCCAAAAGCGTGGTCTTGCCGCCAAACCCCATCGGACCGATGCCGAGCTGGTTGGCGAGATCGGTGCACTCTTGCTCGAGCTTGGCCAAGTCTGGATGGGAGTTTTTGTCTCCGAGCTTGCGGAGGAACTGCTCTTTAGAAGCGAGATACCCGGTGGCGCGATCACCGCCGATCGTAACGCCCAAAATGCCTGGTCCGCATCCCTTACCCTGCGCTTGCTGAACTGCATCGAGAACACATTTCTTTACGCCGGCCAGATCGCGTCCCGCACCGACTCGGCCATCCGGCAGGCTGTATTGCGCTCCAACGTTCTCGCAGCCCCCCCCTTTCAAGATGAGCCGGATATCGAAAAAGTCCTTACCCCAGGGCTCGAGATGCAAAGTCGGCGTTCCGGGTCCAACATTAGTCCCATTGTTCTTGCCCGTAAGGCTGTCGACGCTGTTCTGCCTCAGGTAGCCTTTTTTAGTGGCCTGCACGACAGCCTTGCGCATCACCTTGCCGATCACTTCTGCATCGAGCTTACGTGGGTAATGTACATAAAAGAGGATACTGCCCGTATCTTGGCAAAGCGGTTGGCTTTTGACCTTAGCGAGGCCGATGTTCTTTTCGATGATTCCGAGCGCATAATCGCCGCGAGAATCCTTGGCCTCTTGCGATCGTCCTTTTTCGATGGCGTCGACTACATCGCCAGGAAGTTCGGTCGAGGTTTTGCGGATGATCTCTAAACAGGTTTCGAAGAATTTCTTTTGAAGTGTGGATTTCATTCTCGGACGACTTTAACGCGTCCGAGTCCTAGGAGGCAAGCGAGCTTACGCGGAATTATTTAGAAGCTGGACTTCGGTAATCCGTGTGCAAGTCAGCCAAGTCGGGCGGCTGGCCACTTGGAGGATTAATGAGCATCAGGTCGCTGAAGTCGATTTCAACGCGCACCAGCTTTCCGGGGCGGAGCTGATCGAGGGGAACCAAGCTCTTGGGTATCCTCGTCTGCCCCGACGGCGTATCGAGCATGACATACTGCGAATTAAAATTTCCTACCTTGCCGACGACTCGTACCACGGTCGACATACCAGCTTGGGCAGTGAGAGCTGCGAAGGCACAAAGAACTAGGATCGATTTTTTCATTCAGTGAGCACTCCCAGCTCTGGATTCAGGGGCTTCAGGTGAACCTAAGTTTTCATCCGCGACAGGACGGAGATTGAGTTTTACTTCGGGGTCGCCGTAACATTTTAGAGCGCTCGGGCAAGATCCGTTGGCATTAGGTTTACAACCGACTTCTGTGTAGAATTCGATCACTGGGTCTTTTAGCGGCGTACCGTTCCGAATATACTTCGTCACACAAGCGGCGGTGCCCATACAGGTCGTAGTTTCTGCGCCTGTTGAGTCTTTCTTAGTAACAGCTAAGAGCTTCTTAATGGATTTCCTTTTTGGCGAGAACTCTTCCGATGGATCGATGTAGCCACAACGATCGACTACAACCTTAAGGTCGGCGTTGGCTTTTGCTGCACGACTCTTGAGATTTTCAATCGCCTTGAGCCTTCTTCTCAAATCCGTACAGGCGGTAACGTTCTCTTCCTCTGTCCCGCATTTCTCAGTGACTAATCTTACGCGGCTCTCTTTCTCGGCGATATCGATTTCATTGCGACTCAATTTAGCTGCAAGCTCTTCCGCGACTTTGACTTTAGGATCTTCTTTAGCTTTCGCTTCGATCTGCGCAATCTTAGCCTCTGCCTTATCAGCACGCTCTGTAGCCAAAGCTTTTTCTAGGTCAGCTCTGGCACGGCCCGGGTCGACGGATAACTTAGCTCCGGGCTTGCCGATTTCGAGTCCAATGCTACGAGAAAGCCCCTCTGAATCTGCAATAAATCGAAGCGCACTATCCTTGTCAGCAAACTGCTGAACGGCTCTTTGCCGAGTCACAGGAGTAGCTCCATCTCCGCCTCTTGTCACATGAAGGGGTTGGCATGTGCCATTATCTCGCTCGAAGCCCGTCTTGAACACGCAAGGAGTGTAATACTCGAGGCCGCCGTTGGATACCTCTCGAATCAATCCACCGCGAGTCACAAGATTGCCGTTTGAGTCTCGTACATCGAACATAGAGATGATTGCCCCTCTAGAAGCAGGCGAAGATGCATTTGCATCCTCCTTAGCGGGCGTCGTGGGTTTCTCTGTGATCGCTGGTTTTTTTCGCTCTGTCTGAGACGACCTCGGAGATGCGACCTCAAACGCGGCTTGCACCTCGTTCAATTCGCTCGACCTAACCGCGAGCTTTAGACCTTTTGATAAAGTTACGAGATCAGGCTTGACGCTGGGTTGGCTACCCAAAACTTGGGTCACGCCAGCGTCTAACTTATCAGGCGTTTTAAGAAAGTCGACTGCATCTGAGAGTCTATAGAAAACGTGAGGGTCGTTGTAGGTCACCTGCCGCTTGCCATCCCCATCAAACGTCGAAACACTGTATCGAATCGGCTCGCAGTAGTTCGATCCGGTCGGAACGATGCAAACCGTATACTTGTCTCCCGTTTTTCTGAGTCGCGCCTTACCAATCACTTTACCGCCCTCACCTTTGAGGTCAAAAGGGGCCTCAACGTCGGCTTGAGCTGTGTTTGTCAGAGCGAGTAATATCCCCAGAACTGCCCACACAGAACTACGGCAAATAGAATGGACCATTTAGAAGACTCCTTCGATATTCTAATCGGAATCACAGAGAAATATCTTTAAGTAGATTGAAATCATTGAATAATTATTAATTCAATGAGATAGATCTACGTCGCCTGCAAACGGATCAACCTAAACTAAACTATGAACGCCTCCCAAAACGCTCCCTTCTTCGTCGACAACGAAGTCATCACCCTCACCAAAAACGGGGTATGGATGTCAGACGACGTCGAGATCGATCACGAACAAACCGTGAAACTCTTCTCCAAGTGTTTGCGCAAGGATGCTGAAGGCTACTTCTTGCAAGTCGCGCGTGAGACCAAACGCATCCGAGTTGAAGACACTGCCTACTTTGTTCAGCAGATTGAAGGCAGTTCAGCAAAAGGCTTCGAACTCCGTCTCAGCGACGAGACTCACGAGCGCTTGGACCCCATGACTTTGAGCTATCGTCCGGGGCGACTGACTTGCCGAATTCGCGACGGCAAGGAGGAAGCCAAGTTCTTGCACGCTGCCTATTTTGAACTCCTGCGCGACTTGCATGAAGACGCAAGCTGCTACTATATCGAGATTGCAGGACAGAGAGTTCAACTCGCCAGCAAATGAGCGTATCTACCCGTGGCCACCCATCAAAAACGGCTGAGACAGATGCCGCATATCCCGCTCCTGCGCACTCTTCTCAAAGAACGCCCGAGCCTCACTCCAGAGCACCTCGGGGTCCGTACCGCTAAACACATTTTTACGAAACTCACTGCTCCCAGGAAATCCCGCCGAGTACCAAGCCAAGAACTTGCGCGCGTGGATCATCGCTGCCCGAGGGGAGTAAATCTCATGCAACATCGTCTGCTGCTGCGAGAGCAAGTCGCCATACCGCTCAGCCTTAGGCAACTCGTAACTCTCCCCTCGCCAAAGCGCCGAAGCCTGCTCAAACAAGAACGGGTTGCGCAATGCCCCCCGTCCGATCAGTACGGCATCCACTCCATAATCGCGAACTCGCGCCACGGCTTGCTCAGCAGTTGCGATGTCACCGTTGCCGAGGATCGGGATCGGGCTCTTGGCCTTCACTTCACCGATAAAATCCCAATCCGCCTCGCCGCTATAACCCTGCGCACGAGTACGTCCATGAATCGCCACCCAGGTCACTCCTGCGTCGGCGGCCACTCGCACGACATCAAGAGCGTTGCGGCTCGTCTGATCCCATCCCGTGCGGATCTTGATCGTCACCGGAATCTTCACGCTGCGAACCATCGCCTCGAGGGTCTTGCCGAGCGAGATCGGATCTCGGCACATCGCCGAACCCGCACCCTTTTTTACGACTTTTGGCACGGGACAACCTAAGTTGAGATCCACAAAATCAGCGCCACCGCGTTCGACCACTTGGCAAGCGCGAACGAGGTTGTCGGTGTCTTCTCCAAATATCTGTAGCCCCACTACTCGCTCTTCTTCGTGATAGCGAAGAAGATCCAGAGTTTTCTGGCTCGCGTACTCAATCCCATTGGCTGAAACGAGCTCCGAGATCACCACCGAGCTTTTCAGTCGCTTCATCAAGCGACGAAACGGTGAGTTCGTAATCCCTGCCATCGGCGCCAGAATGAACGGATGATCGATCTCAAACGGCCCGAGGCGCATTTTGGGTCCAACCTGACTCACCGATCACCGCCTCAACGCTTCAAGCTCTGCCCGTTCCTTGGGCGCATCCCGAGTCAATACGTCGCAACCGTCGCGCGTGATCAATACGTCATCCTCAATGCGGATCCCGATCTCCCTGTACTCAGCCGGCACGTCGCGATCCCCCGGTTGCACGTAAAACCCTGGTTCGATCGTAAACACCATGCCAGGCTCAAGCTGGCGCGGTTGCCCATCACGCATATACAAACCCACGTCGTGCACATCCATGCCCAACCAATGACTTGTGCCATGAGGATAGAAACGCTTGAATGCACCGGTCTTAACAAGCTCTTCTACAGCGGATTTACCGCCCTTAACAAAACCCAGAGAAACTATCCCTTCGGCCATGCGATTTACCGCATGCCGATGGATCTCAGGCAACTTGGCACCCGGCTTCGCCATAGCAATGCACTCTTTTTGCGCGCTCAAAACCAAGTCGTAGATCTTGGCTTGAGACTTCGTGAACTCTCGTCCCACCGGAAACGTCCGCGTAATATCCGCGCAAAGATACTCGTGCTCTCCGCCCGCATCGATCAAGAGCAGAGTTTCGTCACGGAGCTCATCGTTGTTAAACCGATAGTGTAAACAAGTCGCGTTTTTTCCACCCGCAACGATACTTCCGTACCCCAGACGCCCGCAGCCGTTCTTGCGCATCACATACTGCAACAAAGCCTCGATCTCGTACTCTTTCATCCCTGGCTTGCATTCTTGCATCGCCGCCTTATGAGCCAGCGCACTGATCTCGCAGGCCCTGCGCAAGAGCGCGACCTCTTCAGGAGACTTAAACAAGCGCATCTCCCCCAACGCCTCGTTGGGATCTGCGATCGCCATCATTGATCGACCACTGCGTCCCTGACTCCGACGATGGGTTTCGAGCGCAGCAAGGATGCGACGATCGAGAACCTCATTCTGGCCGATGCGATAGAACATCCGATCCGCGCCCTGAATCAGCTCCGGCAACCTGCGATCCAACTCCTCGATCGGATACGCCTCATCCGCCCCAAACACCGATTGTGCGCCTTCAACACCGTAACGCGCGCCTTCCCAAATCTCCTTTTCAGGATCCCGGTGTCGAACAAAGAGTACCATCCGATGCCCAGGTCCAGACTTGCTGGGAACAAGTACTAAATACGATTCCGGCTCTTCAAAGCCACTCAGATAATAGAAGTTACTCTCTTGGCGAAAAGGATGATGCACATCCGGGTTGCGCAGATACTCCGTCGCAGCCGGCAGCACAAAGAGAGCAGACGGGTAGGCTTTCGACAGTGCATCTCGCCGCGCCTTGAAATAACCTGGAATTTGGTTCAAAAGCATAGATTGAATCCGGCCAACAGGGCCTACAACGCACCCTATAGGATCTGCAGATGAAACTCAAAGGCATCGTTTTCGATCTCGACGGCACGCTCGTGGACTCCCTGGGAGTGACGTTTGATGGATTCAATCACGGCATCGTCTCTCATGGGGGCAAAGAGCATACTCCCCATGAGATCATGAGGTATTTTGGCCCAGGGGAGCGCCATATTTTCGCGGCGATCTTGGGCCATGATCAGGCTGATACAGCTTATGCCGCCTGCCGAGATTACCTCAACCAGAACCTCGACCGCGTCCCCCTCCACGATGGCGTCGGCGAACTCCTCGAATCACTCAAATCGGCCGGCGTCCCCATCTCGATCGTCACCGGCCGTAGCTGGAACACCACTGAGGTGATTCTCAATCACCATCGACTGCTTGATCGCTTCGTCACGGTGATTGCGCACGATCATGTCACGCAATCCAAGCCTGCACCTGAGGGCATCCACCTTGCGCTCTCTCGGATGAAACTTGATCCAAAGCACACGCTTTACGTGGGCGATATGGCTGTCGACATTCAGGCTGCGCATGCGGCAGGGGCGCAAGGAGTAGCAGCGCTTTGGGATCTCATGGCGCGTAGAGCAATATTTGAGCCGCACTCACCGCACCACTGGGCGAGTTACCCAGTGGATGTATGGAGGATTTGGGAGGAAGGGTCGGAGTAGTTGAAAGGGTTCAGACTTGATCAGAGATCAACTTGAAGCTGCACTTCCGGATGATAGGTTGAATAACGCTTGCCATACTCGTTACGAGCCGACTGCTGGCTGGAAGACTCTCCCACCTGAATCAAACCCCAACTCCATCGCGCAAATAACGAAAGACCCATGTGAATGCGAGGATTGCCGTAATTTAGACCAAGCATCCCCAACTCGAAAAAGAACCCAAAGGGCCCCCAAACATGGAATTCGTGCAACGAACTCAGAGAAAGAGTGGAGTCCGTTTTTTCTAGATGGAGTGAGTAGGTACGGTTACGGACAAAAAAGTACTGTGCCCCCACCGAAAGGTGAGCGGTATAATAACTTACAAAACGGTGGCTGCCCGTCAGTCTCAAAAAAATCGATTTCTGATCGATCCAATTCCAAAAAAAAGGAAGTGAGTGAAAGTACATTCCTTCAACAGCCATCTGTTGAAAGACGGATCCCCCATTCCAAGAATACTTCGAATCCACCATCGGCATGTTGTACACCACGTCCATCCATGGAGAGGTAGCGAGGGTCCACTGATCAGTTATGCCGACACCCACAACATAGTAACCCAGAGCGACCTCTCCTTTTCGGAGAGTGTAGGAAGTGGGAGTGAGATTGTGGCCGGAAAGAAAACGGTCATTGATCGGCTGAAAGGAGTCTTCCTTATTTTCTAAGGCAGACTCGGCACTCCAGGCAAAAGCAGAAGCAAACAGCAACAACGCCGTCGCAATCGGTCTCACGCCGGCTTCAAAACCCCGCGCCTCACCTGATCTCGCTCGATCGCCTCAAAAAGCGCAGTGAAGTTGCCTTCACCAAACCCCTTGTTACCCTTGCGTTGGATGTACTCAAAGAAGAACGGCCCGACGATTTCCTCCGAGAAAATCTGGAGCAAGTATCCTTCGCCCTCGCCATCCAACAGAATACCCAGCTTCTCAAGCTCGCCCAAATCTTCCGTCACACCCGGCACGCGAGTCGGCACCTTTTCATAATAAGTGTGCGGCACAGTTAGAAACTTGAAGCCCTTGTCTCGCAACGCGTTCAGAGTTGCAGGCAGTCCGGTTGTCAAGAGGGCGAGATGCTGGACGCCAGGACCTTTCAACCGAGTACAGAACTCTTGAACCTGGCTCTCCGGCTCGGTTGCCTCATTAATCGGCACTTTGATCCGAAAGTCAGGAGACTGCATCACATCGGAGTTCAGGCCCGTGCGACCTGTCGTAATGTGAAAGTGCCGGGTCGAAACAAATCCAAAAACATTCTCATACCAGCTCTTCCACTCAGGTAGCTCGCCGATATTGACGTTGTTGGTGAGATGATCGATGAGCCGCAACCCGTACGGCGAAGGACTCTCCAGACGAGAAATCACTAATCCTTCATCAAGAAGCGCCGGTTTCGACATCGCTGCCGCAGTGGCCGGGATCAATTGCCCATCCACGCCTCTGCGCTCGACAAACGCATAGCGCACGCGGGCAGGAGTCCAGATCTCCGCGCGAGTTACGCGCCCCTGGGGAGACTCAAAAGTCTCAGGCTTGCGAGCCGGACGAGCGCCCCGTCCCACAGTCTCGTTAAAGGCAGCCGTAGCGTTGTCCACCTCGACGGCCAACACGCAAATCCCCTCAGCCTGAGCGCGCAGAAACTGAACAGCCAGATTGTGCTCAGCTGCCGGGGTGCCATCCGGTTGAGTGAGCATGATTCGGATCAGTCCCTGGGCATAAACTACGCTCCGGGTGCCTTGGGACTTGAACTCCCTTTCGCCAACCTTCTCAAACCCCATGCGCTCATAGATAGACGCATGTGCTGCGATGTCATTGACGATGAACTCGACGTGGTCAAATCCTTGATTCAGGATTTTCATGAGCAGGCCCCTCGGTTGTTAGTTCAATAGCGGTGGAATCCCACCCTCAGACGACGACATCGACGAATCTTGCATCATCGCCGCCTTGTTGGAAAAATCGTTCGCGTCCTGCAACAGCTTCGATTGCTTATCGCAATCCACATAGGTGTAGCCATGGAGCACGCCTTCGTAGAAGTTCTGCAGCTCCACGCCTTCGCGCGGCTTGATCTGACCTTCGCGTACGCGAGCGTCGATCTGCTCTTTTACGCGCTTTTCCATATCAGTGGCGCTGTACTGAATCCAAGAAAGCACGCCTGCGATGTTATTGCCCTTAATGACTTCCTCGATGTAATAACCGCCCGGCTCGGTCTCATCCAAGAAAACGTGCACTTCGTTCACGCGGCCAAACAAGTTGTGCAGGTCACCCATGATGTCCTGGTATGCGCCCATCAAGAAGAAGCCGATATAGTACGGCTCATTGCTCTTCAGAGCGTGCAACGGAAGCGTATCCTTGATGTCGCGCAGATCGATGAATTTACAGACCTTGCCATCGGAGTCACACGTGATGTCGACCAATGTTGAGGTCCGAGCAGGCTCCTCGTCGTGGCGATGAACGGGTACGATCGGGAAGAGATGCTGGATCGCCCAATGGTCAGGCATCGACTGGAAAATCGAGAAATTACACAGGTACTGATCTGCAAGGTGCTTGCTCAGGGCCTCGACTTCATCCGGCACATACTTGAGGCCAGCCGCGTTCTTGTGGATAACCTTACAGATTTGCCAAAAGATGTGCTCGACCTTGGCTTTGTCTTCGAGTGAAAGGAATCCCAGCTTGAACATGCTGAGTGCTTCTTCTTTTCTTTGAAGCGCGTCGTGAAAATGTTCGAGCAAGTTCTTGGAGGTGAGGTGCTTCGAGAGATAGCGCATCTCTTTGACCACATCGTCTTCGTCCGGCGTCTCTTCCATCGGAAGCGGCGTTGCGCCGACCTCGATGCTCCCAAATACGTTCACAATAAGGACAGAGTGGTGCGCGACCAATGCACGGCCGCTTTCAGAAACAATGCTTGGCTCGGGTACTTCCTCGGCCTCGCAGACTTCCTTGATCGAGTAGACGACATCGCTCACGTACTCTTGCAAAGAGTAGTTGATCGAGCTCTCAAAGCTCGTTCGTGATCCATCGTAGTCGACGCCCAATCCGCCACCGACGTCCATGAACTCGAGGTTCAGGCCCATCTTGCGAAGCTTGGCGTAAATGCGAGTGCCTTCTTTAACGGCATCCTTGACGGTCTTGATGTTGGTGATCTGAGACCCGATGTGGAAGTGAAGAAGCTTGAGGCTATCTTCGAGCCCTTCACGCCGAAGAATGTTGACCGCATGAAGAAGCTCAGGGGTCGTCAGGCCAAACTTAGCAAACTCGCCGCCGCTCGATTCCCACTTGCCGCTTCCCTTGGAGTAGAGCTTACAACGCAAACCCACTTGAGGGATCACGCCCAACTCTTTGGCTACCGCAATCACCTGAGCGAGCTCCGAGAGCTTCTCAATGATGACGATCACTCGCTTGCCCATTTTGAGACCCATCATCGCCGTTTTGATGAAGTCGTAGTCCTTATAGCCATTGCATAGAACGAGCGAATTGGGGGTCAGGGGCATAGAGATGACCGCAGCCAACTCAGCTTTAGACCCTGCTTCGAGTCCAAAGTCGTAAGGCCGGCCAGCGTCGATGATCTCCTCGACCACTTCGCGCATCTGGTTGACCTTAATGGGATAAACGCCCTGATACTTGCCCTTATAGCCAAACTCGTTGATTGACTTTTTGAACGCTTCATTGAGAGCTACGACTCGGTGGCGGATGATGTCCTGAAAACGAATCAGTACGGGCATCCCAAGATTCTGGGAGCGGATGTCCTCGATCACGCTCATGAGATCGACACCGGCACCTTCGCCCCGCTTAGGGTGAACGGTCAGGTTTCCGGAAGGGTTAATGCTGAAATACTGATCACCCCAGTTTTCGATATTATAAAGCTTCAGCGAATCAGAAACGCCCCATGTTCTCATCGTGTTCGGTACCTCTTTAGGTATCTCCGCCTTTATCACTCTGGTGCAGGGGTGCAAGACCGAAATAGTAGGACGGAAGGGGTGTCTACTGTCGAAGTTCCAATCCAGGAACCCCGATAGCAAACATCCGATCTAAAGATCGCGTCTTACAGCGCAAATGCGACGCCAGAGTGGAACAGCCAACTCAGGTTGCGAGAAGAAACGCCGCTCTTTGAGTCGGTATTGAGATTGATCAATCCTAGCTCATAACGAGCACCAAAAATCAGATCGGTTACTGAGCTCAATGCGATGCTCGAACCCGCAGCGAAGGTCAGCCCCATATCCCATGAACGAACGTCGTTCACGTCACTAGAAACCTCTTTCTCGTTCACGCTTGCAGAAAACGACTTCCCTACGAGAAAGGCGCCATAAGGGCCGGCAGCCACGAAGGGCTTGACGATCCCGAGAGGGAGCTGGCTTTTACCAGAACTGGCAGAGTCAAATAGTGAAGGTTCGCCTTTGCATCGAACTTAGCACCCAAGACAGTTACGTCCATGCCAAAGCCCTTCTGAGCATAGCCTAACCCTGGACTCATCAAGAGGTAGGACGAGAAGTCGTAGTCGTAGGTAAGAAGAGCAGCGAAGCCCGATCGCGATTCAGGCGAGATGCCGATAGTAGAATTGGATGCAGACATGCTCATCGATGCGAGGCTGGCGCCAAGTAGGACACCCAGGTGATGGGAAGACGCAGAGTCTTCGCTCATCTCAGAAATCTCGGTTGAGGAGGTTGCCGCTTAGGCATTTACGGTTGAGACTCCAGAGAGCAGGACAGTTAAAGCAATCAAAGAGCTATAGCGATAGGTCGGCATGGGGATAAGCCTTTCGTTTAAAAATGAACTGTTTCTATGACACTATGGGTCGCTAACATGAGAGAGTGCGCTCTTCAACAAAGGGTTACATGAGTCGCCACACGCCCCATCACTCTGAAATGAATATTAATTATTTAAAAATAGTCGGACCAAAAAAACTAATCTGCGCAGGGCTGTAAGCCGGGTTCTGTCTTCACTCGAAGTGAATCGAGCGGAGGCGATCATTCCTCTAGGACTGCCGTTACCAACAGCCTCAAGCGGTCTTACCCGAGAGCAAAGATCGAGCAGATCTTGGATGCTCCCCTATTTGACCTTGCTCCAGGTAGGGTTTGCCGTGCCACCTTTGTCACCAAAGGTGCGGTGGGCTCTTACTCCACCGTT
>CAZGCK010000037.1:29635-31027 GCA_964524175.1 uncultured Bacteriovoracaceae bacterium | reverse complement strand
TGACCCGCGACTGCTCGTGCTCGGGGATCCGAGCGCGCAAGACAAACTCGTCGCCGCTATCCGTGAGGTGAGCGTCCATATCGTAGAGGCGATAAAACGGGTCATCCGCGCGGTCTCGATAGGCGGCAAGCTTCTGAGTGTGCGAAAGGCGAGTCTCAGAGATGCCTTGATTGGTGCGAGCGTTGAGATCGTCTAAGATCCTCTGTTGATCTCCTAGGCGCGCTTGATACAGGCCTTCGAAGCGCTTGGTTGCTTGCTCGCTGATCTGAGAGGTGTTTTGGCTGAGGCGCTCAATCTCGTCGCGGTTGGCTTCGTTGAGTTTATTGCGCTGGAGCTCGGTGGTTTCCTTGATTTCTTCCATCTTATGGAGATGATCCGACTTGATCTCTCCTATTTGTGCGTCATGGTGAGTTTTCTGGAAAAGAAGCTCGTTTGACTTTTGTTTCTCAAACTCCTGGACTTGCTTGTCGCCGGAGTTTCGCACGTTATAGGTCGCGCCCTTGTAGTACTCCGTGAGCTTACTGAGCTCGGCTTCTCCTTCGCGACGCACGCGTTTGGCCTCTGCAGCCATTTTGCGCTGAATATCTCGGATTTGTTCGTACCCCTTGGCTTTCTCATTCTCGACGGCATTCTCGTTACGGAGGATTTCCGTCTCGATGCGAACTGTCCCTTCATTCTTGATATTCTCTACCGTGCGATCGCTTTCGTGGCGAGACTCCTCGACGCGCTGATGGGCGTTTGAGATCCGCGAGTTGGCTTCGCGCTCGGCCCGCGAAGCAGCGGCCTCGTCCGTGAGACGGGCAGCCCCCAAGGGAGAGGGGTGTTTTGGACCGATCGAAGAGAACTCCATCAGTGCCTGACCTCGACTTTTTCGAGTAAATTGTTCTCGACGATGCAGAAGTAGGTGCGCACCACTTGTGAGAACGCGAGCTCGTCCTGTTCGCCCAGGCGCTCCAAATAGGCTCGTTTTCCGGCAAGAGTGGGTTCTTGCATTAAGCGTTCGATCAATGGCTCGGCCGCATATGCCTCTTCTTGAGTGAGCTCGGGACCGAGGACGCGACGGACCGTGTCGGTGTCAAAAAGGACGTGGTTGCCCTGCATGGATTGTTGGATGAGGTATTCGATTTCGCGGAGTTGGTTTTTAGAGACTTCGATCACTGGGGTGTCCTTCCATGGATAATCACGAGACGCGGGCATCCTGCTCGCGTCGTATGCCTTAAATTTTAAATGCGGGTGCCGGAAGAAGCAAGTCAACTGCCCCTTTATGAAGGCTCGGTTAAGTGTCAGACTTCTGGCGTTTCGAAGGGGGTGTGCAATTTGACACATGGCGGGTTTGACTCTCCGCGAGAACCCGCACACAATAGTCATATGAGTCGTGCAACTCAAAAAAAG
>CAZGCK010000037.1:5873-29625 GCA_964524175.1 uncultured Bacteriovoracaceae bacterium | reverse complement strand
GCAGTTCAAAGCGCCCTCAAGGCACCAAGGCCTCGCGAGCCGCAAAAAAGGCTACAGTAGCGCCTCGTGCGCCTGAAGCGGGCCCGGCTGGGGATGAGTGTTGCCAGTGCTCAAAGGGGATTCGCGGTGATGATCGCGCGCTCTTCGTTGAAGAAGAGCTGGGTCGGATATTCTGCTCCGAGGAATGCATTGCTGAGTTTTTTGCGCCTGATGTTGAACGTCTCGAAAAAGAATATCACCGTCATACTTCTGCGAGCGACCTGAGCGGTGACGAGCGCGCTCAATTAGCCCATTTGAGATGGATCACGCTTCAGGAGCCTGATGAGTGTTGGCGCGAGAAGACGCTGTCCGGCGACTATCGCTATACGTTGATGTCGGAGTTTCAGCCCGGTAATCGCCGCGTTTGGAGTATCTGCATCTGTTTGTTTCTCAGAGGCGAGCCGAGTTTCTTGTTTCTGGCGTTTGCGACTAAAAACGCCGCGATGGTGAATCACTATCGGCGAGGTGAGCGCGTGGATTGGGAGTCCCTCAAAGGAAGCGACAAAAAGGGCGAGCAATCCGACCAGGAAGATGGGTCCGAGGGACCGGCACCTGAGCATAGTGACCGCCTGGCAGATGCATGGACCGAGAACGAGACTTTCTTGGCTCAAGTCACCCAGGAGCGAAGCGAAGACGATATTCAGCCCAATGAATACGAGCTCTACCAAAGCTGTCTTGAAGAGACGCTTGAAGTCCCCGATGAGGTGTGGAGTGTTCGCTCGGACGTGGCGTCGGAGAGCAAGTCTGCGCAAGATGGCCCAGAGCCGCAAGAAACCCATGAATCGAGCGATGCGAATGACTCGGCAGATTCAGCAGAGTCGAGTGACTCTAGCGAGTCAGCTGAGGTCGATGGACCTAGGCTTTATCACTTTATTCGCTATTACTCGGATGAGACCCCAGGTCACTGGTACGTGATCATGGCCCGTGAGACTGACAACGAGGAGCAAATCGAGATCCTCGACGCGTTCCCGACCCGTGACGCTCAACTCGTCGATCGTTATCGGCGTGGGGTGCAAGAAGTCGGGCAAGTCTCCGAGCAGCGCGCTTCTCAGCGCGTCGTTCACTAAGAGCGCTTACTGAGCGTCCGTCGAATTGCGGAACCAACCAAAGGAGTAACCTGCGGGACAAAGTCCCCAGTTGCTTTGGGTTAAGCAGTAGCTCATCAGATCTTTGTCGGCGTCGTCGACGATAAAGACTGCATTGAAGACTGTGCCAGGAAAACTAAAGACCATCGTTTGGTTGGTCATCGGTAGGCATTGAGCATAAGGCACGTTGTTTTGATCCCACACAGGGTAGGATTGCGTAGCGTCGATAACCAAGTAGGGGAATACACAAATCTTGGGGTTTGGGCCACCTGAGGAGTGGGGCACTCCGTGGATAGAGAACGCGGTTTCGTTGGCCTTGGCGGGACAAAGCGTGTAGCGGTCCGATCCGTCCGAATGATAGCTGCCTGTCAGAGGCAAGATATTTGGTTGAGCCGGGCAGGTGTGGGCCGTGTCTTGGGGATATCCGCCGTTATTTGCGGTGCTTTGAACGAGATTTTGCTTCACGCCATCAAGGACTTTGATCTTGCTAGGAGAGCCCATCTTGCCGCAGGCGACGAAAAAAACAGCGAGGCTTAAGGCAGTTGCTGACAGCCCTAAGCGTTTACTCTTCTGCAGCGCTCGCTTTTTCATAAGTCCTCCCCCTCTCGATCGTTCAATCTCGATACACAGAAGTAGAGCAACCGGTGTGCCGGTCGATTGTTTAAATAAAGCCTTTGATTGCAAAGGTTTGACAAGGTTTAGACACCTGATCAGGCGCTCAAAGGCCGCTTTCTTTGAACCCACGCAAGCGCCAAGCATCCGATCCAACCGATCGCCAGTGCTGTGGGGCCAAACCAATCGCCCCAGGCCAACATGAGCGTGGGCACGGGTTCGATGAGAGGGATGGTGGTGTTGAGGATCGTCGTGTCTCCTACGGCAGTGGGTTGGGTGATTTCGCCATTTGGCAAAATGAGCGTCGAAATGCCTGTGTTGGTTGCGCGCAGCTGGGGCAATCGAGTCTCGATGCCTCGAAACGTGGTGAGCGAAAGATGCAGTTCTGGTTCCCCATAGTTGCCAAACCATGAGTCGTTGGTGATGTTGAGGATCATTTGGCTGCCTTTGCGAGCCGCGGCGATCACATAATTAGGAAACAGCGCCTCATAGCAGATGATGGGGCCTATTTTTACAGGCCCATGCGCTGTGGTGATCTCGTGCACCGAGGGGCCCACACCTCGACCAAAATTTCCTACCTGAGGAAACGCATTCTTGATCGCCTGAATCTGCTCAGCTCCGGGGATATACTCGCCAAAAAGGAGGAGGACATTTTTGCGGTAAATCTGGAGATCCCCCCCCAAGAGCGATTCTTCTGGGCGAGGGGAGAGGAGAAAAAAGGCATTGTAGTCCTTCTTCTCGAAATGGTCATAACCACCAAAGAGCAGGGGGACGCCCCGAGCTCGAACATAGACTTCGACGCGGCGATCTCTGTCGCTCTCTGCCGCAGTTTGCGGAGTTCGAAACGTCGAGGGATAAGAAGTCTCCGGCCACACGATAAAATCCGGCTTGGGCGTGAGGAGCAATGCCCGGTCGGACATGTCAAAGAAGGTCGTGATCACTCGATCAGCTGCCCCGCTAATCCCATGCTCAGCGGCGACCTTTTCAAAGTCCCCGATATTGGCCTGAATCACGGCGGCCTGAATCGTGCGACGCGGGTGGGCTTCGAGATCAACGATTTGCGTGTAGCGCTTGTAACCGTAGGTCCATGCCGAGGTAGCAAGTATGAGTACCACTGCTAACGAGGGCCCTGTGGTCCGGAGCAAAGGCCAGTAGCTCGGTTCGCTTCGCTCACGCAGACTTCGAAAAGCAAAATAGAGCGTCTCGTTTACGAGAAAAATGAGAAACGTGAGGCCGGTTGCGCCTGTGAGGTCAGCTACCTGACGAAGATGCTGGGCCACATACATGGAGTGCCCCAGGGTATCGACAAAAAGCTTGGGGACCGCCCAGTCGAGCCCAGTGTAAGCAAGCGCCGTCAATAGGGCTCCTGCAATCCCTCGTTGCGCTAGCGCACCTGGCTGAGAGGCGAATCCTCCTCGCAACCACTTCCAAGTCGGCGCGAAAAGGAGGAACTGCAGCTGATTGAAGAGCGAAAATAGCAGTAGGCCACTCACCGCGATCGCCCAGTTCAAGTTGCCGAATTGCTGAAGTACGCGCGCGACCCAGTAAAAGCCCCCCAGGGACATAAAAAAGCTGAGCCATACGCCCTGAGCAAGCGCACGGTTGGAGTCGCCTGCCCGCTCGAGCGCGAAAACCCAGGGGATGAGCGCGATCCAGATAAGCGGATAAATCTGCCAAGGAGTGAAAGAGGCAACGATTAAGAGGGCCGAGACAAATGTCAGCCAATCCGGGGCGTATTTTTTTGCCCAAGTCATCATGTTCCGCCCTCCTGGCTCCCCATCTTAAGCCCAAAAGCGCCGCCGTACTAGCCTGGAGCTAAACTAAAGATGGCGGCGCAGAAGGCGGATGGCTTGTTCTCGTTCGTCTTCGAATTTAAGGGAGGCGAGTAGCTCTGAAAGCTGTGAGGGGGAGGGCTGATCTGCCCTCTGAGCTTGGCCGTAAGACTTAATGGCAATCATCTTGTCGTCGCCATGGCGCTCAGCGCGGATCCATCTCATGAGGTCTTTCCATTTGAATTGGCCATCTCTCCCGAGGGAGTTGAGCACGAGTCTGTCGTTCAAGAAGATCTTTGTTTTTGAGTCGGCAGGAATCGCGATTTGCGTATCCAGAAGGCACTCGCCTTGAATACTGGCTACAGTTTTGGCTTCGGATTTGTAAGGGTCATGGACGCAGACAGTTCCACTCGTCAAAGAAAGGGATGCCGTTTTTGCTTCGGATCTCAACTGAGACTTTTCGAGGAGTGACCGGGCCCCTTCTTCGGTTCCTGCCATGGCAAAGGCAGAGACTTCGATATTTCCGGAGAGGCTCTGCGAGATCTTTATATTTTCTACCAAGAATGTTGAGATATGAATCTCGTCGAATTCTCCGTTCAACACTTCAATATTCAGAGGGAGCGCGACGGTTGAATGCGATACAGGCAGCGACAATGAGATGAAGAGTTCATCCGAGTCGTTCAGTGCAGAGCCTGTCGGCCCAATGCACCCGGATGAAACGAAAGTCGTGCTTCCCATCAACACCAATAAAAGTAGCTTAGCGCTCGCGTTCATGGCCCATCACCTCAATTGAATGGGCAATTTAGCTACTTTAACTCGGCAAGTCAAAAACTAGAGTATAAGAACACTTTTAAGTGGCAAGTGCTTGATACTTAAAAGCTAATATGACGTCCCTTTCTGAAGGGGCTCAAAGCCTGGCGCTGTACCGGGGAGGCTTGCGACGAGGTCCATAAAAGAGGTGGGTTGATCCGCCATCGGACGCTTCGGAGCATTGCGCTTGAACTGGTCTTTATTACGAAGCGCCAAGAGAGCTGAATAGGCGTTCACGCGGCCGCCGGTCACAAGCTTGTTGGCAAGCTGCGGGAATCGATCGACCGAGGCCATGATGATTTCTTTGATCTGCTGGGGCGTGAGGGTTGGGTCACGAGAAAGAAGCAGAGCTGCGATGCCCGAAACAAACGCCGTGGCTTGAGACGTGCCCGACATCCGACCGTAGCCGCCGCCAGGGAGGGTACTGAAGATGTTCTCGCCAGGAGCTGCGACGTCAACCTTAGTTTTGCCCCAGTTCGAAGAAGCAAGCAGGTTGTTGCGGATATCGGTGGAGGCCACCGATATCATGTTCGTGAGACGGTAAGCGGCTGGAAAGTAGTTGTACTCGGGGAGATCCGTGTTGTGGTGTTCGTTGCCGGCTGCAGAGACTACGAGAACGCCGCGGGCTTCGGCTTTTTTCAGAGCAAGGTACTCTTCTTCAGATGGCTCTGGGCCGCCGCCACTGTAGTTCACGATTTTTGCTCCATGCTCGACTGCGTAGTCTAAAGCGCGCACCGTATTCTTGAGAGTCACCTGGCCAGTATTGGCGTCACTGTAATATTTGACAGCCATAATGGACACTCGGTGAGCAACACCGCTGACGCCAGATTTAGGGTCATTCACGGCTCCGATGATCCCGGCGACATGGGTGCCGTGGCCGTGCTCATCGGACGGGTTGGCGCGATCAGTGACAAAGTTCCAGCCATAAACGGACTTGTTAACGGAGGCCTTGTCTTGGGCGACTCCCGAGGTCGTCGTGGGGGTCAGCTCCAAAAGCTGTGGTTTAGCTGCTTCTGCTTTTGTGTCACGCCAAATATTGGCTGTTAAAGCGGGATGACTGGCATCCAGTCCGGTATCGATCACCGCGACGATTACGCTGCGCGAGCCTTCTTCGATTTTCCAGGCGTCGATCGCGCTGATATGGGAGCGCGCTTCTGAATTGATGAGTCCCCAGTTCTTAAAGGTAAGGGGCTTAGAAAGAACGCTATTAATCCCCTTGGATCCTTGGCTTTCGTTTACGCCGTGAGGGGACGTAAAGCCTAGAGCAACGAGGCTGGCAACCAGCAACGAAGTAGCCAGAGTGAGTCTCAGGATGGGTGCTTTGATAGGATTCGAAGCCATTGAGCGCTGCATATTCTCGCTTCCACTTTCCCCGTTATCACAGTCAGAGGCCGTTTGGGGAACCGGCCTGCAATGCAGAGTAGAGCAAGCCCGGTGCCATCGTGTAAGAAATCTGACAGGTCCTAATGTGTTTAAAAGTTTATAAAAATCAAATAGTTAGAATGTTACACTGATCGTTTGAGCGACAGCAGGGGGGCGGTGATTGTCTAATCTTTAGACACCTGTGTCGACTCTGAAGGACTCCAGGGTGTGGATTCTTTGAGATCGCGGGAAAAACAGCGCTCCTGTTCGTTCCGTATTGCCTCGAGAACTGGGTAGATCTTGCCGATAGGCAAAGGTGACTAATTGGTCTTCGACCCGGCTCGTAAAACGTGGGGCACCCTGGGCTTTTCTAGGGGCGCTGATCTTGATGGGTCCGCTCTCTTCTCAGTCTGAGGAGCCGAGCCTCTCTCATCCGGTGGACCGCTTGGGTCGCGCGGTAGAGATTCTTTCGCATCTGCCGTCGGGTCGAAAGCTACTCGAAAGAGCTGGCCGATTTTGGAAGCTTTCTCAGCCGCTTGAGGTCCGTCGGCAGCTTCACTGGGGAAAAGCCTCGAAGACTGATGCGGTTCTCACACGTCACTTCAACCCAAAAACGGGAGAAGAGACTCGCGAGCGTCAGGTTACGATTTTCTTGCGCGAATCACAAAGTCTGGATGAACTGGTTCTGGACATAGCGCACGAGCTGGTTCATGCGACCTCGCGACCTGTCTGGGATCCCTATGATCCAAATCTTACACCTGGCAAATACATCTGGGCCGCCATTGAAGGTGAGGGTGGAGAAGTCGATGCTGTCGTCGAAGAATGTAAAATAGGCTTCGAGCTGCATGAGCGCTACGGAGCAGGCAAGGCTACCCAGAAGCGCTGCATAGGGTACTTGGTCCAGGAACGTTTGGATGCTTCCAGGGTGCGTCGAGATTTCTATCGGGTCGGGAGCTTTACCCAAGATCTCAAAACTAAACTAGGAGCAGAGCGTTCGATGTTTCCGCTTCTTTCATCTGAGCCCCCTAGACTCTACTCTTCCACGGGCAATGCCCCCTATCCTGTGGCACTGTATCAAGAGTTTAGAGACCTCACGGCGATTGCCTGTGAGAACTCCCGAAGGCGGGTGAGCTCTTCATCGATGGATCGTAGCCCTGCTAGCGTCGCTCGAAGTGCCGCCTATTTTGTTGAACAGCGTTGCCGGGAGAGTAGCTCAGCAAGTTCAATGGCTTACTAGTTTAACTTTAAGCGTTATTATTAGGTTAGGATCTCCAGATCCTTCGACTTTCGCAAAATACGAGAATAGACTGCGGTCTCATGATCCAGGTCGATTTTCTACCCACATTGCCTTCGCTTTTGGCGCAATCCAAGACACCCCTGATTCATCGGGACCTGAGTTGGCTTCAGTTCAATGAGCGCGTCTTGGCTGAAACCAATCAATCCTCCAATCCTCTTTTAGAGCGAGTTAAGTTTCTCGCCATCTCAGCCTCGAACTTGGACGAGTTCTTCATGATCCGAGTGGCTTCGCTGGGACGATCTATTCAAAATGCTGAACGCAGCGATCCTGGCTCGGCACGTTGGCTGATGCGAGTGAGGTCAAACGTCCTGGAGACGGTCGCTAAGTTTGGTGCACGCCAATCAGAGGCGCTGGATCTGCTGGCTGGAGAGCTCGACGCAGTCGGTGTGCGTATCGTGCGGCAGCCCGATCCGCAAAGCCGTGCCTTTGAGTTGGGCAAAAGACTGTTCGAAGAGCACGTGCTCACAAAGCTCACCCCACCAGAAGGATTTGGGATTTCGAAACTCGGCCTTCTCGAGAATCAGCAAATCGCTGCGCTTTTTAAAAGCGGGATCTGGTTTCGGATCCCCAAGAGCCTGCCTGTCGTGCTTCCGGTGGTGGAAGACAATCGCCAGGAAGTTCACTTCTTTTTCTTAGACGATCTCATTGCTTCTCACTTGGGGCCATCGTTCAGGCTCGAGGGTCAGCCCGGACTCTTGCGCGTGACCAGAGATGGGGATTTTACCGTGGATCTCGAGGAAGAAGACACCGAGTCGATTCCTGATGTGGTCCGGACTGGGCTAGGTTCGCGCGAAAAAGGGCGCCCGGTTCGTTTGCAGTACAGCGGCGAGATTCGCGAGGAGTTCTTGCGCCAGGCAGTCAACGGGCTCAAGCTATTGCCCGAGCAGATTCTCCCGGCACCTAGCACTTTGTGTTTGCATGGGCTCTGGGCGGTGGTGAACCAGACTCCGGAGGAGATCACAACTCGAGCCAGTCTCAAGTATTCTGCGCTTGCAGTCAAAGTTCCGGTGAGACTGCGGGACTCCAGTTTGCTTTTTGAAGAGATCAAAAAGCAAGATCTACTGATGCATCATCCTTACGACTCTTTTGACGGATTCGTGAACTGGGTTCAGGCTGCGTGCGCGGACCCTAACGTCACGAGCATCGAGCAAACAGTCTATCGCATGGACACGCTTTCGCCCGTGATCGAGGCCCTAAAAAGAGTGGCGCGCCAAAAACGAGTGAGGGTGATCATTGAGCTTCGCGCTCGTTTTGATGAGCTCAATAATTTGAGTTTGGCCGAGGATTTGCGCAAAGCAGGCGTAGAAGTGGCATTTGGTTTCGGAAGCCTGAAGCTTCACGCTAAAATCGCGCTTGTGACACGTGACGAGGGGGGCTCGCCTAAACTCTACACTCATCTTTCGACCGGCAACTACAATGCGTTGACCTCGCGACAGTATACGGATTTGGCGATACTCACAGCCAATCCTGAGATTGGAAGCGACGCTCGGCTCTTTTTTGACGCCGTTTGGAAGGGGCAAGTTCCAACCTCATTTAAACAGCTCGTCTCTGCTCCTGCGAAACTTCATCGCTTGCTTCTTAATCACATCCAGGCCGAGACGCAGGCTGCGCGTGAAGGCAAGAAAGCGCGCATCGTCGCCAAAGTGAATGCGCTCGTGGATGGGGTAGTGATCGATCACCTGTATCAAGCTTCTCAGGCAGGAGTGAATGTTGATCTCATCGTGCGCGGAGCTTGTTCGTTGATTCCGGGCGTGAAGGGCTTGAGCGAGAATATCTGCGTGATCAGCGTGGTGGATCGGTTTCTAGAGCATAGCCGCATCTACTATTTTGGCAGTCTGGGTAAGCTCTATCTATCGAGCGCTGATTGGATGCCTCGCAACTTTTTCTCTCGCTTAGAAATCGCGTTTCCGGTGCTGGACCCGCTCCTCTATCAGTACATCGAGCAGATCGTGATCCCTGCCTATCTCTCGGATACGGACAAGGCTCGTGAGCTTACGCCTCAGGGGACATGGAAAAAAAGAACTGCGGTAGCGGGTCGAGCCGTGCTGCCTGAGGCTTCGAAAGCAGTGTTTCAAACCATTTTTGGGAAAAAGGCAGTGCGATCACAGAAGCTTTTCGAAGAATTGGCTTTGCGGGAGTATCTCGGTACTTCACTTGGCGCATCCACGGGAGCCTTGGATGTCGAAGAAAGCTAAGCCTGAATCCAAGGTATTGATTCTCATTCGACATGCTCACCGCGATACGAAGGATCGGTCGCTCGACAACGGGCTCTCTCGCAAGGGGCGCGCGCAAGCGAAGGCGCTTTCTCGACATTTTGCTAAGTCCTATTCTAAGCGGGCAAGCAAAGAAGGGCTGCTCTTGCTCTCCAGTCCAAAGCTTCGATGCGTTCAAACCGTTGAGGGGATTGCTATCCTCGGAAAAACTCGTGTCATCCAAAGCCTAGCTCTAAGCGAACAAGGAGCTAAGGAGAGTCGCCTGGCTTTTGACAAGCGCATTCAAAGTGTTTTGAAATGGTGGAAAAACCATGCGCCTGCTCTAACTTTAGTTTGCTCCCACGGAGATTGGCTGCCTCTGGCTATTGAGAGAGCTGCCGGCGGTCGAGTGGAGATGAGCAAAGGTGCTTGGGCTGAGTTGAAGCTGCTCGATGGGGTCACACAGCTTTGTGGATTGCTGCAGAAGGCATAGGTCCGGCACGTTTCGTGCTGAATTTTGCTCATGGAGGTTTGAAAACCATGGGTATCCTAGGTTGGATTTTATTTGGTTTTGTAGTCGGACTCATTGCACGGGCGGTTATGCCAGGGCGAGACCCAATGGGTCTGATCGGTACAACGGTGCTAGGCATCGTGGGTGCGCTGGCGGCCGGTTGGATTGGCCAAGCCGCAGGATGGTACGGTCCAGATGATGGCGCTGGATTTGTTTCTGCAACGCTCGGCGCAGTCATCTTCCTAGCTGTCTATTATGCGATTCAAAGGGCGCGGATGCGCAAGAAGAGCACTGTTTTGGGAATGGACAACTATCGAAATGAACGAAAAGATCGAGCGGCTTGAGCAGGATTCTCCGCGACGGGCACAGCCTCGGGGGGCGTTTTTTGAGTTACCCTGTGGCTGGCCTACGCCGCGATGCTGATTGGATTTTTTAGTATCGACAGGTGATAGTCAGTCTCTCAAATGAGTTCGCGTACTACCTCAAGAAGTGATTGCATGCGAAGAGGTTTACGTAAAAATCGAGTGTGAGCTCCCGCTGGCAATTGAACAGGCTCTGCTCCAGCAGAAAGTAAAATCACGGGCAATGAGCAGTAAGAGGGGTCCGCACGAAGGATTCCCAATAGTTCGAGTCCATTCATCACGGGCATCATAAGATCCAGGATCATGAGAGAGGGCGCAACCTCGGGGGCTCTCAACTGATCCAGAGCGTCCTTTCCGTTTGGAGCTCCAGCCGTTTTGTATCCCTGATATTGAAGCAGCTGCTCAAGCACATCTCGAATGACAGGGTCGTCTTCGACAACTAGGATCTGGGTTTGTTTCGGTCCCATAGGGGCTTTCTAACAAGGGCTCGGCTAATTTTCCTCAGTAAAAGCGAAATGAACATTATTGGGATGAGGGAAGCAAGCAGTGAAGCTGAGCCATATTATAGAGAAGGTCGCTTGAAACACCTTCTAGGTTCAAAGGATCTACGAACGGAAATCTAATAGAGCGTGGCTCGGATTCTGTCTCGCAATTCCACTCAACGCTTAGGGCGCCTCCGCTAGATTCTCGATTCGACACGACCTCGTTATAAAAATCCCAGTAGCAGTAGGGATGACCGATGCAGGACTCCGAAAGTCTGTCATTCGCTTGAGGTAGGTTTGTGACTTCTCCTGAATGGCTGATCCGGTTAGCTCGAATCGATAGAATCTTCATGGGTTCGAGTTTCGGTTCCACTGTATTTTGTAACAAGGGCCTACGTAGATAGTAGTTTGGTCTCGAAACACTGAAGTGTCTCTCCCTCGAAGGTGGGATATCTTTCGCATAGTGGATTATCCCGTGCTTTCCTTCGCGAAGGGATTGATGCATCCAGTTCAACGCTTGTATCAAATACGATACGCTCCAATTCATACTATCAAAGGTATAGTTCCAGGGTTCTTGAAGTTGTCTAGATAGGACATCGAACTGAAAGCCTTTCAGGGATGTTTCGGTAGTTCTGCCCAGAATCTGATCCAGCTCCCATTGAATTTCCTGCAAAATCTCCGGAGAAACCACAGACCAGCTCTCGACTGCCTCGCTGTCACAAAGGATGTATTCATGGGCCCGTCGGGTGTCCGACTGTGTTCTGTCCCCTTGCACGCTAACAAATACGACTTGTCCTGACGCTGACAGGCGAGTCTTCCAGAACTCGCAAGTTTTCAGGCGGGCTTCTTCGCCATACCAGCCAATCGAATGAAAGGCCTGCGTCCTAAGCGACAGGGGAATATCAACGAACCTTGTGGTCGGCTTCAACTTGATTCTGAGAGGTGCGATGCCGTAGCCAAAAGATCCTAATGGAGTCCGCCAGAGAAACATGCGCTGAACCGGGAGAATGTTCTCAGCAGTCGCCTGTCGCTCGTAGAGACTGATCATTTCTTGATTTTGCCAAGAATAGAGCACTTCAGGAGCGCATTCTGGACGAAAGGTACCCTCTGCATCGAATGGAGTGGTGGAGCCATTGATGGATCCATTCGCACAATGAGCGTAGTTAAATCCCGGATCGGTCCAAGGCCCTCTCGCATTTTTGAGTCGTTGTCCGGAGTGGGTCAATTCTTCTGCATTCGAAAAAACCGAATGGACCGATAGACTGAATACGAGCGTCCAGAAGGCGGTCTTGAAAAGAGTAATGTTTTGAAAGCCGTACTTGTGCGCAGTCACCGTTAGCGGGGGTAAGCAAAGTCCGCGCCTAAAAGAAGCACTCAAGTACAAGCTTTGTTTGGCGCCAAATTGGCATTATCAGTCGCGTGACCGCGAAAAGTGAGGGTCTCGTGGACACTTGTCTGAATCGATTACAGTCTCAAATCGATAGAGCCATCGCTATCTACTTGAGCATAGAGCTAAAATGCAAAAAGCCCGAACTGGGTAGTTCAGGCTCTGTTCATTTTTGATTTTCTTATTCTAAAGTATTTGGTGCGGCCGACTGGACTTGAACCAGCACACCTTGCGGTATACGCCCCTCAAACGTACGTGTCTACCAATTCCACCACGACCGCCCATTGCTGAGAGAGCGCTGAACTTAACCACTCAGAACTCGAAGCGCAAGCCGAAAAAGAGCGATTGTCCGGCGACATCGAACTGACCGTCCGAGCCCTTGAGGCTCTTGAGCTGAGCCAGAAGGTAAGTTCTTGAGATGCCATGAGTTACAAATAGCTCAGCGGCTGAGGTGGGCTCAAACAGATTGAGCAAAAGCATCCCTCCAAAAGCAGGTCCACTTACGAGTGCGGCACCTGAAGTACCGTCGGTAAATTCATAGGCGACGCGCTCCCACTCATAGCTCACGACTGGCACGATGAGCTGCTCTCGAAACACGCGAAGCTGATAGCGGACCTGGCCCCCGACCTCCCAGATCGAGATAGCGCTTTTTGTTACGCCTGCAGATGCCGAGATCGGAAACAAACCACCCGAAATTCCAAACCCAATGACGCCCAAGAACTGAAGAAAAGCGGGTTGCAGTTCTAGTTCTACGACTGCAGCCCGCGTGGGGTTGCCTCCCTGACTCGAGCTCAGGTCAGTGGCTCCAAAGGCTTGAGTAGAGCCCGTAATCTGTACCCCCCAATTGGGGCGATGTCGCATATGAGGCAAAACCCCTCGTTCGCGGCGAGGCAGTTCTTCGGCCACGCTTTTGCGCACTTCTTGAGGTTCCGAAGCCGCCGCATCCACCAATGGGTCTGGAGCGGGAGAGGTTTGCGCCTCCTCGACAAGCGGAGCTTCTACTGGAGCAGGGTCGGGATCCGCTGATGAATCAGGCTTAGCGAGTGCATCTAAGATCTTTGTATCGTCAGAGGGTTCGAGAGGGGCCTCTGGCTGAGGCGCGGGGGAGATATCCAGAGCTGATTTTTTTGGATCAATCAAGTCTGCATCGGGTGGGGGCGGAGGAGCTGTGACTGCCTCAGGCGGAACTTCGGATGACATCTCCTCGGCAGGCAGATCCGCACGAGCAGAGATACTCAGAAACAGCGCCGCAAGAATTGCAAGTCGTGGCAGACGACAAGACTGCATAGAGATTCATTGTCTCTAGCATTCTTGCAGGGATCAATCGGCAAGAAGTTCCATGAGTTTATATATATTCGCATATCCTACATCATGACCTATAAACCTTTAAAACAAAAAGTCGCCACAGGGGTGCTTGAGGCATTGCGTTATCAATGCTCGAAATGTGTTAGAGACATGCCAATGTCCAAGCCGCCTTCTTTGATCGTGCCTCCAGAAAGCGCGGGCCTCGCGCTCGATGCGCTGGTGCGCGAGGCTTTTCAGCTCAGCTGGAGCAAAGCGCGCGATTGGATAGGTTCAGGCAAAATCGCAGTAAATGGAAAGGTGGTGACCGACACCAGGTTTTTTCCGAGCGTGGGAGCAGAGGTTATCGTGTCTATGAACGCGCCGAGGGTCAAACTCGAAGCGAAGGGCGCGGTTTCTCTCGTTCGAGAGCAGGTGGTTTATGTCGATTCGCAGATAGTCGTTGTGAACAAGGCGTCGGGCATCAGCACCGTTCCATTCGAGTCAACAGAACAAGGTTCGCTTCAATCGGCTGTTGAGCGCCATCTCAATCAGCGGCGCATTGAAGTTGTGCATCGCCTCGATAAGGAGACGAGCGGGCTACTCGTTTTTGCGCGAACTCTGGTAGCCGCGAAGCACCTAGCCAATCAGTTTCGTTTTCACTCAGTGAGTCGCAGGTACCTGGCTCTTGCTCATGGTCAGGTCGAGTCACGTACGATTCGCTCCACGCTTATCGAGGACCGTGGAGACGGCCTGAGAGGCACCGCTCGAGCGGGCTGGCGAGTCGCACCAGGAGAAGGACAAGAAGCCATTACGCACGTCCGAGCGATCCAAGCGTTTCAAGGAGCGACTCTCGTCGAGTGTCGCCTGGAGACTGGACGCACGCATCAGATTCGCATCCATCTCAGCGAGCAAGGTCATCCGCTTCTTGGTGAGAGGCTCTACATCCGAGAGTTTCAAAAGGAGTCACTGATTCCCGCCGTTCGGGTCATGCTTCATGCGACGGAGCTTGGTTTGATTCATCCTAGCTCAGGGCAGGCGTTGCACTGGGAGAGCCCTCCGCCCCAGGACTTTGCATCGCAAATGCTGAATCTCAGCTCTCGGTGAAAGTCTTCGACTATTCGCCGAGATACGCCTTGCGTACTTCGTCCGATGCCAACAGTTCCTGAGCAGGGCCTTGAAGTGCGACTTTACCCGTCTCCAGCACGACGCCCTTGTGAGCGATCTGCAGTGCTTGTAGGGCGTTTTGCTCAACCAGTAGCACTGTCTTGCCCTCTTTATTGATCATCTGGATGATCTCGAAAATCTTTTCGATGATCTGAGGAGCAAGGCCTAAGCTCGGCTCATCTAGGAGGACAAGATCGGGGTGAGCCATCAAGGCACGAGCAATCGCGAGCATCTGCTGCTCGCCTCCGGATAGCGTCCCTGCGTTCTGAGATCGTCGCTCTTTGAGGCGTGGAAACAGCGAAAACGCATGCTCTAGATCTCTTTGGTAAGTCGATTTGTCGGGAGCAGTCCAAGCGCCTAGATCGAGATTCTCTTCAACCGAGAGGTTCAAGAAAATCCCGCGACCTTCGGGAGCCTGAGAAATCTTCTTGCGCACGATGAGATGGGGGGCCATGCCCGAAATCTGCTCGCCACGGTACAGAACTCGACCGCTCGAAGGCTTAACCAAGCCAGAGACCGAGCGGAGAGTCGTGGTTTTGCCCGCGCCGTTAGCGCCGATCAAAGTGACGATCTCGCCTTGCTTGACTTCAAAGCTGACGTCCTTGATCGCTTGAATCGCGCCGTAATGAACGGAGACGTTCTCGAACTTAAGCATGACTCCTGAGTCGGAGCCCGAGATGCTGTTAGTGTTTGCCATCGGTCGCTGCCGCCTTTCCGAGATAAGCTTCGATCACGCGTGGATTTTTTTGAATCTCCGCGGGAGTCCCTTCAGCGATCTTCACGCCGTAGTCTAGAACCGTGATGCGCTCGCAGATTCCCATGACGAGCTTCATGTCGTGCTCAATCAAGAGAATGGTCATTTGATACTGACCGCGAATCAGGCGGATCGTATCCATGAGCGCAGTGGTTTCTTGCGCGTTCATGCCGGCGGCGGGCTCGTCGAGAAGCAGAAGCTTCGCGCCAGTCGCCATCGCCCGACCGATTTCTAAACGTCGCTGATCGCCGTAGGGAAGGTTCTTCGCAAGCCAGTATTTGCGGTTGGAAAGTCCAAAAATCGCCAGCAGCTCATCAGCGCGTTTTTCTAGAACCATCTCGTTCTGAACGACCGCTTCCGTGCGCAACAGCGAGGGGACGACTCCAAAGCGAGGGCGCTTGGGGTCGTTGTCCATCGCGATGAGCAAATTATCGAGGACAGTGAGGTCTTTGAAGAGGCGGATGTTCTGAAACGTGCGCGCCATCCCGCAGCTCGTGATCTCGTAAGGCTTCTTGCCTGTCACTGGAGTGCCAAAGGCAGTCACGTTACCCAGGGTGGGTTTGTACACGCCTGTCAGCATATTGAAGGCTGTGGTCTTGCCCGCGCCGTTTGGGCCGATCAATCCGTAGATGGCGCCTTGAGGGATCTCAAGCGTTAGCTCGGAAACCGCCTTGAGGCCGCCAAACTGCATCGTGAGCTTATCGGCGTGCAGGGCTAACGTTTGGGTGCTCATGACACGCTCTCCTGTTTGCCGGTGAGTTTCTTACGAAGGCTTGCGGGCAAATACGACGTGAACTCGCGAGTGCCAAAAATGCCATTAGGACGCGTGAGCATCAAAATGATGAGCAGCAGGGAGTAGATCACCATGCGGAAATCGAGCTTTGTGATCTCTTGAAGCGGACGGAGGGCTTCGCGAATCCCGGTCAAGAACAGAGCAGCGAATACAGATCCCGTGACACTGCCCATTCCACCCAAGACGACCATGATGATGATTTCAAAGCTACGATTAAAGTCAAAGGTCTGAGGGTTGAGGTAGCGCAGGTAGTGGGCAAACAGCGCTCCGGCCACACCTGCGAAGAAGGCTCCGATAACGAAAGCACGCACCTTGGACTTGGTCGTGTTTACGCCCATGCTTTCGGCGGCGATCTCATCTTCGCGCACGGCCAAGAAGCCGCGCCCATGAGAGGAGTTGACCAACCGCCATACTGCAAAGACAGAAATCACAACAAGCGTATAGACCCATCCAAACGTCGATAACGCCGGGATGTTTGGCATCCCGCGTGCCCCACCGATGGCGTCGATGTTGAGGACCACCACGCGGATGATCTCTCCAAAACCCAAGGTCACGATCGCCAGATAGTCGCCTTTGAGACGCAAAGAAGGCAGTCCCACCACGTAGCCCGCGATGCTTGCTGCCAAACCTCCCACGAGCATCGCTGCAATAAAGATCAGCGTCGCCGGAACGGTTTGCTTCATCAACTCAGGATTGGCCGCTGCAACGGTCGTGGTCATGAAAGCCGCTGCGTATCCGCCCACCGACATGAAGCCTGCATGGCCCATCGAGAACTGCCCCGTGAAGCCGTTCACGAGATTCAGGCTCACCGCCAAGATGATATTGATCCCGGCATACATAATGATCGTGAAGTAATAGGCGTCGATGTTGTCGGCGATGCCAAGATGAAAACCCCAGACTGCAGCAAGCGCCGCAAGCCATACCCAAAGAGTGCGGAGGCCGTGCTGAGATCCTTTGTGAGTAACAGGAGCGTTGGTGCTCATACCTTCTCCGTTCTCTTCGTGCCAAAGAGGCCCGTCGGTTTGAAGAGAAGAACTAAAATCAGAATTCCAAACGCCAAGGCGTCGCGGAACGTTGATGAGCCATAGCCCACCAAGAACTCCTCAGCCATGCCCAAGCTGATCGCGCCCACGACGGCGCCTGTAACATTGCCAATGCCACCCAAGACGGCAGCAACGAATGCCTTTAGTCCTGGCATCACGCCCATCAGTGGCTCGATCTTGGGATAGATCAACCCGACCAACACGCCTGCGGCGCCTGCGAGCGCAGAGCCCAGCATGAAAGTGTAGGAGATAACCTGATTGGTAGGGATCCCCATCAAGCTCGCCGTATCGTGATTAAAGCTCACTGCGCGCATCGCGCGACCCAGGCGCGTTTTGAAGATGATGTACTGAAGAACGGCCATCAGAGTGACCGAAATCAAGAAGACGACCACCTGAAGCGGATTGATCTTGAGTTCGCCAAAAGACCAGTCCACTTCAGGACGATAAACTTGCGGAAAGAACTTGGGATCCGAGCCAAACAGAAGCTGGCCTGAAAACTCTAAAAAGAGAGAGACGCCGACGGCTGTAATCAGCACGTTGATGCGCGGGGATTTGCGAAGCGGGCGATAGGCCAGGCGTTCGATCACGAAGCCTGTTGCCGCACAACCTGCCATCGCAAGAAAGAGGATGAGAAAAAGAGAGGAGATCGAAGAGGTCTCGCCTAGGTGGAGGTAGCGCGAGGCATACATCCCGATAAATGCGCCGATCATATAGACATCGCCGTGAGCGAAGTTGATGAGCTGAAGGATCCCGAACACCATGGTGTAACCCAAGGCGATCAGAGCATAGATGCTCCCGAGTGAGAGGCCGTTCACGATGTGCTGAACAAATTCGATCATTGCAAAATTCTCCTCGGCTTAGCTTGTCCTTTTTTAGGACGGCTATAAGGGCCCCCCGGTGAGGACATCGTCACTCAACCGAGGGGATCACGAACAGGGGGAACTACGGATTGATCGTGGTCTGGTACTTGAACTCGCCCTTGTCGACCTTTAGGACCACGGCGGACTTCACGGCATCACGCTTTTCGTTCATCGTGATCTTGCCGGTGACCCCTTGGTAATCCTGGGTTTGAGCGAGTGCATCGCGAACGTCTTGGCTGCTCAAACTCTTCGCGCGGTTCATGCCGTCGACGAGAACTTTAGCAGCGTCGTAGCCCATGGCTGCAAGGCCATCTGGCACTACGCCGTAAGCTGCCTTGAATTCCGTGATGAACTGAACGACGTTCGGGGACTTGTCTTCAGCCGAGTAGTGATTGGAGAAGTAAGAGCCGTCCAATGCGGCGCCGCCAATTTCTTTGAGCTTAGGAGAGTCCCAGCCGTCGCCGCCCATGAGAGGGGCCTTGATGCCAAGCTCGCGAGCTTGACGGCCGATGAGGCCGACTTCGGTGTAGTAGCCAGGAACAAAGATCGCGTCTGGAGCTTTGGTGCGGATCGAGGTGAGCTGCGACTTGAAATCGATGTCGCCAGCCGAGTAGCTTTGGTCGACAACGATCGTGCCGCCCAATTTTTTGAACGTTTCGGTGAAGTAGTTTGCCAAGCCAACGCTGTAGTCGTTTTTGACGTCGCGAAGGATAGCTACTTTCTTGGCCTTGAGAGTTTCAGCGGCGAACTTGGCCATCACGGTGCCTTGGAAAGGATCAATGAAGCAAACGCGAAAAATGTAGTCACCTTGCTCGGTGACTTTTGGATTGGTCGATGAAGGGGTGATCATCGGGATCTTATTTTGCTGAGCCAGTGGGGCCATCGCGAGGCTGCGGGAGGAGGCGACTTCACCCAGGAGAGCTGCCACACCGTTTTGCGTGATCAACTTCGTGGCTGCAGTCGCAGCTTCTTCAGGCTTTCCTTGGTCGTCGAGGGAGATGAGCTCGAGCTTCTTGCCCTTTACGCCGCCAGCGGCATTGATTTGCTTGAACGCAAGCTCAATGCCTTGATGGGTAGAAATACCAAAGGTCGCTTCAGCACCAGTCATCGAACCCACTTCACCGACTTTGATTACGTCGGCAGTTGTGGTGGCGGCGCCGCCGGCAGCGGGAGCTTCGGTGGTTTGGGATTTTTTGCAGCCAGCGAGAGCCAGCATGAGCGAGAGGGTCGTGGGCAGAATAGCGTTCTTAAATAGTCGGTTTTTAAGTTGAGCTTTTTGATTCATTTTCATAACGTGTTGCAGTCTCCGTGTCTTCTAGTTCTACTGATGTTCCAACTTCGGACCCCCACAGGGTACCGCTGGATGTCGTCCGCATTGGACTAGAAAGCTAATTGACATCTCAGTTTCTGCAACACTAATATTTCAAAAAATGCAAAAACACAAGCGAGTTAACGCATCGCATCTAGAATTTCCTTATGCCCTTAAAAGCTTTCTGGGATACCTCGAGGGCACAGAAAAGTCTGAGCACACGATTAAAAACTATCGCTTAGACATCTTGGCGTTCGAAAATTTTATCCAAACTCGTCTTTCTGACCGTCCTGTGCGCTTAGATCGTATAACTACTGAGGATGTTGAGAGATTTCACAATTATCTAAAGGACCAGGGCCTTAAGACCAATACCCGACGAAGAAAGCTGCTCACGGTGAGAAAATTTCTCAGTTTTCACGTCCAGCGCAACCTTCTCCCCGTCGAGCTTGGTCGCAAAATGCCTACTCCACATAAGATCGAGCGCGTGCCCGCGACAGTCTCTTCGGCTGTACTGCTGACTGCCATACGTGCGCTTCCGATGACAAGCATCCTGGATCGCCGCAATCGCTTAATCCTCTGGACGCTTGCCGAGACCGGCGCCCAGGTCGGAGAGGTGAGTCGATTGCGCTTTCAAGATTGGACTCCGGGACGCGTACGGGTCTCAGGTCCAGGTGGCAAAGGCGCACGCGAGCTCAACGTCTCCAAAGAGCTCTCGGACGCTGCGCTTGAGCTTGCCCAAGAGCAGGGCGGTGCAAAAGCAAATAAGCCAACCGTTTGGGTGTTTCAGGGCTTCAATAAGTTTGGCTCGCTCGGCGGTGCCATCTCTGCGCGCGGAGTGGAGTTGCTGGTAAAACACTATGCACCTAAGTTGGGCGTAGGAGACCTCACGCCGCGGACGTTTCGCCACTCAGCTGTGCTGAGATGGTTTGCCGAGGGTATGACCCGAGGGCAAATCCAGGAGCGCTTGGGTCTCAAGACGGCGTACGCGTTTAGGATCTACGATTTAATGATCAAAGCATCTACCGCATTGCCGGCAAAGGCTAGCGGCTAGGCTTTTACTCCGAGATCTCGCACTCAGCCGGAACCGTCTCTGCGAAGTTCCATACCTGCTGGTACTCAGGGTTCACGAGTGAGGAGAGCCCGCCAAACTCATCTTTGAGGCCAATGGTTGCAAATGACTTTGCTGGATCCTGCTGAGAAACCTTGAGCGTCACAGAGTGCCAGCTGATCTCTTTGTAAAATAGATTCTTGAGCAGATTGGAGCCCGTCGTCTTAAAAAAGAAATGATAGTGGGTATACCCCGGTTCTTCTGTCCAAGCCCGCGCATAGCTGAGCTGAGGAGAAACCATGTCAGTTCCGCTCACGACATTGGGCATCTCACGCGCGGTCAGGATCATCCCGGTGGAGTCAAAAATGTAACCTCCCACCGGCTCGGCTCCCTCTGTTTCGCGAAAAAGAACAAGGCTCTTGTTTCCGGCATTGAAGTTTTCTGCAGTGGCTAAAGTCGGCAGAAAAGTGCAAGTGGTTCTCGTGTCGGCAAGGCTAGGGAGAGAGAATGCAAGAGCACAAACAATGGGGCAGTATCTCAAGAAACTCACGGCAGAACTCCTTTGAAATGGCACCATAAGATGACAAGCACCCAATCAGTACCGGAACGCTCTCCCCAATTAATAAACATGGCTAATATAGTGACACGAATGACAACGCAACCAAAAAAGCAAGCAAGACAGTCAGGATAATTCCTGAGCCATCACCGGTAGCTACTCAGAAAAATTAAATATTAACTATTTATTTTTTAGGAACTTCCGGAACTGACGTCACCGTCTGCTGAATCATCGCCGTACAGTAGCGCTCCTGTTTTTGAACTCCGCTGACCACATGGGCCGAGTAGAGATCGATCTCAGCAGTGTCGACATGGATGATGAAGGTGTTCAACGTAAAATCCCTAGCCACCCCAAACGACACCTTGATCGAAGTCCCATCATCAATAATGGTATCGAGTGGCACCGCCGGAAACGCTGTCCCCGTCACGCTCAAAAAACTCAATTGTCCTTCCTTGAGCTGACGATCCACTTTGATCTGCATCTGGTTGCAAGTCGCCGTCAGCGTCGCAGCGTGAGCCGATCCAACCATCAACCCCAGTAATACGCATATCATCCCTGTTCTCATGAGTTTTGCATCCTTTCGTTAGATCCACGATCTAAACCACATCCACTTGATGAAGTCAGCCGACGGGATTCGCAGCGCCGCCAAGATGGGGAAGAAGTAGACAAAGATCCCCAGTGAGGCTGCCAAAAACAACCACCGCCCCCATTTAGCCCCAGGATGGCGAGGAAGCGCTCGAGTTTCTAGGAGTTGAAACGCGTAAGCCAGCGCGAAGCTCAACACCATCCCAGCCGGATAATAATAATAATAGAACGCGACCTTTCTTGGGATCACGGCCCAGCTCACGTAAAAAGCTGCATAAAAAAGAAGAATCAAAAAAGCCACGCGCGACTTTTGCTTCACCCAGCCCCAAACACAGGCAAAGATCGCAAGCATACCAGCCCACATGATGAGCGGATTACCCAGAAGGAGCACCCCTCGCACCCACTCATCTGTTTCTGGGCCTTCTTTGTCGAAGGCGTACCAGATCGGACGTTTGAGAAGCGGCCAATCCGGCCACTGACTCATATACGGATGCTGCGACGTCACACGTAGCTGGCCGTCATACATCTTCTTTTGGATTTCAAAGAAATCCCAAAACCCAATCGGAGGCTTCTGAATGATATAAAGCGGCGCAAACGTCACAGCGTAGGTGAGAAAAGGGACTACACCCAAGAAAAAGACCCAGTCGCCTAGGCTAATCCCATTCCAAATTCCTGGATGATACCAATCCGTCTCAAACTGCGGCTCGAAGCGAGTCTTCCATTCCTGAAAAAGTTTAACGAGGACGACTCCACCCACGCAAGTTGCAAGCGGGATCACGCCAAACCACTTGCAGGCGATCCCCATGCCCATAAAAAAACCGGTGGCCGCTAGATAAAGACGATTTCGCGCAACGGTGTTCTGAGGATTCCAACTGGCCGTGAATGCAGTTAAACCCCACGTGATGAAGCCAAACATGAAGGTATCCAGCATCCCGATGCGGGCTTGGACATAGAGCAGCTGATTCACCACCGTGATGAGCGCCACCCAAAGAGCGATGCTTTCGCTTCCAAAAAGCGCGAGTGCCCAAACAAACATCCCCACCAAAGTAAGCGAGCCAAACAAAGTGCTCATGTAGCGCCAGCCAATGGGGATATCACCCCAAGCAGCGATGCCTGCGGCCATGATCACCTTGCCAAGCGGCGGATGCTCCCAGTTTTGATTCTCTTTAAACTCGAGAAACTGCTTAGCGGAGGGAACGTAGTGAAACTCATAGTAGTTGTGTCCGCGAGGAACTTGAATATTGATCAGAAAAAGCAGCTGGCTCACGGCGAAAAGCGCAGCGCAGAGTATCAAAATCCGCTTCATCGATGGAGCAAGGGTGCGCACGTCCCGAAGATTAAGGCCCGGCGGTCAAAACGGTCAAGGGCCTGTTTTTAATTCGACACGGACTGCGGCTGCCAATACCGCCCTCGTTTGGGTGTGGAGTTGAAACCAGGCCCAAGTTGACTTTTACGCTCGCGCTAAAGTAGTTAAGTAAAATCATGCAAGATTCTTTGAAGCCAGGTGAGAAGCCAGATGAACAACTCGGACGCAACGAACCCTGCTTCTGCGGAAGCGGCAAGAAGTTCAAGCGTTGCCACGGCGTGGGTGCAGCTCCCAAATTGAGCGCGCCTGCAACACCTCCTGCGGGAGGCGCTCCGGGCGGAATGCCGGGCGGATTTGACCCTTCCAAAATGGATCCCCAAATGATGGCCCAGTTTGCACAAGCCATGCAACGACTCCCAAAGGGACAGCTTCAGCGCCTTCAGGGACTGATGCAGAAAGCGATGAGCGGCAAAGACATCACTCGCGAGGCCGAAGAATTTGAGCGCACGATGCCCGTCGAGCTTCAATCGATGATGAAGACCTTCGCTGGCAGCATGGCAGCGCAGATGGGCGGCGCAGGCGGGATGGCGGGTGCCCCAAGCGCTCCGGCCACTGACACATTGCCAGGCGACATGACCGCAGAAGAGGCTCGCAAGATCGTGGCTGCCGCTGCGGCTGAAGGCAAGATCTCCAAGGATCAAGCGGATCAACTGCTCTCGGGGACGGAGGATTCGATTCAGAAGAAATCCGGATTCTCCAAGCTCTGGCGCGGCATCACGGGCAAAGAGTCATGAGTCGGGCCCCGTCCCTGATAGGCGTGATTCATCTGCCTGCGTTGGCAGGTGCCCCAGGGGCGATCAGCCCACCGTCTCAAGCCTTGGCGCGCGCAGGACTTCAGGCCGTGCAAGAAGCAAAGATATTGACGCAAGCAGGCTTTGAAGGGCTGATTCTCGAGAACTTTGGCGATATCCCTTTTTATAAAAACTCGGTGCCACCCGAAACAGTCGCAAGCATGGCCATCATTGCAGCAGCAGTGCGCGAAGTTACAAAATTGCCGATAGGGATCAACGTGCTTCGTAACGATGGGAGAGCGGCACTTGCCATCGCGGCCGTCAGTGGTTGCGATTTTATCAGGGTCA
>CAZGCK010000037.1:0-5863 GCA_964524175.1 uncultured Bacteriovoracaceae bacterium | reverse complement strand
AGCGACGGATCAGGGAATAGTCGAAGGCGATGCGGCCTTCTTGATCCGCGAGCGCGCCAGACTAGGCGCGCCGATTGGCATTTTGGGCGATGTTCATGTGAAGCACGCTCGCACTCTGTCAAGCGACGATATCGCGCTTGCAACTGAGGAGACAGCCTTGCGCGCCATGGCCGATGGAGTGGTGGTGACCGGGTCGACAACAGGAAGGCCCGTTGATCTCGGACAGCTTGAGAAGGCGAGCGAATTGGCCCGGGGACATGGCATCCCTCTTTATGTAGGAAGCGGCGCTACGCTCAAGAATCTATCTGATTTAAAACGCCTGGCGTACGGAGTAATCGTTGGGTCGGCGCTTCGCAAAGGGGCAATGGCCGGCGCACCGATGGATCTAAAAGCCGCGAAAAACTTTGCAAGTGCATGGAAAGCACGAGCAACGAAGCCAAGCAAAGGCGGAGCCAGAGGGCGTGCGAAGAAATAACCCAAGAAGTGGGAAGAAGCCTCGTAAGCCGTCCGGTTCACCGCTTGGCGCGTGGGTGCTTCGAGGGCTTTTGAGCAAGCCTGCGCTGTTGAAGCGGCAGCGGCGATCGGCAGCGGATCGAACATTAGAGAAGAAAACAGCGCGCTTTGAACTACGCTTAAAGTTTAAGCTCAAAAAGCGATCCGTGGCGCTTGTTGAAATACCGCAGCCGACGCCTCCACCTCTTCCACCTCTACCCAGCACGGAGATCGTCGCGCTCAATCAAACGGCACCTTCTCCTCAGCTTGCTGCCCCGCCCGTGGTTCTCGTGCCCGAGCCTTCGCACTTCGATGAGTCAGAATTTGGCTCGACACGCCGATCCTTGAGGCCTCGCGAGTTGATTCGTCCCGGCGACAAACTCAGGCAAAGCATCGAAGCATTCTTGCTCGATCAACGCTCTGAGCACACTCGAAAGGCTTACGGCAAGGATCTCAAGCGGTTTGTTCAGTTCTTACTGCTCAAAGAGCATCAAGCACAAGAATCTGGCAATGCACGGCCCGAATCGTTTGATCGCGTGGATCGCGCGACACTGATTGCTTACAAGGATCTCTTGCTTTCTGAAGGACTTGAGCACACGACAATTGATCGCCACCTATCGACGCTGAGAAGTTTTTTTAGATGGCTCGTCGATGATGGGTTGATCGAGAAGAAACCAGCCGAGGGGGTGCGCTTCTTGAACCCTCGTAAGCTATCGACGACCATCGGATTTAGCGATGAAGAAGTGGTGCGACTGCTCAAGGCGCCCGACCTTCACACGCGCACGGGTGCTCAGCACTATGCGATTCTCATGATCCTGTTCTACTGCGGCTTGCGCAGGTCCGAAGTCTGCGGGCTCCGAACCTCGAGCCTCACCCTTGAGCGCGACACCCACGTTGTGAGACTCAGAGGCAAAGGCAACTCCGAGCGCCTGATCGTTCTTACGACTCCGGTCTGGAACGCGCTTAAGTTTTATTTTCTCATCGCTCGCAAAGATCCTCGCGTGGATCAGCCTCTTTTTAGCGCGATTCGCAACAATCGCACCGGCGAGCTGGGGAGGGCCCTTGACCCCTCGATGATCTTCTACGTTGTTCGTAAATACGCCAAGCTCGCGGGCATTCAGTCTCGAGTTTCTCCGCACTCTTGTCGTGCGACGGCGATCTCGAATGCTCGTGACCATAACGTGCCGGATCGTGCGATTCAGGAGTTCGCGGGTTGGGCGTCGCCCGATATGATCACGCGCTACGATAAACGGCGAAGCGCCATTGAGAAGTCGGCCGCGCATGCAATCGCTTATGGCAGCGAGCAGAGGCGTCTACCGGAGTGGGTTGCTGAGTATGAAACTCGTGCAGCAACGATCGGACCTGGGCAGAGAGCCTAAGGGTTCACCGAGACAGAACTTAACTCATTGCGGCATGCAACAACCCCCACTTGAATCGCGAGACAAAGCTAAGATTAAACGGATGTTTTACTCTAGGGAACGCCTCGCAGAGCGAGGATGATTCCAAACTTGACCTTCTACAGGCGTGTTTTAAAGGTGAGTGAATATGATGAAATCACTGACGTTGACCTTTTTTCTTCTCATTTTGACTCAATTCAATACCGTTCAAGCAAATGAGTCCTATGAGTTGCCTCAATCGGAAATAGAAGAAAAAGGCTGGGGCGCGCCTCCTCCTTGGAAGTGGGGCAAGCTCAACACCCACCTCGTCGATCAGGACGTGCGAACGGGCTTTGAAATTTACCGAACGAGTAGACCTAGTCGCCAGGACATGCGCACCCTTTGCAAGCTTGGCATCACTGAGATGATGGTTTTGAGCGGAACTGCTGAAAGACACGAGCTTCGCTACGCAGAAGAGTGCCCCACTTTAAAAGTGATCTACAACGAGCCTCAAAATACGACGACCCCAGTGAGCAGTAAATTCTTGCGGGCCTTTGACGCCTGGGTTGAAGGGGCTCGTCACGACGGAAAGAAAATCGCGTTTCGCTGTGAGTGCGGTTGTCACAGAACGGGACGGCTCGCTGCCTATTATCAGATGAAGCACCAAGGCGTGAGCCTCGAGCAGGCGACCGCCGACCTGACGCGCTATGGGCAGTGGATGATCTTCTATCCTCACATTTACAAGCAGGTGCAGGCGCTCCATGACTATGTACAAGGGCGGGCCTGCTCGACTCGCAGGAAACACTGCGTCCGTGAAGAGGATTCAGGCCTGGCCTATGAGTTTGGCCTGAACTAGCTGGCATATATGGAGTCGGATCCATTTTGCGGAGAATTGCCGAGTGTAGCGGCTATTTTATATACTTTTTATATTTAAATTATACGATCCAGGGACGTAAAGTCACTGGGGCCAAACTTCGCTTTCCATCTCAAATCAGAATCTGCAACAAATT
This sequence comes from uncultured Bacteriovoracaceae bacterium, assembly GCA_964524175.1. Lineage (GTDB taxonomy): Bacteria > Bdellovibrionota > UBA1018 > UBA1018 > UBA1018 > CAZGCK01. The sequence goes on along the minus strand of CAZGCK010000037.1, from coordinate 2,985 downwards.
CGCTCGGTATCCATTGGCCCATCCGTTGCAATAGCCGTGAGTCATGAACCTGCGGAGCCTCAGCCGATTCGAGACTCATCTTCACGTAGTTCCCTCGCTAAACGGCAAGGGCCGTATGCTGATCTCCTCGAAGCCCATCATGCAGGGCCAGATCTTTGCTACGATTCGCAACTTTAGGCTCGTCGACAGGCCTTCGTTTCAGACGATCCAGATTACCGCGCGCGCGCATATCGAAGAACACAGCGTGCTTTCGCATCTAAACCACAGCTGCGATCCCAACGTGTTTGTCGACACTCTCGAAATGAATTGTCGCGCGCTAAGACCCATCCCCGCGGGCACGGAGCTGAACTTCTTTTATCCATCGACCGAGTGGGAGCTGGCGCGGCCGTTCGTTTGCCTCTGTGGAGCCCGCCGTTGCATTGGATACATCCGCGGTGCGCGCTACTTGTCCGATGAGGCGCTCGCGGGCCGTATGGTCGGTTTGCACATCTTGGAGCTACTTAGGGAGCGGCACGAGACTTTCGCTTCCGGCCAAACCCAAATCCCGATCCTCCAGTCTTCTTAGGCGAAGTCGCTTTGCCACGCCTGGGCCGTCTAGAAAACCGGGGATTTGCGACTTTTTTTACTCCCTTAAACGCATCTCGCGCTTTGAGCAGCGAGGGTCCCCAGGTATCTCGATTCCAGCTCGTGAGAAAGCGCTCCCACTCGAGTCGACCTTCGGCGATCTCGTCGAGGGAGTTTTCCATCTGCGCTGTGAAGGCTGCATCTACGAGTTCGGGCAATGCTTTGGAGAGCGCCGTATCGGTAGCCATGCCAAGGGCTGTGGGCTTGAGCACTCGCTCTTCAAGGGCGACATAGTCGCGCTCCTTGAGCGTGGCGATCGTTGAAGCATAAGTGCTGGGTCGACCGATGCCCTTTTTCTCCATGAGCTGGATCAGCTTGGGCTCGCTGTAGCGAGGAGGAGGCTCGGTCTTCTTGGCTTCAACTTTTACGTCGCTAAAACCCAGAATTTGCCCCGCTTGCACGTCGGGTAGCGCGCGATCATTCTCGAGATTGTTCCAAAAAACGAGATAACCCGGATCTACGACAATGCTCCCGCGAGCCAGCCAAAGCGTGTCCGCGCATTCGATTGTGATCTCTGTTTTTGCCAAGCTCGCAGGCTTGCAGAAGCTGCCCATGGTTCGCTCCCAGATCAGGCGATAGAGCGCGGACTGTTCTTCAGAGAGCCCGAGCGACTCGCTAGCTTGTGAAGGAGTCAGAGATGCCTGCGTGGGACGTATCGCTTCGTGTGCCGCTTGCGAACCCTCGCGTTCGCGAAACCGAGGAAGATGGGGAGAAAGAGCATCGGGCGCGTGGCTCGCGAGCCAGTGTCGAGCCTCAGAGATAAACTCCGGACTAAGGCTCACGCTATCAGTGCGCATATAGGTAATGAGACCCTTGCCGCCTACTCCTTCATAAAGCTCTTGTGCAATCTGCATGGTGCGCTTGGGTGACATCCTGAGCTTCGCACCGGCAGCTTGCTGAAGTGAGCTTGTGATGAGAGGGGGAGGGGGAAAGCGTGCTTCTTCGCGACGATCGACGTGACTCACTCGATGCGAACCGGTGCGAGCGACCTCAGCGATGAGCTTGGCCTCTGCTTCGGTACGAACTCGGTTACTGGGAGGCTGATCGCTCCGGGCAGGCGTCGCTTCGCCAAGTTTTCGCTCATACATCGCCTCAAAGCCTTCGCGATAGCGACTGTGCAATACCCAATAATTTTCTGAGACAAACACCAACCGCTCGCGCTCTCGCTCGCAAATCATATGCAGAGTCGCCGACTGCACTCTTCCCGCACTCTTGCCGCCAGTAGACCGCCAAAGCAGAGGACTTACGTCAAAGCCTACGAGCTTATCCAAGCACTGCCTAGCTCGTTGCGACTCAACCAGACTCATATTCAATGCCGCTGGTCGCGCGATAGCTTGCTTCACCGCTGCATCGGTAATTTGCGTATAAGTGACACGAACAAAATTCTTAAGCCTCAGCTCGCGCACCAAATGCCAAGCTATGGCCTCGCCCTCTCGATCCGGGTCAGTCGCTAGGTAGACGCGCTCTGCTCCCTTCGCCGCTTTGCGAAGCTTAGCGAGAGTTTGGCGTCCGCGCCCCGTTCTTGGCACGTAGCGCGTAGAAACTTGATCTTCTTTGAGCTCAAACCCCAAGCGCCTCGGCCCATCGCTTGCGAGCTCAGTCGTATGCCCTAGGCTTGCCTCAATGGTCCAGCTGTGACCGAGAATTTTGCGCAGAGTTTTGATTTTGCCGGGGCTTTCGACGATGAGGAGCTTGGCCACGCATTAGGTTTTGCATGGCAATTACAAAGTTTGGAACAGTAAAATTTAGTTTTTATGGAAACTAGTCTAGAGTTCGAACCGCACCGTTCGCAATGTGGCTTTTAATATCGATGAGCTAAGGCCTCAAATAAAAGTTTTCCGTACTATTAGGCTCACTTTTTCGAATAAAAAGCCGCTTCTCAGCCTCAACGCCCATCAGCAGCTGCGACACATCTGTCAGGATCGGCCTTGATGCATAATAACTGTGCCCAAGCCCCGCTACTCCCATTGCAGGCGCATCGATCTCACTCACGTTGATCATATCTACGCCCTCTGCTCGCTCACAGGCACCTAGCCTTCGCCCGTTATTAAAGGTCTCCGACGCCGCGATCGCGTTATCATTGAACGAGCAATAGACGGTGATTCTACGGGCAATCTTGCGCGCTGCCTCTGCATGCTTAGCAAACTGATCAAGCGGAAAATCCGGTGCGTTGAGCACGAGCTCGTTGATAAAGGGTTTAGCACCGGACTCATTTGCAATCGCAAGTAATGCAGGCAGCACCACCTGATGCCCCATCGAGTGCACTCCTAAATGAATCTCCGTCTCCAGGCCCGCTAAGATTTTGAGAAACGCTCCAAATTGAGCAACCGAAGCTGAAGCGCTCCCTGTATTGGCCTCATA
>CAZGCK010000036.1:24258-31344 GCA_964524175.1 uncultured Bacteriovoracaceae bacterium | reverse complement strand
CTGAAATCTAAAGCCTTTTTTATTCCTGACGACCTACTGATTCAGGAAAGAACCCGGCACGTCATGCGGAAACAGGTGCCTTTTTAAAATTCATCGTCATCGCTCAGGTTTATTGGGAGTAGAGGGCTAATTCCTTGATCCCCAAAAGGAAATTGAAGGATCGGAAAGGGCTGAGAGGCCCTCCGTAGCTCCTACATCCCAGACTTCCGACCAAGTTTGGCCGGGAAACAAGCTTCGACCTGCGTCCATACAATCAGAAGTCCAGTCTTTGGTCGCACTGTTCATTCCTTGTGTCGTCTGCCAGGAAAGCACTAGGCGATAAGCAGCATAGGGGAGACCGAACGGTTTGGGGTCCGGAAAGCTCATTTGGATATGGGCAGACCAATTCTTGCGAGTATCATCCGGAGGAAAAAGAGTTACTTTGAGCCGGGCATAGGTCATGCGGGTCGGTACCTGCGGTGACATTGGAAGATACCACTCCCCAGTAGAGACTGGCGCATCTGGAGCTCTTACAGCGCTTGGCAGCTGCACTTGCAGCACAGCAGGCCCTGGGTCGCACGCTGCATAGGCGTGAGCGTACGCACTAAACAGCGCGCTCCATGCGGTGATCAAACTCATAAACCCAGATAAGCGCATACTGACTTATCGGGCTTTTGGGCATTGGCCTTGATGCGGCAAAATGTTACTAGCAGGAATCTAGGAGACTGAAGCAAGTTATGGCGGAAACCCCTGCGATTTCGTTCGAGTCAGCGTTGGATCAGCTCCAGCAAACCGTCAAGAGAATGGAAAGCGGCGAGCTCAATCTCGAGCTCTCGCTCAAATCGTTTGAAGAAGGTGTTCGTCTCACTCGTGCTTGCCAAGACCAGCTTGTGGCGGCTGAAAAGAGAGTTGAGTTGCTGATGAAAGGTAACGCTGACGGTAGCGTTGAGCTTCAGCCCTTCGCACCCTCTCGATCCTAAAGAGCGCTCGATCATGCCCGCTCAAGAGGCTCTCGCGCAAGGTCCGGGTGCACTTAAGAGGATGTCTCTGCACGAGTTGCTCGCCGTTGCAGAGGACATCCGGCAGAAAATAGTTACAACCTGTTTGACCAATGGTGGTCACTTGGGAGCGAGTTTGGGAGTCGTTGATCTCGCCATCGCGCTTCACTATGTTTTTGAGTCCCCCTCTGAGCCTCTGATTTGGGATGTTGGCCACCAAGCCTATGCGCATAAGCTCCTGACAGGGCGATGGGGCCGGTTTTCTACGCTTAGACAAGGCAGCGGTATTTCTGGTTTTCTGTCGCGCGAAGAGAGTCCGCACGATGTGTTTGGTGCGGGCCACAGCAGTACGGCGCTTTCAGCTGCACTTGCAATGGCCTATGCACGATCAAAATCTCAGCTTTGGTCTGTGGCGATTGTGGGCGATGGGGGACTCACAGCGGGGGTTGCGCTCGAAGCGCTCAACAACGCGCGAGGACTGGAGCGCGGGCCTTTTCTTTTGGTTTTGAACGACAACCAGATGTCCATATCCGGCACTGTTGGATCACTTTCTCATCTCTTCGCGACAGGAACAGCGCGCGATTTTTTTGAACTGATGGGTTTTGAGTATGTTGGGCCCCTCGATGGTCACGATTTGGGTGTTTTGATTGGCACGCTACAGGGGATCAAGACCGGGCCACAGAATGGAAGGCCCGTGCTTCTTCATGTACTTACTCAAAAAGGTAAAGGATACGCGCCAGCCGAGGACAGTCCTTCAATCTACCATGGCGTGAGTCCAGTGGCTGCCAAGGCAAAAGATAAGGCTCCAGCGCCGACAGCTTCGACACCGCAGCAGACGTATAGCGACGCATTTGGTGAAGCGCTTTGCGAGTTGGCCGAGAAAGACGAAAAAATTGTAGCGATCACTGCTGCTATGCCTGAAGGCACAGGTCTGACGGAGTTTGCGCGCCGATTTCCAAATCGGTTCTTTGATGTAGGGATCGCAGAGCCTCATGCAGTAACCTTCGCGGCGGGACTTGCAACGCAGGGATTGCGCCCTGTTGTGGCGATCTACAGTACTTTTTTGCAACGAGCATTCGACTCGTTGATTCACGATGTTGCCCTTCAAGGTTTAGGTGTGACTGTTGCGATCGATCGAGCGGGATTGGTGGGCGCAGATGGGCCGACTCATCACGGAATGTTTGATCTATCGTATCTAGGGATGATTCCTGGATTCACCGTGAGTGCTCCCGCGTGCATTCAGGATTTAAGAACGGAGCTTGCACATGCCGTCGTGTCGGGAAAACCATGGGCCATTCGTTATCCTAGGGGGGCAGGACCCAAGGAGTTTGCCACGGCGGGCCCGGTGAGATGGCATCAAACAGCCGCAAGTCCTCAGCTGATCGTAGTAGGAGTGGGGTCTGCGGCAATGCGCGTTTTGACTGCGGCACGTGCGGTGGATCCGCAGGGACAGGCTGTGACGGCCGTATCCATAACACTCATCAAGCCCGTGGCGGCCGAACTTACAGAGTATGCGATCGCTCATCCAGAGGCCCAAATTTTAACCGTTGAAGACGGAGTCGTGCGCGGAGGCTTTGGGCAATCTTGGTTTGCCGGTCTTGGAGTCAGGCGCCGAGCAATGGTCGCGTTGGGATATCCGGATACCTTTGTTCCTCACGGCACACAGCAATCTTTGGACGAGAGCCTTGGGCTTTCTGCTTCGGCGATCGAGCAAAGTTTGAGAGCGGCTCTTGGACATGAAGAAACGAATTGATATACTGCTCGTGGAGTTGGGTTTGGCTCCTTCTCGTGAGCGAGCGCAGGCGTTGATTCTCTCTGGCAACGTACTTGTAAGCGACCAGCCGGTAACCAAGCCCGGCCACTCGGTGAGCGAGGATGCTTCTATTCGTGTGCGAGGCGAGGACCATCCTTACGTCTCTCGTGGTGGGGTCAAGCTCGCTGCCGCGTTAGATGCATTTGGAGTTCCTGTCCAAGGTCGTGTCGGTCTCGATATTGGTGCGTCGACGGGAGGCTTCACCCATGTACTGCTTCTTCGAGGGGCCAAGCGCGTGTTCGCTGTCGACGTGGGTCACAACCAGCTCGATTGGAAGATTCGAAATGACCCAAGAGTGATAGTTCATGAGAAGGTCAACGCTCGCGCTTTGCCCTTCGATCTTATTGGCCAAAAGATCGACCTGATCGTTGTCGATGTTTCCTTTATCTCTTTGGATAAGATTCTTCCCGCTGCGCTTGTGTTTGCCCACCTAGAAACCGACTGGATTACGCTGATTAAGCCTCAATTCGAAGTAGGGAAGGAAAAGGTAGGGAAGGGCGGAATCGTTACAGATGAAGAGGACCGTCAAGAAGCCGTACGGCGCCTCACATCCGTGTCTGAATCTCTTGGATTGAAAAGACTTGGCTTGATAGAATCTCCCATTACCGGCACTCAGGGAAATAAGGAGTTCTTGGCGCATTGGAAGCTTCATTCAGAGTCAAAGCATCTTTAGTAGCATCGTTGATCGCAATCAAACTCCTAATTGGGAGCGGTTGCTCAACAACGGCATCTCACAAGGTAGCTGACGTAGCGTCAGAACCGCCAGCGACATCATCTGGGTCATCGCCTGAAGTATTAGGTCCTCCTGCTCCGGCAACTGGCAACGCGGCAGAAGTGTTGGGTCCTCCCGAACCCCAAGTGGAGCCAATCGCCTCTCCCAGTGCTTCTCCTGAATTGTATGGTCCGGGTCAGGTGCAAGTTCGTCCTGTTGTGCTTGTGCTCGGCCCCGGAATGGCGAGAGGATTTGCAGCAGTAGGAGCAATTCGCGCTTTGACTGAAGCAAAGATTCCTATCGGAGCGGTTTTAGGAACAGAGACGGGCGCGCTGATCGGCGCGCTTTACGCTATGGATGCCAAGATCAATCAGCTTGAATGGGCGCTTCTAAAGTTCAATGAAGATGTCTTCCTTCCAAAAAGACTTATGCCTGCGGTTTTTGATCGACCTGGACGGGCTGCTAAGCTGGTCAATGCGCTCAAGCGCTCGTTCGGTAAAAGAGACGTGAGCGTAGCTAAGGTACCGCTCCGAATTGCGCTTCAACTTAAAGACACTGAAGTCGTAAGCGTTGTGGATCGTGGGGAGGTAGTGGGCGCGATTCATGCTGCGGTCGCTGATCCAGAGACGTTTGACCCAACTCCATTCAATGGCGTGGCGGCGCAGTCAGCGGCAAATGTGCGACCCTTCTTGATTGCAGAAGCGCGAGCACTGAATATTGGCCCCGTTGTCGTGATCGATGCTCTCGATGAGGCGAGCGAGCAGCAAGCTGCGAGCCTCGCAGAACTCAAGGACGCGGATCTTGTGATCAGGCCAGACCTCAAAACAATTCTGCGTATGGATTTTAAGAAACTAAACGATGCGGCTTTTCGAGGAAAGAAAGCTGTGGAGGAGCACATGTCAGAGATTCGTCATCTCGTGGGGGCTGCTTCTTGAACTCCGAAACGCCCACGCAAAAAATGAATGATGGTTCTGGAGCGGCTGTAACGACAAAAAGAGCGTGGATACTCAAAACGCTGCTAATCATGTCGGTCGCTGGCACTGCCGCGCTCGTCGGGGCGACTGGCATGGTTTACTGGTATTTTGCGAGAGACTTACCTAAGATCATTACGGTCGCCGACTATCGACCGTGGGGAGTTACGCGAGTTCTTGGTGCGGCCGACCCACTCAACGCGAAATCGGATCCGCTTCTCGCCGAGTTTTATAAAGAACGGCGCTATGTAGTTCCTTACGAGAAAATCCCAGAAGTGGTCGTTCGGGCTTTTATTTCGGCTGAGGACGATAAGTTCTTTGAGCATATGGGAATCAACTTCAGCAGTATGCTGAGGGCGAGTATCGCTAACTTTCGCGCTGGGCACGTCGTCCAGGGTGGAAGCACTATCACCCAACAAGTAGCGAAGTCGCTGTTAGTCAGGCCGGAGCGCAATCTAAGTAGAAAAATTCGAGAAGCGATTCTCGCAAGTCGCATCGAGAACAACTTAACTAAGCAGCAGATTCTCTACCTGTATCTAAATCAGATCTATTTGGGTCATGGGGCCTATGGCGTGCAGGCTGCGGCAAGGACCTACTATCAAAAAGATGTGAGTGAACTCACAGTGGCGGAGGCCGCCGTGTTGGCGGGCCTGCCACAAGCTCCTGGCAAATACAGTCCGATTGTGAACTCCAAAAAGGCTAAGGAGCGACAGCTTTACGTTCTGAGACGGATGTTCGAGAATAAGTTCATCACGCAAGCTCAGTTCACAGAGTCTGCGGCGCTGCCGCTCAGGATTTTTCATGATGAAGACCCTGGCACGAAGAATGCCGCCTACATGGTTGAGCACGTTCGGCGCTATCTACTCGAGAAGTATGGAGAGAAGGCCATTTATGAAGATGGTCTGACGGTTTATCTGCCGACAAACGCTCGACTTGCGCAGGCAGCGGGGAAGAGTTTGCGAGATGGATTGAGTGCGGTGGATAAACGATTAGGCTATCGCGGGCCACTTCAACACTTGAAAACACCGGAGGAAGTCGAAAAGTTCTTAAGGGAAGACCGCCTCAAGCTCATTGACAGAAAATTGCATTTTCAGGTGATGATGCCGGATGGCCGTATGGATGCCATTGAGGCGATGCATCTGGCTGGGTTGACAAACGATGCCGATCTGCTCGTGCCCGGCGAACTCTATCAAGCGGTCGTGACAGGCGTGGACGACAAGCACAAGAGCGTGGGTGTTGTGATTGGTACGGCACGGGCCGAGCTGCCTTTAGAAAAGATGAAGTGGGCCAAGCCGCTTAAAGACGAAAAGGCTCCGGTTCCTGCTCGTGGTGAACCTTCGCTTCCCTCAAAGGTTTTGATGAAGGGTGATGTTATTCTCGTGAAGCTCGCTGAAGAAACGCCTGAAGAGGCAAAGGCAGCTGCCGCAGCGAAAACCCCCAAGCCTAAACCGCGCGACGGCATCCTCACTGTGCAATTAGAGCAAACACCGCAGATCCAAGGGGCGCTCGTCTCTATTGAGGCTAATACAGGGTATGTTTTGGCCATGGAAGGGGGCTACAGTTTTGACCTCTCCGAGTTCAATCGGGCGGTTCAGGCGCAAAGGCAGCCAGGCTCAGCTTTTAAGCCGATTATCTACTCGGCAGGACTTGAAAAGGGCTACACACCCGCAACTATCATCATAGACTCACCTATCGTCTATGAAGATCTGGACTCGGGAAAATGGAAGCCTAGCAACTTTGAAGAGAAGTTCTACGGTGATACGACTTTTAGGCAGGCGTTGATTAAGTCTCGCAATGTCCCAACCATTAAGATCGTTCAGAGCATAGGCGTCTCTAAGGTGATCGAGTATGCCAAGAGAATTGGGATAAACGGGAGCTTTAATAACGATCTGTCGATCTCTTTAGGGAGCGCGAGCATATCGCTTCTGGAAATGACCAAGGCCTATGCGTTGTTTCCTCGCTTGGGTAGACAAGTGAATCCGATCTTTTTTACTAAAGTGGTAGATCGCGATGGGCGTGTGCTTGAGGAGCAAAAAGCGCAAATGCTACCTGCCGTTGTGACAATACAGCCGCCTGTTGAACAGGAGCCTCAACCAACAACTTCTGCCTCTCCGGGGCCGACGACGTCGATCGTGATGGGCAAGACCGGAATTCCGATGCCCGAATATCCACTCGCTAAGGATCCCGATCAAGTGCAGGATCCAAGGGTTGCCTACGTCATGAGTCATCTCATGAAGGAAGTCGTGAATTACGGTACAGGCCACGATGCAAAGGCCCTTGCTCGGTCGGCCGCCGGAAAAACCGGAACGACCAACGAATACATCGATGCATGGTTCATGGGGTTCACTCCTCACGTTGTGACTGGTGTTTGGGTTGGATTCGATGGTCAGCGCCCGGTTGGTCCAGGCGAGACGGGCGCAAGAGCGGCACTTCCGATTTGGCTTTCGTACATGCGAGAGGCCGTTAAACAGTATCCTGATACCGACTTTACGATTCCGCCGGGTGTAGTTTTTGCGAGCATTGATACCGCAACAGGCAAGCTAGCGGCACCAAACTCTTCTCAATCAATCAAAGAAGCCTTCATCGAAGGGACTCAGCCGACTGAGACTGCCA
>CAZGCK010000036.1:16922-24248 GCA_964524175.1 uncultured Bacteriovoracaceae bacterium | reverse complement strand
AGGCGTCTCCACGCCTGAATCACAGAGCGAATTCTTTAAAGAAGACATCGAATAGTTCCGATTCCTATGTTGTGAATGCTACCATTCCACTGGGGTTGTGTAGTTTGAGGCGGTCAGTTGCATTATCATTGATCTTTCACGCGCTTTTTGTGGCGGCGTGTTTGACACTTATGCACTTTGGAAGGGCTTTGCCACGCCCTCGGCAGCTTACGTGGGTTGAAGTGCAGCCGGCTGTCAAGAAACCAGCGACCAACCATGAAGAAGATAAAACCAAGCAGCGCATTGTGCAGTCGGATGCCGGCAAGACGGTTCCTAAGGCGGCGCCTGATTCATACTTAGGCGAGAAGAATCGCGTGGTGGATCGCGAGACTGTGAATTCGCGCAAGATGATTGAAATGGGGCAAAAGGGAACGGCATCAGCGCAACCCAAAACCCAGACCAAGCAAAACCAGACTGCTCAAACCAAAGAGACGGGCAAGACTGAGGTTATTAAGGCATCCAAGCTGGGCCTAGCGATTCTTCCGGAGGATCGGCGCAAAGGGTTAACCGAGGAGCTTATCAAAGACCGACCTGAGTGGGCTAACATCGGAGCTCAGTCCCAAGATTATATCCAAGGCATCAAGGAGTCTGATCGCACTGCGCTTAATACGCGCGAGTATCTGTTTTTTGGTTACCATCAGCGCATCCGGCAACGTCTGGAAATGGAGTGGACGCGTTTGTTGAAGGCGACTCTAGCTAAATACTATAGAAGCGGTCGCCATCTTGCGAGCGAGCGCGAGCACACGACAAAGGTTGTGGTAGTGCTCAACGGCAAGGGAGAAATCATCCGAGTTAAGATGCTCAGCGAGTCTGGGGTGCGTGTCCTTGACGACGTGGCTGTCGAAGCTTTTAATCGCGCGGGACCGTTTCCAAACCCTCCGCGTGGACTCGTAAGTGCGAGCGGCGAGATCGAAGTGCCTTGGGAGCTTAAGCTACGCAGCTAGGGATGTTCGCGGGCGCTTAGCTTACCGAACCGCCAGCGCCTTTGAGCCGATCCAACCCTTGTTGGAATACATAGTCAGCCCATGCTTGGTCCATCTTTCTAAAGGTCGTAATAATTTGTTCGGCCGCTTGCCGCTCAGAGAGTCCTTGCAGGCGGGCAAACTGTCTCACTGTGCTCAGGACCGCGCGGAAAGCAGGGCTCTCCATTAACTCATAGATCTCGCCCGAAAAATCACGTCGTGAGCCGGATTGGGTAGAGACAAGAGCGGTATTGAATATTTTGATCAAGTCATCCGGCGCACTCATGGGGGCTGGGCTTGGAGCGGCACTCGGAGAGGCGTGAGACAAGGCAGAGGCGAACTGATTCATCATTTCAAATGCATCCTTACAACGACAACGCGAAACAGATTTCCGATTTCGAGATTTAAAAACATAAACCTGACTTGGCAGTCCGACAAGAGGAGAAGATGAGGAAATGTGGTCAAGAGTTTTTTCCCTAACAAGCGGTTTTTTTTGGTACTAAACTAAACCATATGAATAACTCGCTGACTCATCCTGATGCGTTTGTAAACCGCCATCTCGGGCCTGACGCTCGCCAGCAAGACCGGATGCTCAAGCTTTTGGGACTCAACTCACTGGACGAACTTGTGAATCATGCGGTTCCAAAACGGATCCGCACCCCAAAGCCACTTCATCTGGAGAGTCCTCGTTCTGAGTTTGAAGCGATCGGTGAGCTGCGCAAGCTGGCGCAAGAGAATCTCATTTTTAAAAACTATTTGGGGATGGGTTACTCCGATTGCATTACTCCTCCCGTCATCCAGCGCAACATCTTGGAGAATCCGGGTTGGTACACGCAGTACACGCCTTATCAGGCTGAGATCTCTCAAGGACGTCTTGAGGCGCTCCTTAATTTTCAGACGATGATTATGGATCTCACCGGAATGGAGATCGCCAATGCGTCGATGCTCGATGAAGGTACTGCTGCAGCTGAGGCGATGGCCCTTTGTTACGCAGTAAAAGGTCGTGACCAAGGACGCCGAGCGTTCTTTGTTTCAGAAGCTTGTCATCCTCAGACCATCGCAGTGGTCAAGACACGGGCTAAGCCGTTGGGGCTCGAAGTCATTGTTGGAGATCATCGTAAGCTCGACTTTAAGACGCCGGTATTTGGTGTTTTGCTCCAGTACCCGGCTACAGATGGCGTTGTTTATGACTATAGGGATTTTGTCGCTCAGGTTCATGGCGCTGACGCGATGGTCGTCGTGGCTGCTGATCTCCTCGCGCTCACCCTATTGGCCGCGCCCGGTGAGTTTGGTGCCGATATTGCCGTGGGTAACTCCCAGCGCTTTGGTGTGCCACTTGGGTTCGGTGGTCCGCATGCTGCTTTCTTTGCAACTCAGGACGCGTTCAAGCGTCAGATCCCAGGCCGCCTGATTGGCGTCTCAAAGGATGCGGACGGGAAGCCGGCGATTCGTCTCGCGCTTCAGACCCGCGAGCAACATATCCGCCGCGATAAAGCGACTAGCAACATCTGCACGGCTCAAGTCCTGCTCGCTATCATGGCTTCAATGTATGCGGTTTACCATGGGCCTGAAGGGTTGCGGGCGATTGCGGAGCGAGTGCACCTCATGTCGGCGATCCTTCATGCGGGCCTCAAGAAAATGGGATTGGATGTTGGCGCTGAACCTTTTTTCGATACGGTGAAGGTGCGAAATCCTTTGGCAAGCTCGATTGTTGATGCTGCAAGTAAGCGTCAGATCAATCTACGTCTCATGGCTCAAGACGTTTTTACAGTCGCCTTAGATGAGACGACCTCGACTCAGGACCTACTTGATCTTTTTGGCGTATTTGCGCAGTTCGCGGGCAAGAAACTAGAGGATTTTCAGCCAGAGCAGTTGGTCAATGTGGTCAATCCAAGCTTTAGCGCCAGCCTGAAGCGGACGAGTGCGTATCTGACTCATCCTGTCTTTAACACTCATCGATCTGAGACGGAGATGTTGCGTTACATCTTTCAGCTTCAGAATAAGGATCTCTCGCTCACGCATTCGATGATTCCGTTAGGGTCTTGCACCATGAAGCTCAATGCGACGACTGAGATGTTGCCCGTGACATGGCCAGAGTTTAGCAAGCTTCACCCTTTTGCTCCCGGTGCGCAGACGCAGGGGTATCGCAAGATGCTTACGAGATTGGAAAATTGGCTGGCTGAAATCACGGGGTTCGCGGCGGTTTCGCTCCAACCCAACGCAGGATCTCAGGGTGAATACGCGGGACTGCTTGTCATTCACCAATATCATGAGAGCCGCGGCGATCGGCAGCGCGACGTTTGTTTAATTCCGCGCTCGGCTCATGGCACCAATCCCGCGAGTGCAGCGATGGCCGGTATGAAGGTTGTCGTCGTTGAGTGTGACGATCAAGGCAATATTGATGTCGCTGATTTGCGGGCTAAGGCAGAGGCCCACAAGCAAGCGCTATCTGCATTGATGGTGACCTATCCCTCGACCCATGGCGTGTTCGAAGAATCGATTCAAGAAGTTTGTAAGATCATTCACGACAATGGCGGCCAGGTCTACATGGACGGAGCCAACATGAATGCTCAAATCGGTCTTTGTCGACCCGGTGAGTTTGGTCCGGACGTATGCCATCTCAACCTTCATAAAACGTTTTGCATCCCTCACGGGGGTGGCGGTCCAGGAATGGGTCCAATAGGAGTCGCGCCGCATCTCGCGCCCTTCTTGCCGGGGCATCCTTTGGTGCGCACGGGTGGGCAACAGGCGATCGGTCCGATCTCTGCGGCCCCTTGGGGTAGCGCAAGTATCTTGCCGATTTCATATCTCTACATCGCTATGATGGGGGCTGAGGGACTAACTCGGGCGACACAGGTTGCGATTCTTAACGCGAACTACATTGCGAAGCGCCTCGCACCCCATTTTCCTGTTCTCTATAAGGGCAAAGAAGGGTTGGTTGCGCACGAGTGCATCTTTGATTTTCGTCCTCTCAAGGATTCGACGGGCGTCGAGGTCGAGGATGTCGCCAAGCGTCTTATGGACTATGGCTTTCATGCGCCGACAATTTCGTTTCCAGTTGCCGGAACGGTCATGGTCGAGCCCACAGAGAGTGAGTCACTTGCTGAGCTAGATCGCTTTTGTGATGCGATGATCTCAATACGTGAAGAGATCCGCGAAATCGAAGTCGGCAAGGCGGATCGCCAGAACAATGTACTCAAAAACGCGCCTCACACCGCTGAGCAGGTAACTAAGACAGAGTGGACAAGACCTTACTCTCGAGAGAAAGCAGCTTACCCCGCATCGTGGGTTCGTCAGGCTAAGTTCTGGCCTGCAGTGGGTCGCATCAACAACGTACTGGGTGATCGCCAACTTGTTTGCGCTTGCCCACCAATAGAGGCCTACGGTTAGAGTTTTATTTTAAGCTCTCGACGTACTTCTGGTAGGCGCTTGCATCCATCATGTCTGCAGTCGACGATGGATCTGCGAGCTCGATCTTCACCATCCAAGCGCCCGCATGAGGCTCCTTGTTGATGAGGCTTGGGTCGTCGGGTAGGTCGCTATTGACGGCGGTCACCTTGCCGGCAACTGGAGAGTAGAGATCCGAAACCGCTTTGATACTCTCAACCACGCCAAAGGTCTCGCCTTTTTTGAGTTGGCGACCTACAGCAGGAAGCTCTACATACACGACATCTCCCAGCGAGCTTTGAGCATGGTCTGTAATGCCGACCGTGATGGTTTTGCCTTCAATTTTTGCCCACTCGTGCTCTTTTGTATATTTCAGGTCGCTTGGAAAACGCATCTCTCAGTCTCCTTGGGGTGTAAGTTCTTTATAGATCGGGCGGCGCGGGAGTTCAGCCAGAATGTTGAGACGCAGTGCACTTAGTAAGGCCGTTTATAAAACGGCGTCGGAATGATCTCCGCCGCCACCTTCGCGCCCCGAATATCAACAGTGAGCTTAGTGCCGACCGCGGCCTGTGAGACCGAAACATAGGCGATGCCCACCGAAGTCTTAAGTGAAGGCGATTGCGTCCCGCTCGTCACTTCTCCCAAGCGCTCTGTGCCGGCTGCGTCGTAAACCGCATAGCCCTGGCGCGGGATACCACGATCCAGCAAGCGCAGGCCAACGAGTTGTCGCTTCAAACCAGCAGCCTTAGCGGCCTGAATCGCAGCTTTGCCAACAAAATCAGGCTTATCTAACTTTGTGACCCACCCCAAACCTGCTTCAATTGGATGAGTGTCGTCGCTCAGCTCGTGGCCGTAGAGTGGGTACTTCATTTCCAATCGCAAAGTATCACGCGCCCCCAATCCACAGGGTTTGAGACCCAGGGGTTGCCCTGCTTCAACGAGTGCACGCCAAACATGTGGGCCCTCGCTCCACGGCACGTAGACCTCAAATCCGTCTTCACCGGTGTAGCCAGTGCGAGCCAGGATCGCGGGGATACCCGCCAAGACCTTGCCCTCTGAAAACCAATAGGTCTTAATCGTTGCGAGCGGTGTCTCTGTCAAAGTTTGGAGAATGGTCGCAGCTTTTGGGCCTTGGATCGCTATCTGGGTGTATTGAGCGCTCTCGTTCGTCACCCGTAGATCAGCAGTTGAGTTGGCCGCGCGAAAGCGCTTCTCAATCGACTGCATGTGCGCAAAATCTTTGTCGGTGTTGCTCGCATTAACGACAACCAAGAATTTATCGCGCCCGCGACGATAGATCACGAGGTCGTCGACGATCCCGCCGTTGTCGTGGCACATCGCTGAGTATTGCGCTTGTCCGTCAGCAAGTTTAGCAACGTTATTGGTGACCAGATAATCGAGAAAAGCCTCAGATGAGCGTCCATTCACATGCACCTCGCCCATATGACTGACGTCGAATAGTCCGGCGGCTGTGCGACAGGCAGTGTGTTCATCCATTACGCCTGAGTATTGAACAGGGAGCTCCCACCCGCCAAAGTCGATTAATCGGCCACCGAGACGCTGATGTTCTTCAAACAACGCAGTTCGTTTTAGCATGGTTCTCTTCTACCTATTGGAGTGAGTTTTTTAAAAGAGGGAGCTGCTCTGGTTTAGTCTTTTTAGCTACTTTTGCAGAAAGTTTACGGGTCAGAGCTTTAGGAGGGGGCATGAGGGGCGGTCCCTCTGCAAAGCCTGACTCTCCAGCAATCAAAATACGCGCGCAAGCTAGGGCGTCGGATAGAGCTTCGTGGTGGTTGAGTTCGATATTGAGGTGCTGACATACATCTGAGAGCTTGGTGGGGTGGAGGTTCCACACGCTGCGTGCCAGCTGCATTGAGCACAAGAAAGGCTGGGTGGGTGGCTCGAGCTGGTAGCGATCGCAGCAAGCTAGCAGGATCCGCCGATCGAAACCAGCATTGTGGGCAGCGATGAAGTCTGCTCCCTCAAAGAGGGGGGCAAGCTCTGGCCAAACCTCACCAAAAGTCTGTGCTTGGGCGACATCCTTCCACGCGATTCCATGGATATGCGTGAAAATAAACCAGTTAGATGGCGGACGGATCATCCGCATCTCCTGTTGGGCAATCTGCCCGTCCCGTACACGCACAACACCCACTGAGCAGGCGCTGTCGTTCCCATAATTGGCTGTTTCGAAATCGATCGCTACAAAGTTGCGGCTCAAGGTAGTCTCCAGGATCGCGAGACCCTACCTTCTCAGTGATGGCGGCGCGTTAGCTACCCCTTTGTTCTGCAGCCCAGATCGTATTCTGAAGTAGAATGGCAATGGTCATTGGTCCTACGCCGCCCGGAACGGGCGTGACCATGCTCGCGACTTTGGCGACATCGTTGTAGTTGCAGTCACCCACGATTTTACCGTCGGCTTTGCGGTTGATCCCTACATCGATGACCACTGCGCCTGGACGTACGTAAGAAGCATCGATCATTTCGGCACGCCCTAACGCAACCACCAAAATGTCGGCCTCTCTAGCGAGTTTGCGAAGATCAGGCGTCTTGCTGTGACATTGAAGAACAGTTGCGTTCGCTTGCAGCAGGAGCGCAGCCATTGGCTTGCCCACGATTGAGCTCCGGCCAATCACACAGGCGATCTTACCGGACGGATCGATTTTGTAATGTGTAAGAATTTCCATGATGCCTGCGGGAGTGCAGGGTCTAAAGCAGGGAAGGCCCAAAACTAAGCGGCCAGTTGTCTCCGGATGAAAGGCATCAACATCCTTTTCGGGCGCCACCCAATAGACGACCTCTTCTTCGACAAAGGATGAGGGAAGCGGGCGCTGAATCAGGATGCCATCAACCTTGGGGTCTGCATTGAGGCGACTCACCACGGCTTTGACCTCTTCGGGAGTAGAAGACTCTGGCAGCCGAACGATCTCACTCTCCATTC
>CAZGCK010000036.1:5982-16912 GCA_964524175.1 uncultured Bacteriovoracaceae bacterium | reverse complement strand
GTAGATCACGCTGGCCGGGTTCTCTCCTACGATGATGACTGAAAGTTTTGGTGTTCGGCCCGATTTAGACTTAAAGGCATCAATGCGTTGGCGAATGGATTTCTGAAGTTCATCGACCACCGGTTTGGCTTGAAGTGGGATCATTGAATTCTCCTCGCGTGTTTAAATTTTAGCATTGATCCTCTTCGGCAGCAATTTCCCCTTTTTGTGGTCTTTCTTGCCGAGGTGGATTTTTCTGCCCGTCATCTTTGCGACGAAAATGACAAGGTGACGGCAAAAAGATTTCCATTGCGAAGCCTTACACTCGCGGCCGAGAGAAAACTTCCCAAGAACTCGCGCACCTATTCACCCATTTGCTCGCTAGGCACAATCTTCCCATCACTAAAATCAATTTTCTCTCAAGAAAACCGCGCGGCATGCCGATTGCTCTAATTCGCCCTGGGGGTATCTCTTTGGCGAGTGGTATTTGGCCTTCAGTATCTGGAGCAGCAGC
Organism: uncultured Bacteriovoracaceae bacterium; assembly: GCA_964524175.1. Classification (GTDB taxonomy): domain Bacteria; phylum Bdellovibrionota; class UBA1018; order UBA1018; family UBA1018; genus CAZGCK01. Next base: position 16,419 of record CAZGCK010000036.1, on the reverse strand, counting down.
TCAAGCGCAGAACGTGGACGTGATTGCCAACAACCTGGCAAACAGCGATACGCTCGCGTTCAAGAAAGACTTGCCGACGTTTCAAGAATATTTGTCTTCCACGCAGCGAGATCACACGCAGGTCGATATTCCTCGCGGTCCGATCAAAGACAAGGACCTTTATCCACTCGACGGACGTGATCAGTCCTTTGTCATTGTGGACGGTACATACACCAACTTCAGACAAGGTGCTTTGCGGGTGACACAATCTCCGCTCGATATTGCGCTCGATGGTCCTGGGTTCCTAGAAGTCGCGACCCCCAACGGAGTTCGATACACGCGCCAAGGCAGCCTTCATATCGCACCAGACGGACGCCTGGTGACAATGGATGGCCATCCCGTTCTTGCCTCGCAGCCAGGCGGGATCACTCCGCCCAGCCCGGTCACACGCAACCCAGCCGAGGTTAATCAAGATGCACCTTCTGAGGCAGGGCGATTTATCAATCTGCGTGATCGTGGAGCTCACTTCTCGATCACGGATGCGGGTGAGATCTACGCAGGCGAAGACTTGGTCGCCAAACTGAGTGTAGTCGAGTTCGCTGATACAAAGACTCTCCGCAAACAAGGGGGGAGCTTGTTTACCGCGCCCGATGTGAGAGGCGCTCAGCCGACCATTACTCAGGCAGCGAAGACGACAGTTAGGCAGGGAGTTCTTGAAACATCCAATGTCAACCCCATCGAGGAGATGACCAATCTGATCAAGGCAAATCGCCTTTTCGAGCAGGACCTCAAAGCTATGAAGACCTACGGTGAGATGATGCAGCGTGAAGCCAACGACATCGGAAAACTCTAAGGAAACTGAATTGAATGATTAGAGCCTTAACCACAGCAGCAACCGGACTTGAAGCGCAACAAGCCAACATTGAGCGTATCTCCCACGATATGGCCAACGTGAACACGGATGGGTACAAGCAGAGCCGCAACGAATTTCAAGACCTCATGTACGAGACGATCAAAGAAGCAGGTGGTTCACTTGGGTCTGGCTCACAGTCTCCTGTCGGTATTCAAACCGGTATGGGCGTGAAAGTCGGAGCGAGGCATAAGATTTTTGAACAAGGCCCTTCGCGTATGACCTATCACCCTTACGACCTCATGATCGAAGGCAAGGGGTTTCTCCCTGTCCTGATGCCAAACGGCGAGACCGCATACACGCGCACAGGAGCGTTTCACCTGGATGCACAAGGAAAACTTCAACTCGCCAACGGCGGGAAAATGATCCCAGAGATCACGATTCCTAGTAATGCGCTCAATGTAACAGTTTCGAATTCCGGCGAGGTGAAGGCAGCTCTTCCTAATCAAGGTGAGGTTGTCATCGGGCAGATTCAGCTCATCAGTTTTCCAAATGAGCAGGGACTCAATGCTTTGGGCGAAGGTTTGTATAAGCCCACGCTAGGTAGCGGACCTCCCAACCAAGGGGTTCCCGGCGAAAACGGCCTGGGATTGATTCAGCAAGGAGCGCTTGAAGGCTCTAACGTGAACGTGGCGAACACAATGGTCGACATGATTGGCACCCAGCGCGCGTATGAGATGGGCACCAAAGTCATGGGAGTCGTCGACCAAATGTGGAGCTCGACTGTCAATATCAAGTAAGGGGTTATCTAGATTGTTTCTGCTTAAATCATTAAAAAACAGTTCTGTACTGGCGGCGCTCTTGGTCACAACGAGCGGAACACTCGTATACGCGGCGACGGCAGACGAAGCTGAAGACACTTACGACGATGAAGTCGTGGAGAAGCGAGCTGTTCCGATTGTGATGACTCAGCCTGCGCCGTCGAGTGCGCAGAGATTCTCTTCAGTGCTGCGAACCGAGCTTGGTGGCAAGTATCCAGGAGCCCGCATCGAAATCTCGGGCGACGTCCATTGGACTAGCGGGGGGCTGCCGACTGATCCAGGTCCCGTCTCGCTCAGGGGCGAAACAGCTCGCGGCGAAGTGATGTTTGCCGTTTCTAGTCTGACGACCCATCATGAGTCCTTGGGTTGGGCCACTTACGCAGCTTGGATGCCCACTCTGGTCGCTACACGCAGGGTGCGCATCGGGGAGAAAATCGAGCCGGCGAGCTTTGTTTCGCAAGAAGTGAACGTGGCTTCTGGCCCGGCGCGGGACTATCGAGGCATTTTGATTGCACCAGGCGCTTCGCTGAATCGACTTGAGGCGAGGCAGACCGTGCTTGAGGGGGGATTTCTCACCACGACAGCTGTAATTAAGGTCCCCGATGTGCGGCGCGGAGACGCGGTTCGAGTCAATCTGATCTCGAATGGTCTTTCGCTAGTGACCCAGGGCCTAGCAGAAGAGCCCGCCTATCTCGACGGACAGATCCGAGTCAAAGCGGGACGCACTAAGCGTGAGTTGGTTGGCAAGCTGATCAACGCAAGCACTGTAGAGGTGAAGTTATGAGTCGGCTCCTGCTTTCTAGGATGTGGGTAATCGCATCTCTCGTCGGATTGTTTCTAACGCTCACGAGCTGTGCGCAAATGATTGCGAGCCTTCGAAACGATCTCGACGAACCAGATCCCTATACGAGTGCCCCTCCCACGACCGGTGGTCGATATGCCGGGAGCGGCTTCATGGCCAACGACTACCCAGAAGGTGGATCGCGTGGCGATCGTTACTCAAGCGGCGGACGCGGCCTTGCTAGCGATGGTGCCACGAGTGCTCGTGGAGGATGGGTCAGCTCCGAGCAAGAGGCCGCCAATCGTCGAGATGCCGCGCGCGGCGATGACCAGGGCCCAACGGCAGACTCCAATCCCGTCTTAGCGCCTCCTGTGCAACGACAGTATAAGAATGGATCTCGCGCGACCCGCGATGATTTTGTGGACCAGTCGCAGAATGAAGGTTCGCTTTGGGCATCGGATGGTCAGACCAACTACTACTTCACTAAGAACAAGATTCGAAACCGTGGAGATATCATCACGGTTACTATGGAGCAGGATCTCGTACGTGATATCAGCATTGAGGCGCGTCGCTCTCTCTCGCAACGCGAGCGTGAATTCGAGATGGAGGCCGCTCAAGAGCGCCTCAAGCTCAAGGCTTATGGGCAAGAACCCGATGCCAAGAACAAGGATCAGGTAGCTTCATCAGCTGCAGCCCCCGCAACAGCGGCCGGAGGTGCGGCGGCCGACAAAAAAGCAAAAATAGAGCCTAAGGAAGTCGAAGTTCCAGTCGCAACAGTTGCGGACGTGGATGTGGGCAAGTCGCTCGAGCTCAAGGCAGGGGACACGATGCTCGGCGAAATCGTCGATCGCTATCCCAATGGCGCCTACAGGATTCGCGCGACTAAGCGCATTCCCTACAAGGGGGGTCCTCCGCGCAACGTATCTATCGAAGCTGTGGTTAAGGGCACTGATATAGCCGAGGACGACACCGTTGCCTCAGGAAAACTCTATGAGTATCGAACCGATGTTAGACGCTGATCAAGGATCGCAGAGTCGAGTCCCCGCCATTTTGATCGCCGCGATCGCGACGATGATCGTGGTGGTTTGCTTTCCTCGCACAAGCTCGGCCGCGCGGCTCAAGGACATTGCGACAGTCAAAGGCGTCCGCGAGAACATCTTGATTGGTTACGGCATCGTTGTGGGTCTGAAAGGGACAGGCGACTCAAGTAGCGATGTAACGAGTCAATCTCTGGGTAGGCTCTTCGGAAAGCTCGGACTCGACGTTCAGCAAAATGCGGTGATTAAATCCAAAAACGCCGCTGCAGTGATTATCACTGCAAAGCTGCCTCCATTCGCTCGAGTCGGCAATCAAATCGATGTGACTGTGAGCTCGATTGGCGACTCTGCAAGCCTCGAGGGAGGAGTTCTTCTCGTGAGTCCTCTGAGGGCGGGTGACCAGAATGTCTACGCAGTAGCACAGGGTCCAGTCAGTATTGGCAGCGTTGCCGACGGGTCGACCAAGAATTTTCCGACGGTAGGTCGTGTGATCTCAGGTGCGACTATTGAGAAAGACGTTGACGTCAACTTTGCCTCCAAGAAAAACTTCAGGCTTGCCCTCCATAACCCGGACTTCACGACTGCGGCACGCGTGGCTGTCACTATCAATAATGAGCTGGGCGGCAAGTTCGCCAGCGCACGCGATAGCGGCACGATCGACATCGTTGTTCCGTTCAACTATGACGGCAACTCCGTCGAGTTGCTCGCAGCTCTCGAGAACGTCGCGGTCAATGTTGATTCCAAAGCTAAAGTCGTTCTCAATGAACGCACCGGCACTGTCGTAATGGGCGAACATATTCGAATCGCACCCGTCGCTATATCGCACGCGGATCTAGCGATTGAGATCAAAGGCGCGCCCAAGGGTTCTCGCCCCGAGCGCATCATGGATCTCAAAGCCAATGGTGCGAGCGTCTCAGCCCTCGTTAAAGCGCTCAATACGCTCGGAGTGCAGCCAAGAGATTTGACCGCCATTTTTCAGACTCTCAAACAGGTTGGCGCCCTCGAGGCGGATTTGGAGATAATGTGATTCTGTGGAATGATTTTATATTAGACGATGTTTTGGGACCTACTTTACGGGTCCCTGAAAGTTGCCGCGAAGAGAAGCGGTTTGGTGACCTGAGCGTCAGGATGAACGCAGAGGGCAATATCCAGGAAACGAGACAGGAACAACGGCCTGCTAGGATGGTGGGTCTCTCTAGTCACGATTCTGCCCAAGCTGACAGGATGTCGGCAGGACAAAACCAAACAGTCTTCAGAACTTCGCGGCTTGAGGGGGAAGGGACTTGAGTTCCTTCCCTCTCAACCCTATTCAAAAGCGCATCGATTTTGGCGACAGTGCCTTGACGGCTCCTTCGACGCCTGGCAAGCGCCTGGCGGCGGTGGATCGAACCAAGGTCGATCCCCAGATGATCCAAGCTGCCGAAGGCATGGAAGCCATGTTCTTGGATTACATGATGAAAGTCATGCGTGAGACCATCCCCAAAAACGATATGGACTTGGAGAGCCCAGCAACCAATATCTATCGTGGGATGCTTGACAGCGAAAATGCAAAGAAGGCCGTAAAAGCAGGGGGCGTTGGGTTGGCCGATCAGCTCATTGCTTATCTAGAGTCGCAACGTTACACTTTACCTAGGGAACAAGGAGTTCCTTCTCGGGCCGAATCCCATGAGGTAGAAGGCTCAGCACGTACAGGAGGTACCCATGAGGGTCAATCAGTCCGGAAATAATCAAGTCGCTTCGACAGAAACCTCAGGGACGCAGAAGACAGGCAAGGCCAAGGATAAGAAGCAGGCCGAAGCCCAAAAGAAAACCGGTGAAGGAGGAGATCCTTCAGCTGTGAAGACAGATCTCTCCGCGCGTGGCCGCGAGATGGCTAAAGCAAAGGCTGTAGCCAACGAAACGCCAGATGTTCGCGATGAAAGAATCGCAGAGCTCAAGCGTAGAATCGCGGAGAAAAAATACAACGTCAGTGCAGAAGCCGTCGCCGACAAGATGGTTGACGAGCACATCAATATGTCAGGCATCGGCTGAGAAGGCTGATTCGTTTTCGTTTCGGTGTTCCATGGATGGAACATCGTGAAAGAGCAGCAGGAGGATTGCGTAGTGGAAAAAGTCCTTGAGCCCTTGCATCAGAGCTTACAGAAGCTGATCGGATTTCACCGTCAGCTGCTGGATACCGTGCGACTCGAGCGCGAAGCGTTGATCGAAGCTCAGACAAAAAGCGTGCAAGAAGTCACGCTAGCCAAACACGCGCTTCTCATTTCGATCCAGCAAGAAGAGGTCACGCGTCTTAAACATGTGGCCGCCATCGCACTTGTGTGGAAGCGTCCTCTCAAAGAATTGACTCTTCCCAATCTCATCATCGCGATTCAAGTCAAAGATCCAAAGGCATCGGAGCAGTTTAGAAGCAGTTTTAATGCTCTTACTCTGCTCATTCAGCGCATCACTGAGCAGAACGACTACAACAAGGCGCTTGTTGAGCGTTCGCTCGAGCATGTCAACGAGATGAAGCGCAACGTCCTTGGCGAGGGCGTTCCGAGGTCCAATACTTACACTGCCCAAGGGCAGCGCATTGCTCAAACGGGCGGGGCGCGCATGATCTCGAAGGAGGCTTAGGCACGGGCGATGGGTCTACCCAATGTCTTTCAATCAGGTCGCTCAGGGATGGTGGCAGCGCGGGCGGCAATCGCCACTACGGGCCATAACATCTCGAATGCCAATACTGAGGGCTTCTCGAGACAGACGGTGGAGAACAAGACTGCGCCCCACACGGGAGCCGTGGGCTCAAATGCCGTCATCGGAGCTGGCACTCTAGTCGCGCGTGTCGGCCGAGTGAACGATGATTACGTTGAGAAGCAGATACGCAACGCAGCTCGGGATCTCGCGCATTTCGAAGAAAAAGACGTCCTGCTCCGTCAAACCGAGGACATCTTCAACGAGCTCAATGGTGATGGCATCAATCGGCTTGTCGCAAAGTACTTCAATGAGTTTCGCCGACTCTCCAATGAGCCTGAGAATGAGGCCGTTCGTCAGTCTGTGCGCGAAGCAAGTCAATCTCTCGTAAACGACTTTCATCGCCTTCGCAAAGAAGTCGACGAGGTCCGCAATCATATCGATGCCCGCATGGAAGGATATGCTCGCGAGGTCAATTCTAACGCTGAGATGGTTCGTGATCTCAACATCAAGATCAAATCCTACGAAATCGCGGGCGCGCCGCCTAATGACTTGCTCGACCAGCGTGATCTAGCTCTGAAGCGCTTGGGTAGCTACATGGATCTCAACGCCTATAAAGACAATGGCGGTGGATTTGTCGTTGATGTGCGTGGGGTAGGTCCTCTCGTTGTCGGCGGTCAGGCTGAGAAGTTTTCGGTCGCGCGCACAGCTGCTGATGACCAGGGCAAGATCGACAATTCGATCGATCTTAGAAGCTCAGGCAGCGTTAGCAACAGCATCACTCACTTAGTTAAAGGTGGCAAGATCGGCGCATTGGTTGAGGTCAGAGACAAAGTTCTCTCATCCATCCAGGCAAAACTCGACGAGATGGCCTACACGCTTAGCAATGCAGTCAACGACATTCATCAGCAGGGCTTCACTGCCAACGGCGTGCAAGGCGTGAACTACTTCAAGAAGATAGATCAGATCGACCGAGCCGCTTCGTTCATAGAGCTCTCTGATGAGGTCAAAGACAACGTCAACAACATTGCAGCGGCAGCAATTCCTGATGCGGCTGCTGACAACCGCATTGCGATCGCGATCTCGAGTCTCCAAGGCGCGAAGATGATGAACGGTGGCAAGGCGACCATGGACGATTGGTACAACTCAATCGTCAGCGATGTAGGGGTCATCAACAACAAGAACAAGTTCAACATGAATCAGGAACACGATATCGTAGGCCAGCTCAACAAAATCCGCGAGCAGATCTCCGGGGTATCGATCGACGAGGAAACCGCGAACCTCATGCAGTTTCAGCACGCGTTCGATGCATCGGCCAAAGTGATTCAGGTAGCTGATGAATGTCTCAAAACCGTCCTCGAGCTCAGAAGGTAGGGGCTAGGCGATGCGTGTTACTGAGAATACTAATTTCGGTGCGGTTAGAGACAGTATCCGGAGAAGCAAGGGGCGGATGGAAGATCTGCAACTTAAGTCTTCGACATTGAAGAAACTCAACACACCTTCGGACGATCCAATAGGTGCGGCCAAAGTGCTCGAGGTGAGGACCGAAAAAGTGAACAACGATCAATATCAAATCAACGCCAAGATGGCAGAGACGTTTCTCAGCAACACCGATCAAGCTTTGAGTGAGCTGGGCGATATCCTGATGCGTGCTAAAGAAATCGCCATCGGCCAAGCCAGCGGCGCGAGCTCAAACGAGGATACGCGCCTGGGTGTTGCCGAAGAAGTCACTCAGCTTTACAACCAAGCCGTCTCGATCGGAAACCGTCGCATTGGGGATCGCTTCCTTTTTGGTGGATTTAAGACGCAGCGAACCCCGGTTGACTCGGATGGTCGCTATCAAGGTGATGATGGTAACATCATGCTAGAGGTGGGTAAGGATGCGTTCATCTCGATGAATGTTCCTGGAATCGAAGCCTTCAATACAAATCCTAAAAGATCCAATGACGTTACCTCGCCAACGTATCAACCCACAACCGCAAGTAGAGCCCCGGCTAGTGAGCTTAGCCAAGAGAGCTTGGGTCCTGAGAACGTCAACGCTTTTGATGAGATTCAGAACCTCCGGATCTCACTTCTCACCGGGGATTTAGACGGAATTCGTAACACTCTTGAGCGGTTAGACCTGATCCACTCTCGAACCGTGGCAAATCGCGCCAAAATTGGCTCAAGGCTTCAGGGGATTCAGAGTACCTCTCAATCCATTGAGCGTCATAACCTTGTAAATGCTCAGTTAACCTCAAATCTAGAGGATGCTGATATGGCCCAAGTCGTAAGCGATTTAGCCAAAGAAGAGACAGTGTTTCGTGGTGCGCTGGCCAGCTCGCACCATTTGATTCAACCGACTTTGTTGGATTTCTTGAAGTAATTGGGATTAAGGAATTTTATGACGCAGCAAATTGAAAGTTGCAAGTGGCGGGGCGTTAGAATAAGACCTAGCGCTGTAACGGAATACTTGCTGTAGCAGAGACGGAGATCGGACGGACGTATGCTAGTTTTGACCCGCAAATTGGGCGAAAGCATTGCCATTGATGACCACATTAAGATTGTTGTGGTGCAAATCAAGGGCAAGCAGGTGCGCTTAGGCATCCAAGCCCCTAAAGAAACAAAAATTCATCGCGAGGAAGTTTACGCGGCGATCCAGGATCAAAACAAGGAAGCCGTAAAAGCTCCTGTTGCGATGGCACAGGTTTCAAAGATATTAAAGAGTTGAGTCGGGGGGTCCGATTCAAAGCGGCTTGTCGGATGGGTCTAGACGATCTCCCTTCAAGGCCAACAGGGTTGTAAAGAAAACCCTGGTAGTTAGCAAACATCACCATCAAGGGGATGAGAGTGATCGTAAAAACAGGACGTTTTGGACAGCTCACCGTCGGGGATGACGAAAAGATTAGAATCCCACAAGGTATTCTCGGATTCCCTGAATACACTGATTTTTGCTTGGTCGATCCAGGCGACGAGACACTGATTCTGTGGCTCCAATCTATTCAAAATCCAGAAATCGCATTTCCTATTCTTGAGCCCAAGATTTTTCGCACGGACTACTCTGCTCGTCTCTCGGCAGCAGAGCTGCGCGAGCTCAAGCTCGACAACATTAACCAGTCTGCGGTTTTCAGCATCCTGACCATTACGGATGATGTGACCCAGATGACCGCTAATCTCAAGGCACCGCTCGTGATCAACCTCAAGGAGCAGATCGCTCGTCAGGTGGTGTTGCAAGAGAACGAGTACACGATCAAGCACATGATGTTTAAGGAGCTACGGGCTCATCTCATCACGATTGGCTCTCAGAAGCGCACGTCCACACAAGTGGCTCGCGCGGATAACGAGGCCATCACGATCGCACCGATCGCGATTAAGAATATCCCGCCGTCTTTGACGGTGAAGAGCCTGCAGGCGTAGGCTCGGTTACCTACTTCTTCGAGCCATTTCCAAATACGCGAGCGCTTCGCGATTGGTCGGCTCGACTTCGGTGACGCCCTCCCACTCGAGCTCGGCATCCAACACGTTGCCCTGACTGTAGTGCAAGAGCCCTAATTGGATCCGTGCAGGGGCATAGTGTGGGTGTTCGTGCTTAAGCTGCTGCAATTCCTGAATCGCGCGCGTAACGAAGCCCTTTTTCGCGTATACCTTAGCTAGGCGAATGCGGATCTCAAAAGTAGTGGGGTCAAGCGCGGCGGCTTTCGAATACTCTTCGATTGCCTCGTCGTAGCGGCGATAACGAAAATAAAGATCCGCAAGCTCAAGGTGTTTTACCGCAAACTTGCGATCCACCCCCATGTCATCGCCCGTGCGCTTGTGAGCTACTGATTGGTTGGCTTGCTCAAAAACTTTTTTTGCGTCGTCGTACTTGCCGATGTCGTTAAAAAGAACCGAAAGGCAGATCGCCGCATCCGTATGCTGGGGCTGGATCTCGAGCGCTTTCTTTAGATTCTCGACCGTAGGCCCAAGCTTGCCTTGAAAGTAATTCATGACGCCCATGAGGTAATACCCATCAGCGCTATCGGGGTCTTGAGCGAGTTTCTCGCGAATCAAGGTTTCCGCGCGATCAAACTCCTTGCGGCCAAGTAGCTCTTGAATGTGACGATCGGCGCCTTCATTCATGGAGAAGGCTTTCCTGTGTCTTCTGTGCTTTCCGAGGATGAAGCTGGCTTTGCGTAGCGGAGCTCGGGGTTCTCTGTGAGGATCTTGTCAATCTTGGCGATCTTGGCTTTTGCTTCATTCGCGGCTTCTGTTTCAGGGTAGAGAGCGATCACTTTCTGGAATCGCGGCTTGGCGGATTCATAGAAGTCTCGCTTGTAA
>CAZGCK010000036.1:5284-5957 GCA_964524175.1 uncultured Bacteriovoracaceae bacterium | reverse complement strand
GCTCCTTTTCGGCAAGGTTGCGGCGGATTTCAGCTACGTCTTTACGAGCCTCTTCGGCGTCTTTCTCACTAGGAAACCTGCGCAAATAGTCGTTGTAGGAGTCCATTGCCTTGACTGCCGAGGTCATGTCGCGAGAAATCGGGCTCGGGATGTCGTTGAAGTAGGACTTTCCAATCCTGAACATCGCATAAGCCACGCGTTCGTGTTTGGGATGAAGGTCTCGGAAGGTTTCGTAAGAGGCTGCTGCTTCAGGATAGGAGTCTTGCATAAAGTAAACATCCGCGAGTCTGAGCTGCGCATCGAGCGCATACTTTGAGTAGGGAAATTTGTTCTTAATGGCGCGAAGCTTTTCTATAGCGATCTGATAGTGATCGTTTTTGATTTCTTCTTCAGCATCTGCATAAAGTTGAGCAGGATCCGACTCGTCGACGGATTTGCCTGAGCACCCTATGTTGAAAGTGGATGTTCCTGCGAATAAAACGGCAGCGGTCAATATGGACAGAACGGCGCGCTTAGGCGTGAAAAAGCATCTCATCACCTTCAAGGTTTAGACTATGCGAATTAAAGTCGCAACAAGCTTGCCGCGCGCACCCAGCCGATTCCATCCGGTGAATAGCGGACTTGACTCCAAAGCTCTTGCTGAGAAGCACTGTCCTCGGCCTCGGAGTTGGCT
>CAZGCK010000036.1:2319-5274 GCA_964524175.1 uncultured Bacteriovoracaceae bacterium | reverse complement strand
ACCTTACGAATTCTCACTACCGCAGGTGTGACACTCGGCCTCGGAGTTGGCTGCCTCTGTTGAACCAGTGAGTCGGAGTTTCGTTCCGGCCTCGACTAAGGCGAGCTGAATAAATCGATCGCCAGGGCCACTCCGAACGGTTTGTCGCTCGAGGCAAAAAGCGGGAGGGTGAGAGGCTGCAATGCGTTCAGTTCCATAAAGAATCAAACACAGAGCTAGGCCTGCCAAGCCACAAAATCCAGCAGGCTGGAGAATAGCGCGCCTAATGCTCCTAGTCTTAGAGTAGGCGCGCAGCCAAAGAAAGGCCACGATTAAGGCTAGTAAGCCGAGCGTTCCGCGCACTTCGTCCATAGACATTCGATCAGCAAGCGATTCAATCCCACTTGAAGCAGGGTCCAATTGGTTTGCGCCAATGAGGCGGCTCAAAGAGGTACGTGTGATTTCTAGATTGCGTTGAATGTTAGGAGTGTGTGGCTTGATATAGTTGGCCTTTTCCAAATAGGCACGGGCGCGCCCGAGGTCTCCCGCTTTCAAGAAAGTCGTTCCCAAATTGTGAAAGTAAGCGGCTTGTTCGCTTGGGTTTGAGCGTAAATCTTGGATTGCGTCTTGATACTTACCCGCGTCATAGAGCGCTTTTGCGTCTTGCCAATCCGCGTAAACGTGTAATGAAAACAAGGTCATCGCAGCGGTCAAAATGAGTCGCATAGGTTCAGGGTAACGAGGTGGTGCGCTTTCTTGCAACAAAAATAAGCTCGTGATATCGCATAAGAATTCACTTCTTTTAAACAAGGAATCCTCATGAGCTCAATCTCCTCCACGCAGTCCAGCGCACTGACGTCTTCGTCCCAATTTAGGAACGCTAAGGCAGAGCTGCTCAAAGCGATTGCTCAAGCGAGTGAGAAGGTTCGTGGAGTCAAACCCGGACCTTCGTCTCAAGAGGCAAGAGAGGCATTTGCTCGCTCCGTGCAGGAGTTCAGCAAAGATCGTGGGCGAGATCTTTACTACGCGTTCATCGGATCAGGTATCGGAGCCGGTCCTTTCGTCGAGTTGATCGATGGAAGTGTGAAGTACGACATGATCACTGGCATCGGAATTAACTTTTTTGGACATTCCCATCCTGAATTGATGGCGGAAGTGATCGATGCCACCCCCGGCGACATCATGCAGGGCAACCTTGAGCCCAGCGTAGAAATGCCCGAGATTCTCCGCAAGATTTTATCATTGGTTGGGACAGGTTCGCGACTCAATCATGCATGGCTGATGTGCAGCGGAACGATGAGCAACGAGGTTGCCCTCAAGATCATTCGACAAAAAAAGCAGCCAGCGACGAAGATTATGGCTTTCGAGGATTGTTTTGCGGGTCGCTCGACAGCGATGCAGGAAATCACCGACAATCCAGGGTATCGTCAGGGCCAGCCGCTATACGGAGAAGTTAGCTATCTCCCGTTTTACAACAGCAAGTTCACCCTGGAGCGCAATCTAGAGATTACTCTCGGCAAGCTGGACGCCGATCTGAAGCGATATCCCGGCAAATACGCCGCTCTGATGATTGAGCCCGTTCAAGGAGAAGGCGGCTTTAATTTTGGCCCTCGCGAATGGTACGTAAAGGTTTTCGATGTCGCTAAGAAAGCTGGGCTGGCGATCTGGGCGGATGAGATCCAAACTTTTGGACGAACGGGCGAGCTCTTCGCATATCAGAAGTTTGGGCTCAATGAGTGGATCGACGTATGTACGATCGGAAAAATGCTTCAGGCCTGCATGGTTTTATTCACCGATGAATACAATCCTAAACCAGGACTTGTGGCAGGCACATTCTCCGGTAGCACTGTGGCATTGCGGACAGGTCGTCGCACGCTAGAACTGCTTACTGAGGGCGGCTTTTTAGGGCCTGAAGGCAGGATCGAAAAACTCTCGGCAAGGTTTGCGGAGAATCTTAGAAAGCTGTCAGAGGGAAGCTGCCAGGGCAAGCTTTCTGAAGTTCGTGCAATCGGCGGCATGATTGCGTTTCAGCCTTTTGGCGGGACCATGGACGAGATCAAAAAGGTTCTCATGAAGCTTTTTGATAAAGGCGTAATCGCGTTTTATTGCGGCCACGGCCCTTATCTAGTGCGCATGCTGCCACCGCTGGGCGTGATGAGCGATGCGGATGTCGATGGCGTTTGCAAGATCATTGAAGAGGCTTTAATCGCGTGAAGAGGTTTCTCGAAGAAGCTCGCCGTATGATCCGACTGAATTCGGTAACCCCTCATGGCAACGAGGAGCTTGCGAACTTTTGCTCGTCGCTTGTATCAGAGAGGGGCTTTAAGTTGATCCCGCAGCAAGTTACCCACTCGATTGATAATTTTTCTAAGAGGCAGTTCAACGTGATCGGCGTGCTTGGAGATCCCTTAGTGGATCGCAAGATTCGTAAAGGAATCTTGCTGTGCTCGCACTTGGATACGGCGAGCCCAGGTTTGCTGGAGAGTTGGACAGAAACCGGTGGCGATCCATTCGCTGCGACCGTCAAAGAAGGCAAGATCTTTGGTTTAGGCTCGGCTTCTGCGAAATTGGATTTTCTTTGCAAGCTTCACGCGGCCGCTAAGTTTCGTGAGCGCAAGCTTCGCCATCCGATTTACTTGGTTGGCACGTGCGGAAAAGAAGTTGGAATGTTTGGAGCTCGCTACCTGATCAAAGCCAACACTCTCAATCCTCGTTTTGTCTTGGTGGGTGGACCAACGGAGCTCAAGGCTGTTTATTCGCATAAAAGCTCACACCTTTATCGCGTCGCGATCGGTTATCAGCAGATCGAGCGAGATGCGCGCGGATTCAATCGACGCATAGATCTCCATGGTTTTGGTCGCTCTGCGCATGGTTCGACGCCTTCGCTTGGGGTTAATGCAATTCAAGAGTCGTTCGATTTTTTGCAGCGCTCTGCGGACAATGGCTTCGAACTTCGTTTTACGCGGTTCGATGGCG
>CAZGCK010000036.1:1309-2309 GCA_964524175.1 uncultured Bacteriovoracaceae bacterium | reverse complement strand
ACAAAGTGCCAGACCGCTCAGTTACGCAATTTTATCTGACGTCCCATCAGTTCGAGGATTTCAAGCGCTTTTTCCGCGAGATCATCCGCGCGGATGGCAAAGAAAAAGCATTTCGAGTCGAGCTTGGCGGGGTTGGCGACACGGGCGTGAAGTTTTTGCCTGATCCGCTCTTTCCTTGCATGTTGGCTGTGGTGGGATTCTTCAAGGCTATGGGGTCCGATTTTACTAAGGTCACCGATGGCACGTTTGATCCTCCCCACTCGACTGTCAATTTCGGCAGGCTTCGCCAGGGACTTTCTGGCATCGAGTTGCATTTTGACGCGAGACTTTTGCCGGATTTGGTACCAGAGGAAATTGAAAAACACGTTCAACAAGGCGTGCAGAAGATCGCTGCAAACTATCCGAGTCTCAATCTTTCAGTGGCTCGCGAGCGAGTCAATCCTGCCCTCAAGATGGCGGGCGACCACGAGTTCGTCAAGATCTGCGAAGGCGCGATGGAAGACGCAGGCCTCACTCCAGCGACAAGCAAGAAGTCGTATGCGACTGAGGCTGCGCAGTTTCACCAGGCCGGCTACGAGTCCGTCGTGTTTGGTCCGGGGGCGCCAATAGGAGCTTGAGAAGGCGATCGAGTTTTACGAAAAAGTGATCGAGAGGGTGTGCCAATGATTCTTCTCAGGGAAATCCAAGAGAGGGATCTCGATACGCTCGAGCGCCTCGCACAGATTCCGGGTATGTTTAATCTTACTGCGGACAAGGATGGCTTGCGCGACAAACTCAAGCGCGCAGAGGCTTCCTTCCGTGGCAAGCTGTCAGATAAGATGGATGGCAAGTACATCTTCGTTGCCGAGGATTTAGAAAAAAATCGCGTGCTTGGTACTTCGATGATCGCAGCTCAGCACGGCACGGACGAATCCCCTCATTTTTATTTCGAAGTAGATAGCGAAGAAAAATTCTCGGACACGATTAATACTGGGTTTATCCACGGCACGCTCAAGCTCAA
>CAZGCK010000036.1:0-1299 GCA_964524175.1 uncultured Bacteriovoracaceae bacterium | reverse complement strand
GCGGCGAGCGTGCTGCGCGGGCGTCAGGTGGCGCCGGGCGTGCGCTTCATCGTCACCCCGGCGACGCAGCAGGTTGCGGTGGACGCGACGGCCGAGGGGCTCGTGCTCGACCCCGAGTTTCGCAACAGCGACGCGCGAGTTGGTCGACAGATCTCTTTTGTTCGATTTCTTTTTCTTGGAATGAACAAGGATCGCTTCAGACGCAAAGTCATTGCGGAGTTGCTCCCGCCGCTCAATAAGAAGGGGCAGTCGCCACTTTGGGAAGCCATCGGCCGCCGCTTCACGAATATGGATTACTGGGAGGCCGATCAGCTTTGCGCGAAGAACAAAGAGTTTATCTTCTCGCTCTTTCCGAGCGGAAAAATCTATACGACTTTTTTTCCTGCAGAAGCCCGCAATGCGATCGGCAAAGTAGGTAAAGATACCGAGCCCGTGTTTCACATGCTCAAGAAAATCGGTTTCACTTATAAAAACCAAGTCGATCCTTTTGATGGGGGTCCACACCTTTGGGCAGATGTAGACAATATCTTGCCTGTAAAAAAGGTGACCCAATTGACCTACGCCGCATCTGCGGATCCGTTTGGGGGCGTAGCACCTGAGTCAGGGTTGATCTGCAAAGCTCAACAAAAGCCTGGCGAGTTTAGAGCAGCTGCCGTTCAGGTGGTTCGTAAGGACGGCAAAGTCGTGATCTATGGGTCTGACGGATCCAGAAATGTGGAAGAAGCCACTGCGATGCTCGGGATTGCGGCAGGCGACGCGGTCGTTTTCATGCCTTATTATTAATTCGAGGAGGAGTTTCTCATGTCCACCCCCCAGCCTCAGTTCAAGACAGAAGCTAAAGGTAACTTGATCGACAATCGCTTTGTGCGGCCCAAAGACTCGAATGGCGAATGGGTCAGCAAAAGCCCTGCAGATTTTACGGACGAGTTGGGGCGAATTCCTTACTCGTACTCCTCCGTGAATGAAGCTGTGGGGGCTGCCCGGGCCGCTTTCAAGAGATGGCGACGTGCGCCGATTTCTGAGCGCGTGGATTTGCTCAAAAAATATCAAGCTGTCCTCAAAAAGCGAGAAACAGAGCTTTCTGAAGTGATCGCGCGCGAGGTGGGCAAGCCCCTGTGGGAAGCCAAAGGCGAAGTGCAGACCATGATCAACAAGGTCGACGTCACGATCAATGAGAGCCTCAAGCTCGTTGAGGACTATGAGGTACCCAAGATCATGGAGAGCACGCTGGGTGTGTGTCGCTACCGCCCGCTCGGTGTGATGGCTGTGATCGGGCCGTTCAACTTTCCGGGACATTTG
>CAZGCK010000035.1:20917-31672 GCA_964524175.1 uncultured Bacteriovoracaceae bacterium | reverse complement strand
GAAAAAATTCCGTCAGCTTCGATTGCGTCATCTACAGACACTTGCAAAAGCATCCGATTCGCAGGATCCATCGTAGTTTCCCAAAGCTGCTCGGGATTCATTTCACCCAGGCCTTTGTATCGCTGAATACCCATACCACTCTTGGCGATTTCAACCACCTTAGCAGCAAGCTCTTCACCATCTGAAACGGCGATTTCGGGCTTGTTATCCGCCATAATTTGAAATGGGCCGACACCGATTCCTTGCATCGCCTTAAAATGCTTGCCCAACTCTTCGTACTCCGGCGAATCCAGAGTCGCGACATTTATTGGGGCAACCCGCTTAGAACCATGAACGACATTCTCTACTGTTGCAAACCACGCGTTATGTTCGGAATCTTTGGCAACCGAGTATTTGAAGTCAATATTCTTTTTCATCGCGTCGACAGCGATACTCTTCATAATGGTCTCAAACTTTTCTTGTGATTCGAGAGTTTGAGGACCCACTCCATTTTTAATGAGAGCTCTAAGAATCTCCGGATGAAGCTTGCGAGCAACACGATCAATTGCCTTTGAAAAACGAGAAGCCGCTTTGAGCGAAGCAACAATCTGACTCGAGGGCAATACCTTGCCTTCGCTTTTGATCTGAATTCCTTCAAGCCCACTGGTCAAGAGATGCTCAGCCAACTCATGTTCATTCTTGAGATAGCGCTCCTTCTGGCCCTTCTTCACTTTATAAAGAGGAGGTTGAGCGATGTAGAGATAGCCCTTATCGACGATTTCTGGCATTTGCCGATAAAAAAACGTGAGCAGCAACGTACGGATGTGGCTGCCGTCGACATCGGCGTCCGTCATAATCACGATTTTGTGATAGCGAAGCTTAGAGATATCGAAATCGTCCTTACCGATGCCAGCTCCAAGCGCGGTGATGAGGATTTTGATTTCCTCAAAGGACAACATCTTGTCAAAACGCGCTTTTTCGACGTTGAGGATCTTGCCCTTGAGCGGAAGAATTGCCTGATTCTTACGATCGCGCCCCTGTTTAGCTGATCCTCCGGCGCTATCACCTTCGACTAGATAGATCTCACAAAGAGCTGGGTCGCGTTCCTGACAGTCAGCCATTTTGCCAGGCAATCCACCAAAATCGAGCGCCGTCTTACGACGAGTTAGCTCACGCGCTTTACGTGCGGCGATGCGAGCCATGGCCGAATCAATGACCTTTTGTATGACACGCTTGGCGATCGCTGGATTCTGTTCAAAATAATCAGTGAGCTTCTCGTGAAGGACACCGCCGACGAAGCCTTCGATTTCGCTGTTACCGAGTTTGCTCTTGGTTTGTCCTTCAAACTGAGGCTCAGGCACCTTGAAGCTGACAACGGCTGCGAGTCCTTCGCGGATATATTCTCCATGAAGAGCGTCTTTAAAACTTTTGGCCAAACCCGAATCCTGAGCATACTTATTAACCACGCGAGTGAGAGCCGTGCGGAATCCCGATACGTGCGTTCCACCCTCAATGGTGTTGATATTGTTGACGTAGGATGAAACCGTCTCCGCGTAGGAATCGTTCCACTGCATGGCGACTTCCATACTGACGAAGTCTTTAGTATGCGAAAAATACAGCACCTTATCGTGAAGCTTTTGCTTGGATTTATTGATGTGCTCAACAAACTGAACTAAGCCGCCATCATACTGAAAATCAAAGTTCTTAACGGGTTCAATTCTCTCATCGTTCAAGATGATGTGGATCCCGCTATTAAGAAACGCAAGCTCGCGCAGACGATTGGCCAAAGTCTCAACGTTGTACTCAAGCACTTCAAAGATCTCTGGATCCGGCTTAAATGTAACTGTCGTGCCACGCTTGTCTGTTACGCCTACCTCTTTGAGCGGAGCAAGCGGAGTCCCACGCTTAAAGCCCATTTTAAAAACTTTACCGTTCTGCCTCACTTCTACGTTCATGGACTCAGAAAGAGCGTTCACGCAAGCTGCACCCACTCCGTGCAAACCGCCAGATACTTTATAAGCTCCATCTTCTTCGTTGAATTTGCCTCCCGCATGCAATTTGGTCAGCACAACCTCAACAGCAGAAGCGCCAGAACTATGCATGCCAGTCGGAATCCCACGACCATCGTCTTCAACGGTAATCGAGTTATCGACATGAATCGTGACAGTGACGTTTTTCGCGTAGCCAGCCAAAGCTTCATCAATCGAGTTGTCTACGATTTCGTAAACAAGATGATGCAGTCCTCTAAAAGAGGTGTCGCCGATGTACATGCCGGGACGCTTCCTGACGGCTTCTAGTCCCTCAAGAATTTTAATTTTATCGGCTGAGTAGTCGCCAGCGGTTCCAACAGGAGCGGTGGCGGAAGGAGTGACCTGACTATCTTGTGAATCTTGCATCGCCGATTTCAAACCCTTCGGTTAAGCATCCGTTTAAGACTGAAAAACGTTTTCCTGGAAGATGTTGCCCAATGCCAAACGAGTCTTCAGTGGTTGAAACAAAAATCTGAAGCCCGCTGTCACAAAGAAACCGCAACAGGAACGACCGTCTCTCTCGATCCAACTCGGACGAAAAATCATCCAGAAGAAGAAGCGGTCGATGTCCGGTCACATTTCGAAATAGTTCGATCTCCGAAAGCTTGAGAGCCAAGAGGGCTGACCGAACCTCACCTTGCGAACCATGTCCTTTGAGGATTTGGTTACCGATAAAGAACGACCAATCGTCTCGATGTGGCCCCACCAAAGTATGCCCCGCACGACGCTCGGCGGCTTCAAGGAGAGAGAGCTTTTTCCAAAACGCTTGTTCCAAAATTTCTAGCGAAGGTAGGGGGTCCTGTCCAGCGAAATGTACCGTTCCTAAGTTATTGTTTGGAATACATAAACTGCCAATCTCAGGAACCCAATTTGAAACGTAAACAAGACGCAAAAAGGGTTGTGTCGGTGCGATGTTTCTAATCGTTGCGTCAAGTCTACTCGCCAGCTGTTCGATCCAACGAAGACGCTTTAAAGTAAGTACCGCTGAGTAGTGGGCTAGCGGATCTGTGAATCCCACCAGCATATCGATTGAGAAGGATTCGTCCGACTTAAGGAGGGCGTTTCGCTGCTCAAGTAGCCTCTGATATTTGCTCAGTGTTTTGAGGTACTCGACGTCCTCGGCGGCCAATACCCTATCCAGATAACTTCGGCGCGTACTAGGATCACCTCTGACCAGATCATGATCCGAGGGATTGAATACAACGGTGTGAAACCCTAACTCAAAGTGCCCAAACCGCTGACTGAGATAGCTCGTTGAGCTTTTGTAAGGCTTACCGTTAATAAAAGCGATCTTGGACGCTTTTTGTCTCACGGGGTCATCCATGTTAAAGCTCAACTTGAGGTCTGTTCTCCAAGGGCTGCCCCCATCTTCCGGTGAATCATCCGAGCCCAAAGAACAAAGGACCTCGCTCCCAGACACCCCCCATTGAATGATTTCATGCGCTTTAGACCCCCTGAAGGATCTAAGCGTAGCCAGAAACCCAAGTGCCTCAAGTACACTGGTCTTACCTTGTCCATTAGGCCCAACAAGGAAGTTCAGCCGAGCATCCGGATTAAAGCTGGTTTCCCCAATGTTCCGAAAATTTCGGAGAGTTAGCTTTTCTACCTTCACGCAGAACTAAATGCGCATCGGCATGATTACGTAAGTGTGGCTTTGCTTACCTTGCGCGCGAAGGATGCCAGGACTCAACCTGTCTTTGAGATGAAACTCAAGCTTCTCGCTCTTACTCACACTCAAGCATTCCAAGATATACTTAGAGTTGAATCCGATATCCATCGGCTCACCTGTATACTCTACATCGATCTCTTCACGAGCTTCACCCATGTCTGGGTTACTTGAGGAAATGGTGAGCGTTCCATTAGCGAGCGCAAGCTTCACTCCACGACTCTTTTCATTAGCCATCAGACTGATTCGCTTAAGAGAAGAATTAAAAGACTCCAACTCCATCCGCACTACGCGATCGGTCGACTTTGGAATCACGACTCGATAATCTGGATACTCTCCATCGATCAAGCGAACAAAGAGGTATGTACTCCCACCTTTAGCAAAGAGATAACCGCGTTCGAAAGAAAGGCCGATGGTCGACTCACCTTTGTCGAGTAACTTGCGAAGTTCAACGAGGCCCTTCTTTGGAATAATAATGCCTCGCTTGAGTTCGGGCACTTTAAGAAACACTTCTTGATCGACGAATGAAAGACGATGCCCATCAGTAGCTGTCATACGCATGATGCCGTTTTCGAGGTGTTCAAAGAAAACACCATTGATGTGATAACGGGTGGCATCTGTTGATACAGCGAACTGAGTGCTATCAATCATCTCAGTCAGAGCTTCAACACGTGCATCGAAATAAGTTTTGTCTTCGAAGGAAGGAAGAGCTGGGTATTCATCGGCTGCAAGACTCACGACATTGAAGCGTGCTTTTCCACAAACAATTTCTACCCAATTATTTTCTTTTCGAGTGATGTGAAGTTCTTTGGCAGGAAGTTCTTTTACGATGTCGAGGAAGTGTTTAGCCGAGAGAGTAATCTTCCCTTCTTCGGGAGATTCGACTGGCAACGTAACTTTAACTCCAACCTCAAGATCTGTGCCGCATAAAGAGAGGTCTGAGCCTTTTACTACACACAGGATGTTGCCCAAGATCTGAATGGTGTTTCGTTTTTCCACCACCGATTGGATCTGGTGCAATGCCTGTAACAATGGATCTCGATGGATTGTGAATTTCATTCTCAGCTCCCCTTAAGATTGACTCTCTTTTTTTTCCCTTAATGACAAGCCTTCTGCTCTCTAAAAAACTCAAAATCGGGGATGCCTTTTTAAAAACTGTTAAAATTTTTAGTAATAGTAGTAGTAGGGCGTGTGGATAAGTGGATAACTCACTTAAACTATTGAAATCAATTAAGAAAATATGTGGATAACTCTGTGGATAACTTATGGGGATAAAAATTTTATTTTGGGGAAAACTCGCTTACTGCACCGCTCGGAAAGTTATCCACAGAGTTATCCACATATTTTTGGGGATAACTTATCTGAACAAAAAATTACGATGCGGTAATTCGCGTTATATAGCCTAAAAATGCGCCGTATTATGAGACTTATCCACATCATCCGCCTTGAATGCTTGGTTTTTTTAATTTTGATAAACGGGCGATTTTCTGAAGATTTGGGGATAACTTTTTAATCTGTTGTTTTTAAAGATTTAAATAGATCGAAGCCTGTGGATAAGTCTGTGGATAACCGTGGGGATAACTTGTGGATAACTTTTATCCCCAAAGTTATCCACAGACTTATCCCCATACTTATCCCCAAAAAAACACCTTTCCGAGTTTTTTGGTTTAAGTGCGGTCGGTCTTAGTAACTTTGCTGACCTTTGAGACTTTTGATGCTTTGCGACTGTTCCGTTCAGCTTGATTGAGAAGTTTGATGATTTCGCCGGCTGGTCCGCCGTACTCAAGAGCAACGCCTGTACGAGCGTAATCTTTGGCGCTATTGCCACGCTTATCTTTAATACTGAGCTTGAGGGACTGTTGGCTTAGCAAAAGCTTTACGACTGGTACGCAAGACCCATTGGCAGCATAGATGAGAGCCGTGCGGCCTTGCTTGTCTTGAATGTTTGGATCCGCTTTAAGGGAGAGAAGGTACTTAACGATGTCTAAGGAGCAGTTGCGAGAAGCGTAGATCAATGCAGTTTCGCCTGCGCTCGAAGATGCGTTGACTTTGGCGCCCATCTTGGCAAATCGCTTAAGGTCTTTGAGTTTCTTTTGTCGAGCAGCGACACGAAACGATGTGTTCAGGCTCTTCTCTGGATCAAGCTCTAGCGAGATAATTGGGCTGAATCGAGGAGAGCCGTAGATCGTAGGGGGACCACCATAGTTATCAAAGCCGCCTCCGGAGCTAGCTCCAGTTCCGCCGCCTACCGAAGTAGGGCCAGGGCCGGGAGGTACAACAGCATAGGCCATTGAGGAGACGGCTATGCTCAACACTAGGATCCAACTTAGCATTTTCACAAAAGGTTTATATCAGGCTTAGATTTAATTGTCGACTAATTTAGTCGGTATTTATGGCCAATTTATCTTTATGAAAATATTCGACTTTATTGAATTTTAATTAGATTCCTGACTTACGTACAGATCCTTACCCTCTTCGAGGAGCATTCTGACGGATGTATTCGACTACATCGGTGAGGCTCGCCCCCGGTGTAAAGATCATATGAGTTCCCGCTTTTTTAAGGGACGCCATGTCTTCGTCTGGAATGATGCCGCCTACAATGAATAAAGCGTCGTTCAACCCTGCCTTTTTAACTCCTCGGATGATCTCTGGGACTAAGGCATTGTGTGCGCCAGATAAAATGCTGAGACCTACAACCTGAACATCCTCTTCGATCGCGGCAGTGATAACCATTTCAGGCGTTTGATGAAGACCTGTATAGATCACCTCGAACCCAGCATCCCTGAGTGCACGAGCAATGACTTTTGCCCCACGGTCGTGGCCATCGAGGCCTGGCTTAGCGACGAGGACCCGAATCTTGCTGTTTGAGGGCTGTGATGGGGAAACTGTGGCCGAAATAGAAAGAGATGAGGGTGAAAAAGTTTTTTGAGGCAGGGCTTTTTTAGGTTTCGAGGATCGAGCAACCTTTTTGGTCTTTGTAGGGGACTTTTTCTTTATCTTCTTTTTATTGAGATTTTTTTTAGCAACCATAAATTAAAAACTCCCTACTTCACGGTATTCACCAAACACGCTGCGAAGGGTGTCACAGATTTCTTGCAGCGAAGCTTGTGCCTTGACTGCAGCGATGATCGGTTCCATGAGGTTCTTGCCGTTCTGGGCGGACTCTTTGACTTGTCTGATTGCTTCTGTATATGCGGCGTTATTGCGTTTGCGACGAAGCTCAGCAAGCTTTTTTATCTGACGTTCTTCTACCGTGCGGTCAATATAGAGAGTGTCTATGGATCGCTTCTCCTCAGCGGCTTGATAGCGATTGACTCCAACCATAATCTTCTCTTTAGCCTCGAGCTGACGCTGAAAATGATAGGCGCTGTTAGCGATCTCAGACTGCGGGAACCCTCGCTCGACCGCCGCTACGATGCCGCCCATCTCGTCTATGCGGCGGATGTAATCCATAGCCTCGCGCTCGACCCTATTGGTGAGAGCTTCCATGAAGTAGGAGCCACCAAAAGGGTCGGCGACGTTTGCTACGCCACTCTCCTCAGCGATAATTTGCTGAGTACGGAGAGCGATCATGACGGACTCATCTGTAGGGAGAGCGAGCGTTTCATCCATTGAGTTGGTGTGCAATGAATTCGTACCACCCATGACAGCGGCGAGAGCCTGCACTGCGACGCGAACAATGTTATTATAAGGTTGCTGGGCGGTCAAAGAGACGCCTGCCGTTTGCGCGTGAGTTCGGAGCATCCAGCTTTTTGGATCCTTGGCTCCGTAACGTTCACGCATTAGGCGGGCCCAAATGCGCCGAGCAGCACGGAACTTCGCGATTTCCTCGAAAAAGTCGTTATGGACGTCAAAGAAGAACGAGAGGCGAGGGGCGAAGTCGTCAATTTTCATCCCTCTTTTAAGGGAACCATCGACGTAACCAAGACCGTCAGCAAGAGTGAACGCAAGCTCTTGCACCGCAGTCGCTCCGGCTTCGCGAATATGGTAGCCGCTGATGCTGACGGTATTCCAGTTCGTATAGTGTTTGGTGCAATATTCAATCGTATCAATCACAAGCCCGACGGCTGGGATAACAGGGAAGAGCCATTCTTTTTGCGCAATGTATTCTTTGAGAATGTCGTTTTGAAGCGTGCCGCGGACTTTATTCTTGGGGACGCCTTGTGCCTCGGCTACGGCAAAATACATGGCAAGGATCACAATTGCAGGACCATTGATGGTCATCGAAGTAGTGACTTCTCCGAGAGGGATCCCTGCGTAAAGTTCTTCCATGTCTGAAAGCGTGCATACGCTCACGCCACACTTACCGACTTCGCCTTTACCTTTTGGGCTTCCTGGATCGTAGCCCATAAGTGTGGGCATATCGAAAGCGGTAGAAAGACCGGTTTGGCCATTCTCCAGTAGAAGCTTAAACCGCTTGTTCGTCTCTTTGGCGCTCGCGAAACCGGCGAACTGACGCATCGTCCAGAGTTTACCTCGGTACATGTTGCGCTGGACACCGCGGGTGAAAGGGTATTCACCTGGAAATCCAAGGTCTCTTAGGTAGTCGAAGCTTTCTTTTTCAAGGTCTATGGGAGTCGAGAGAAGCGGGACTTCCATATCACTCAAAGTAGTAAATCGAGTGGGACGAGGAGCTGTTTTTTTCTCAGCCTCTTTGAGGCGCTTTTCCCACTCGGCTTGTGCCTTGCGAAGATCGGCCATTTTATCGTTCATGTGGAGAGCTCCTGCGAGGCGATCACAATACGCTGAATCTCGGAGGTACCTTCGTAGATCTCAGTGATTTTCGCGTCTCGGAAATTGCGCTCGACTACATACTCTTTTGTATATCCATATCCGCCGTGAACTTGGATCGCTTTAGTGGCGATCCACATTGCTGCCTCTGATGCCGCGAGCTTTGCCATTGCCGCTTCTTTGGTAAATTTGGCGCCAGCATCTTTCTGCCGAGCGGCCGCCCAGGTAAGAAGGCGCGCGCCTTGGAGACGGGTTGCCATGTCAGCGATGTGAAACTGGACCGCTTGGAGCTTTGCAATGGGAGCACCAAACTGTTCACGCTCATTGGCGAATTTCTTAGAAGCATCAAGAGCGCAGCGAGCAATGCCCAGGGCTTGCGAAGCAATCCCGATGCGGCCACCATCCAGGGTATTGAGCGCAATCTTGAGGCCTTGGCCTTCCTTACCCAAAAGGCAGTCCTCAGGAACAAAAACGTTGTCGAAGAAAAGCTGCGCAGTTGAAGAGGCGGCAATCCCTAGTTTGTCTTCGAGCTTGGCAACTGTAAAACCCTTAGATTTGGTGTCGACAACGAATGTGCAAATACCTTTGTAGCCAAGCGCCTTATCGGTCGTGGCGAAAAGGATACAGTAGTCGGCCTCCTTACCATTAGTGATCCAGTTCTTGGTCCCATGGATCTGATAGCCGCCCTGGACTTTTTTCGCTGTACACGTGAGGCCGCCTGGGTCGGATCCTGCTCCTGGTTCTGAGAGAGCGAAACAGCCAAGTTTCTCGCCTTTAGCAAGAGGGGTGAGAAACTTCTTCTTTTGTTCTTCTGTTCCAAAATATGTGAGAGGTGCACATACAAGCGAGTTGTTGACCGACATGATCACACCGCTCGAAGCGCAAGCGGCAGATATTTCTTCCATCGCCATCGCATAGGAGACGGTGTCCATAGCAGCACCACCGTACTGTTCGGGAACCATCATTCCCATTAGCCCCATTTCAGCGAGCTGTTTTACGATCTCCGTAGGAAATCGGCCTGTCTCATCAAGCTCTTTAGCTTTAGGTGCAATTTGAGTCTTTGCAAAGGCGCGGATCTGCTCAAGCAGCATTTTCTTGGACTCATCGACTTCTGGCCAGCCATTTAACATTTCGGTCATTGGGAGAGCCCTTCAAAGTTTGGTTTACGTTTCTCCATAAATGCAGTCATACCTTCGCGTTGGTCGGCTGAGCCGAAAAGCTGTCCAAAAACCTGCGCTTCGCCGTCGAGCTTGAAGTTAAGACCTGTGGACTCAGAAAATTCGTTCATTAGTTTTTTGGCTCGAGCAACTGCGGGATGGGATTGCTGACTTATCGTTCGCGCGAGCTCGAGGGTTTTCTCCCAAAACTCTGATGTCGTGAACACGTGATTGACGAGGCCCATATTGAGGGCTTCGTCGGCTTTAAACTTCCGCCCTGAGTAAATCAGTTCTTTAGCTCGAGGCAGTCCCACAAACTTAGCGAGACGAATTGTTGCTCCAAAGCCAGGAATAATTCCAAGCCCCACTTCTGGTTGTCCGAATAGAGCTTTTTCGCTTGCTACGATGAAGTCGCAGGAAATGGCCATCTCAGTGCCGCCCCCAAGGGCGTAACCATTTACTGCGGCGATTGTTGGTTTTGGCATAAGCTCAAGAAGTTTGCTGACCTCATGTCCTAGCTGTGCGAATCGAATTCCTTCCCCAGGATTTTTGTCCTTCATTTCCGCGATATCTGCACCAGCAATAAAAGACTTATCTCCCTCGCCCGTAAGAATAAGGACACGAATCGAAGGATCAACAGAGTCTTTTGACAGTACGGTCTTCATCTCCTCGAGCGTCTCCGTATTGAGCGCATTGAGCGCTTCGCGGCGAGCGATCTTGAGAATTCGGATCCCTGGTTCAGCTTTTTCGATAATGAGATTTTTAAGAGTCATATTTGTAGAATCCACGACCTGATTTTTTCCCCAGCCAACCTGCAGCCACGTATTGTTTGAGGAGAGGCGAAGGCCTATATTTCGAATCTCCCAGCCCTTCGTGAAGTACTTGCATAATGGCGAGGCAGGTATCCAGCCCGATAAAATCCGCAAGAGTTAGCGGGCCCATCGGTTGATTGGTTCCGAGTTTCATCGCAGTGTCAATGTCTTCGACCGAGGCTACGCCTTCATGAAGCGTGGTCACCGCTTCATTAATCATCGGCATTAAGATTCGATTGACCGCAAAGCCGGGCTGGTCTTTGGCCTCAATAAACGTCTTACCCATTTGCACTGCTACCCAGCGAGTAGTCTTAAAGGTTTCATCAGAGGTTTGAAGGCCCCTAATTCCCTCAACCAGCTTCATTACAGGGACGGGGTTC
>CAZGCK010000035.1:0-20907 GCA_964524175.1 uncultured Bacteriovoracaceae bacterium | reverse complement strand
CGCCGTCAGCATAATAATCCCTACGCTCCCCACATAAAATGAATCCCAGCGACTTTCTCTGGCCGGCGAGTTTGGGCCGCGATTGCCGTGATGCTGATCGAAGATGTATTAGTTGCAAGCAGCGTCTCGGGAGGACAGGCCTCATCGAGATTGCGAAATAGTTTGTACTTGAGCTCTGGATTCTCAGTGGCCGCCTCGATAACGAATGAAGCTTGCCCAAGGTCTTTGAGAGTGGATACAGGACGGATCGCGCTCAGAATTTTCTGGGATTCAGAATCAGAAAGTTTACCTTTCTCGACCTGCTTCTTGAGTTGGGCTGCGATCTTAGATTTTCCCTTTTCAGACTGTTCTAAGGATTGATCGGCAAGCAAAACCTCAAAACCAAATTGTGCAGCAGTTTGGGCAATGCCAGCACCCATTTGTCCTGCACCCAATATCCCCAAACGAGTAATCGTCGTGGTTGGACTCATTGCGAAACTCTCCTCATTGATAGTTAATCAATACAAGAGTCTACAGAAAAACTCTCGGAGAAAGACTCGATCAATCTAACGTGGTGCGTGATGCGGTTATTTTCCAATACAAAAATCAGAGAAAATTCGTCCCAAGATGTCGTCAGCCAACGTTTCACCAATAAGCGGTTCGAGCGCTCGAAGACTTTGACGAAGATCGGCCGCAAATAGGGAATGCTCCAAGGCGGTAGTGGAGCGAATAAGGTGCTCGCGGGCAGCACGAACGGCCTCGAGATGGTCCTGCCGCGTAAGTAGAACTTCGCCTGCCGACCGATGAAGCCTCTCTTCACAATAGCTCGTGATTGCTAGCGCAGCTTCGTGGATCCCAACACCAGTGATTGCCGAAGTTTCGACCCAAGTTTTTATACCCAGTGACCCTTGCAGTTTAGCTGGATTTAGGTCGAGCTTGGTTGTGACTCCGATCGTCTTTGTGGCAGGAGAGCCCAAAGCCTCCCATTGATTACTAATCGAAGAAAACTCTTCAAAAGGATCCACTACTAAAACAACAAGGTCCGCTTCGCGGGCAGCTTTGTGTGATCGCTCGATTCCAACCTTCTCGATCGGGTCATGGGAGGAACGAAGACCCGCAGTGTCTTCGAGTCGTAGCGTAATAGTCGTCCGCTCTCCTCGTAGTGTGATCTTCTCTCTCACTATGTCGCGGGTCGTACCTGCGATCTCAGAAACGATAGAGCGATCTTCTCCCAAAAGAGCATTAAAAAAGCTCGATTTGCCAGCATTTGGGAGACCCACAAAGGCGACGCGCAGACCGTCTTGTATTCTCGAACCCCGATCGTAGCTATGCGCGAGGTGATCTATAGACGTGATGAGCGGTATGAGCTTTCTGTTGAGCGCTTCGAGCGAAACCTCGTCGATATCTTGGTCTGCGAAATCTATACCCGCTTCACTCAACACCACAAGATCTCTCAGGTCCGAAGCGATAGAAGAGATTAACCGATTTTGCGTGCCCGACATTTTTTCTAGAGCAAGAGCAAGAGCTCCGTCGTTGGAGGCGGCTATTAAATCCGCAACGGCCTGCGCTTGAGAAAGAGACATTTTTCCGTTTCGAACGCCCCGAAAACTGAATTCGCCGGGCAAGGCTTGACGGATGCCTTGTTGCAGAAGTTCTTCCATCACGCGGCTTGCGATATATGCGCCACCATGGAGATGAAGCTCGACGATATCTTCGCCAGTATAACTATCGGGAGAAATGAATTTTGCAAAGAGAGCATCGTCTATCTCCGCACCGCTTGAGGAAAGTAATCGTGCCCGTGTGAGTTTTCGGGGCGCCGCTTGAGCGAAGTTTGAAGTTCGAACGAGCGAAGAGATGGCCTCAAAGGCGCGCGGTCCGCTGATTCGGACCATACAAACGGCGCCTCCAACGGCGGTACTGAGCGCCGCTATAGTGTCTTGAGCGAGGTAGCCCGAACGGTCAGTCGACCGATCAAGCTTTGACGACGGTTCCAGATACTGCTTTGACATCGAACTTTTTGTTCAAGATGATCTGCTGCACGATGCTAGCGAGGGCATTAGTTAGCATGTAGATCGTGAGTCCCGAAGGGAGGTTCATCATCATGGCCCCAAAAATCAGGGGCATGAACTGCATCATCTTTTGTTGAGCAGGATCCATTGTGGTTTGAGGAGTAAGCTTCTGCTGTAGATACATCGTTCCAGCCAAGAGGATCGGAGTGACATAATAGGGATCATGAGTGGAGAGATCGTGGATCCAAAGAGCAAAAGGAGCATGGAAGAGCTCAATTGAGCTATAAAGGACGCGATATAGTGCGATGAAGATCGGCATCTGAATCAGCATTGGCACACACCCTGCGGCTGGGTTGTATCCGTGGGTCTTCATCAGCGACAGCATCTCAGTGTTGAGTTTTTGCTTGTCGTCCTTATACTTCTCTCTAATTTTTTGAAGCTGAGGTTGAAGGCTAGCCATCTCCTTCATGCTCTTCATGCTCTTATAAGTGAGCGGGTAGGTGACAATCTTAAGAAGCAGAGTGAGCAATATGATCGCTACTCCGTAATTGTGCACAAAGGCATTGAGGAATTTTAGGAGCTTCAACATCGGGTAAGCGAAAATCTGAAACCAGCCCAGATCAACCGCATTGTCCAGAGCAGGATCGACTCGCCGAAGAGTCTCTAATTCCTTGGGGCCAAAATAAGCCTTGAACGGAAGCGTGAGCTGATTGCTCGTAATAGGGAAGACCATGCTGATCCGTCCCTGACCTGGTGCTATGGGCTGAATTTGCGCTTTTGGTTCAAGTCCTCCTTGAGCAACCAATGTCATCAGAAAGTAGCGATTCGTTGCCCCGATATAGCGGACAGGGGTAACAATATCCTTTAGCTGGTCTAGTCCATCTTTAACCTGCACGCGCTCAAGTGATTTCTCGGTCCAATAGAGGAGCTGGCGATCGATTTCTTCGGGATCATCAGCTACATGCTGAGCAGTTAAAGATACGAACGCGTAATTGGGACGTCGATTCTTGAATTGAATGTCATACGTAAGATTAAGATATGGCTGCTGATCGGCTGGGGTTACATCGCGAGAAACTTTGATATTGGAGTCTTCGTAATTCCAAACGACCCCGCCTTGTGGAGTTGTTGTTAAAGTGCCCTGCGCCTCGGACATGTTTGCGAAAGTCGAGTCATCAAATGCCAGCTCAACTTCGCCCGGTTGATTTGTCACTGACTTGAGATCAACAGCAGCAGCCTCAGGCGCGATGCCCAATTTGTAGCCTTTGAGTGTCCAGCCCACAAAGGCTTGATTGCCGTCTCCTAAGAGGGCAGTGCCTGTTTCTGTTGAAAGGGTCTTAGTTTGTGGAGCCGTTTTCTTGGCAGAAGTCACGGCGACATTTGCGGTAGCATTCGATTGAATAGCGGCTTGGTTGCCTGCTGTCGAACTTGCTGGTGCAGGTGGCGTGGTCAGCTGTGTTTGAAGCGCGGTCTCATGTTGGATGCGCGGCTCGATGTAGTATTTTTGCCAGCCAACGTAGATGGAAAAACAAAGAAAGATAGCGAGTACAGTATTACGATCCATGGGGAGAAGCGATACCATCAGGTACGGGATCAAATCCAGCACTTGTCCAAGGATGACAGCGAGAAAGACGAATCAGGGTCAACCATCCTCCACGGCGGTATCCGTGGACAGCTATTGCCTCTTGAGCATAGTGGCTACATGTGGGCTCAAAGCGGCAACCCATTCCGGTTCCCCAAAGTAAATGAAGAGCAGGAGAAAGGATCAATCTATAGAGGCGGAGCAGCCAATTAGCGGGGTTTAACTGCATGAGCTAACTCTTGGCGTAAACAAGCTCCAAGCTGCTGGTCATATGGGAAAGCCAGTCTTCTAGAGCCTGGCACAACTACATTGTAATCATATCCAGAGAGAAGAGGAGCTTGGACTCGGAAACATTCCCGAATTTGCCTCTTCACACGATTGCGTTCGATCGAGCTACCGCGAGCCTTAAGAGTGATTCCAAGACGAAAGGACCCTACATCATTAGGGATTCGGAACACGGTACATTGAGAAAGCCGAAAAACCTGACTTTTGTCAAAGAAGCGCCTGTACTCCCACGGGTGGTGGAGTCGTCGTTTATAACTTAGACAATAGGTTCGACTGCTAGATGCCGTAAAAACTACTTACCTGCGGCCGATACAGTGAGACGTTTACGGCCTTTTGCGCGACGGCGCTTTAGCACGGTTTGGCCGGTGGAGGTTTTCATGCGAGCACGGAATCCATGGCGGCGGCGGCGCTTGGTGCGGCTCGGTTGTAATGTACGTTTCATAAAGGATAAAACTCCGGATAGCTGTTGAACGGAAGGAATTAGCGGAGGCTTGCCTCATTGTCAAGACACAGTGGCACATGCTATCGAATCCTCTTCAACTTATGAGAGCTCACCCATGAATACGCAGGATCCGATTGAAGGCGCGAGTCTGGATGAAATCTGGCAAGCCGTTTTTCGCTTATTGGAGCAGTCTTCAGTATCGGGAAATCTTCAATGGGTTCAGCCGCTCGAGCTCTCTCGGCCCGAGACTTTGGGGGATGGACTTAAGATCCCACTATTGGCGCCTAACGAGTTCACCGCTGATTGGGTGATGAAGCCGCGGTTTAAAGACGCAATTGAAGGGGCGTTCGCCCAAGTACTATGTAAACGTTGCGAAATTTCGCTTACATCCAAAGCACCAGGGGAACAAGAGTCGTTACTTTCGACGGTTGGACTGAAGACAGCGGTCGCCCCCAGTATGATTGAAAATGCCTACATTGCAGTAGGGGGTGGGATTTCAACACCCCCAGCTTCTGTTTCTACCCCTTCTCCAAGCTTCCTCGGAGGGGCCCCAAGTTTGGGAAGCAGTATTCAGGTTGGAAGAGATCAGGGACTCGAAGCTCGATATACCTTCGAAAGCTTCGTGGTTGGAGCTAGCAATCAATTTGCTCACGCGTCGGCCGTGGCAGTTGCCGAGCAGCCAGCGCGCCAATACAATCCCTTGTTTCTCTACAGCCCACCAGGCCTAGGTAAGACCCATCTTCTTCACGCCATTGGAAACCACTTCCTAGCGAAAAACCCCAACGGCCGAGTTGCCTACCTTTCGGCTGAAAAATTTGTCAATGAGCTCGTCGAGTCCCTTCAAAAGGGAAAAATGTCCCAATTTAGGATGAAATATCGCGACAGTTTCGACATGATCCTCATTGATGATATTCAATTCATCGCCAAAAAAAGCGCAAGTGAGGAAGAGTTTTTCCACACATTCAATGCGCTTCACAGCTCGAAGCGCCAGATCGTAGTAACCAGCGATCGGCCACCTAAGGAAATCGACGGGCTTGAAGAGCGGATTCGAACGCGATTTGAATGGGGCTTGATCGGAGATATCTGCCCTCCTGAGATTGAAACGCGAATTGCGATTTTGAAGGCCAAAGCTGAGAGAGACGACATCTATTTGCCTGATGATGTTGCAACGTTTCTTGCCTCGTATATCAAAAGTAATGTCCGTGAGCTCGAGGGAGTTTTGATTCGCCTGCAAGCACAGACGTCGCTAACAGGTGCTGAAATTTCGCTTGATATGGCAAAGGCTGAATTGAAGACCGCTATCCCGGACGAGGGATCGCATATTACCGTTGAGTCCATCCAAAACGCTGTGGCCAAGCACTTTCATATCAAAATGCAAGATCTTAAGTCGACTTCGCGCGCGCGGGCTGTCGCGTTTCCTCGCCAGATCGCTATGTACTTGGTGCGTAAATATGGCGCGCTTGGATTTAAGGAAATCGGCCAGTATTTTGGGGGCAAGGATCACACGACCGTTATGCACGCATGCAATAAGGTTGAAGAAGATATCGATAGGGATCCTGATATGCGAGAAGCAGTGGAAGCGATTCAGAATCTCCTCTAGGCACAATCTTTCTCCCTAATCAGTTTATAGTATTAATGACCCTGTGAATGGTCGCAAGCTTTCGGAACATGACGGTCTCTTGATTCGTTATCAAATGACTTGGTAGCCGGCCCCATAGGAAACTAGAGTCTTTTTTCGTGTTTGATAAGCTGAACGAGATTCCATAGAAAATGTGGAAATGCGCGCAGTTTATCTAACCATGAGCGGCGGTAGAGATTAAACATCTGCCGGAACGTTGCGAACTGATAGGAAGAGTAGGGAAACCACCAGAGGGACTTAAACACGAAGAGTCTCGACAGTGGTTTATGAATATGTCGGACATTGACGAACTCGCGTAGGCCCATCTCCGCATGGGAGCGCCCGATCCCGCTTTCTTTAACGCCGCCCCATGGGGTTTCGCTTAGGCCAGCAGTGTAAGTTACTTCATTTATCGTAACTGTGCCTACTTCAAGTTGGCGTGCGATTTCCTCGGCCAACTGGTGATTGCGTGAGATAACGCTCGCTAACAGACCATATCGGCTAGCATTAGCCTTCTGAATAGCTTCGGAGACCGATTTGAATGTTGTTACGGCCACTACAGGGCCAAATGTTTCCTCGTTATAAATGTCGAGTGCTTCGATCCCAGGACCAGTAACGATAGTCGGCTTCAGAAAGCGGCGGGATGCGTCCGTGAACGCGCCTCCGCAGATGAACTGAGCGTTTTGGGAGCGCGCTTGGTCAATGTGTCGTTGATAAGTTTCCTTTTGCCTGTCGAAAGTCACGGCTCCCAGGTCGTTGTTCATGGAGAAAGAAGGGCCTTGGCGGAGCTGAGCAACCTTGGCCTTGAGAAGATCGAGAAAGGCGCTTGCAATGCTTTCGTGAACCAAGATTCGCTCTGTCGATGCGCAAACCTGTCCAGAGTTGCTGAAAGAGCCCCAAAGAGCAGCACTCGTTGCATAGTCCAAATCTGCGTCAGCGAGCACGATCATCGCATCCTTGCCGCCTAGCTCTAAATTGACAGGGATGAGGTGTTCTGCTGCTGCGCTCATGACTTTCTTGCCGGTTGCTACACTACCCGTGAAGAAAATTTTGGCGGGTTTTTGCGAAATCAGTGCGGCACCTACGACGCCGTCGCCAATTACAGTCTGAATGAGATGTTCTGGGAATCCTGCACCTTCACAGAGTTCTTGGATTTTGAGTCCAGTCAGTGGAGTAATCTCGCTTGGCTTGAATACGACCGCGTTACCAGCGACCAATGCCATGAGAATTTCTCCAAAAGGAAGGAGAAAGGGATAGTTCCATGGTGAGATGATGGCGACTACGCCGAGGGGCCAGTAGTTAAGGTAGCTTTGACGATGTTTCATGAGCACCATGGAAATAGGCTCGTCGCGAAGTACTCTTGGTGCACGACTGGCAAAGTAGGTGAGCATGTCAACCGATGGAAGCAGTTCGTTGGTCATTGCTTCAAACCGAGGCTTGCCATTTTCGCGGGCAATCAGGTCAGCGATCTCATCCACCTGATTGAGGAGCGTCTCGCGAAGCTGATGGAGATACTGCGCGCGTTTGCGAACTGAAAGCGCCGCCCACTTGTTTTGCGCAGTTCTAGCGCGAGCGAAGACTTCCGGCAGTGCGTCGATAGGCGTTGTATCGAGCTCTTTGATGACTTCACCTGTGGCGGGGTTGCGAGAGAAGATTTGAGGCATGCTCTAAGGGTACTGGAGATGGCAGAAGCGGGCAAGGGCGTGGTAAAGTCAGGTTTATGGCACGGAATCCTTTCCTCAGCTCTAAGCAGCAATCACCAAAGTTTACTCAGAATGCGCAGATCGTTTTGGAGAAGCGTTATCTTTGGAAAGACGATCAGGAACGTGTGGTGGAGACTCCTGAAGGGTTGTTTTGGCGCGTGGCTCGAGCTGTTGCTGGGGTTGAGAAGAGTAGGAAATCGCAATGGGAGAAAAAGTTTTACGAGATGATGGTCAGCTGCCGCTTTATGCCCAATACACCTACTTTAATCAATGCAGGTCGACCTAGGGGGCAGCTCTCCGCGTGCTTTGTCTTACCCGTGACGGATTCTCTCGATAATATTTTTGATTCACTCAAGTACGCTGCCAAAATTCATCAGTCAGGGGGGGGGACAGGGTTTTCATTCTCGCGACTGCGACCGAGAGGGAGCGTCGTTCGTTCAACGCATGGAGTAGCGTCTGGGCCAGTGTCCTTTATTCGCGTCTATGATGTCGCAACTGAGACGATCAAGCAGGGCGGTGCTAGGCGGGGTGCGAATATGGCAATCTTACGGGTGGATCATCCGGACATTGAGGAGTTCATCGACTCAAAGCGCGATATGAAGTCGATCCTCAACTTCAATATATCTGTGGGCGTGACGCGAGAATTTATGCACGCTGTAGAAGGTGGTTTGGAGTTCTGGCTCAGAAGTCCTGAGAGTGGAGTGGGGGTCCGGTCGGTGAATGGACGCGCGCTTTTTGATCGCATGGCTCAAGTGGCTTGGGAGTGCGGAGATCCAGGATTGGTTTTTTTGGATCGGATCAACCGATTCAATCCGACTCCTCAGCTTGGGGAGATGGAGAGTACAAACCCGTGTGGTGAGCAACCCTTATTGGCTTATGAATCTTGCAACCTGGGCTCGCTCAATTTGGGCGCTTATTATGTTGCTGAGAAAGGCTTTGATTGGAGCAAATACCGCGAGGATATTCGCATAGCGACGCGGTTTCTGGATAACGTCATCGATCTCAATGTGTTCCCGATTGCGGAGAGTGCTGCCATTACCCGACGGAATCGTAAGATTGGCTTGGGTGTTATGGGTTTTGCGGATTTGTTGTTGATGATGAATATCCCCTATGACTCGGAAGAAGCTAGATATTGGGGCGAGAAGCTCATGAGTTTCTTAGATCGCGAGGCAAAGACTGCATCAGCGGAGCTGGCGAAAAAGCGAGGGGCTTTTCCTAATTGGAAGGGATCGCTCTGGCAGCGTTTAGGCTACCCGAAGCTACGCAATGCAACTGTGAGCACGGTTGCTCCGACAGGAACTATTAGTATTATTGCCGGTGCTTCGAGTGGAATTGAGCCTATTTTTTCTGGAGCTTTCTATCGGAATGTTTTGTCAGGAGAGCGGCTGCTTGAGGTGCATCCAGCAGTTGGACGAGCTCTTGAGAGACAGGGTTTCTTGGACTCCGATTTAAAGAACGAACTTACGGATGAGAGGCTGACATCCCTTTTGGGAAGGTCGTGGACTCCAGCTTCTAAAGTATCAGTAGATGCGCATGTGAAGATGCAGGCAGTTTTTCAGCGACATTCGGATAGTTCTGTTTCCAAGACGGTTAACTTGCCAACTACAGCGACGCCAAATGATGTTTTTTTAGCCTATATGCTAGCCTATCGAGAGGGCTGTAAGGGAATTACTGTTTATCGCGACCGAAGCCGCCCTACGCAGGTGCTAGAGAGCGCAGTGAGTGGTCCCGTGTGCCCATCTTGTTAGATTAAGTGGCGAGTCCCGCTGTCGCTATCGTAGAAATTAAGAGATTCATCCTTCAGAAAAGTCGACCGCCTAGCAAACTGTTGCTAGAGTTGGAGCTCAAGGGAGGGAACCATGAAACTCAACCGACTTTTCCTCGTAGTGACATTGCTAATGGCGTTCAACCGAGTGGCTCGCGCAGAGGACCCAGCGGTTACTTGTTTCAAGTATGGTGACGGCAAGCTCACCTACGTCAACGGTGAACCCGTTGAACACAAATATGTTCTCAACCTTTGTAGAAGAGCGGTGGATACGACGCCAGTTCACTGTTTTAAGAAAAACTATGGTCAGCTGAAGTATAAAGATGGAACTACTCTCGAGGGCATGTATTTGGTCTCTCTTTGCATGGGTACGACGGAAATCGACGCCCCGGCTGAATGCTATCGTAGTGCGTATCAAACGCTGAGGTATAAGGACGGTACGGCGATCGAAGCGATGTATATCGTTAAGCTGTGTAGTGGCACGAGCGAACCCGAGGCACCGATCAAATGCTTTAACGATAATTACCGTAAGCTCGATTATTACAAAGGCGGCTACGTTGCTGCTGTTAATCTCGTAGATCTCTGCCAGAAGCGGTAAGACCGTGAGACCTATAGTTGACTTGTGGTGGGTAGCGATTGCGGTCGCTGCAAGTGGTTCGGCGTGGGCTTTCAATATTGATAAGGTTGATGAGCTTACGCGACTAGAGGTCGGAGCGTTTCATTCTTGCGCTGTTCAAGACGATTTAAGCGTCAAGTGTTGGGGTAGCCCGCGAGATGGTCGACTCGGCGATGGTCGCTGTGATCTTTCTCGGAACGCGCCGGTTCGCGTGCAAGGGCTGAGTCGAGTCACGCGTCTTGCTACAGGGGACTCGCATAGCTGTGCAGTAGTTGAGGGCGGGTCTGTACTGTGCTGGGGGCTTAATCGTCATGGACAACTTGGCAATGGGAGAACTGCTACTCGATGCTCTCCTGTTTCGGTTGTTGGCTTAGGCGGTCCCGCGGCCGCCGTTTCGGCTGGGTTCTCTCACTCCTGTGCAGTACTGAAGACTGGACGCATTCAGTGTTGGGGCAATGCCGCGGGAGGGCGGCTTGGCAATCGCTTATTGTCGGGATATCGCGTTAGTCCTGTCAATGTAGAGGGCATCACTGATGCGAAAGCTATTGTTTCGGGTGATGCTCACACGTGTGCGATTATAGCGGATGGCACTGTTCGCTGCTGGGGCGAAAACTTCTTTGATCAGTTGGGCAATGGAGGCACAGAAAGCGTGGGTGTTGCTGTCCCCGTGGTGGGTTTGACCGGAGTAACAAGTCTCGCTACTGGTGCTACTCACACCTGTGCTTTACTTGGAGCAACTGGTCAGGTCCGATGTTGGGGTTACAACGGACGAGGTCAAATGGGAGATGGTACAAAGTCTCGTCACTTAGTGCCAGGTTGGGCGTCGTTGTTGAGTCCTGCTGCCTCGATCGGAGACGGTGCTGCGCACTCTTGCGCCTTAAGTTTGGGTGGAGAGCTGTCTTGTTGGGGTTCAAACGTGTGGCTGCAGTTGGGAAATGGGCCGGGTCCGGACATGCCCTTGCCTGTTAAGGTTCCTTCCCCTGATTCCTGGGGGTTGGCCTGGGCAGTGGCAGGAGGAGAGTTTCATACTTGCGCGGCCTATCGGGATGGCAAAATAAGATGCTGGGGTGGAAATTATTTTGGACAGCTTGGAACTGGTGTTGTGGGTGGTGATTCTTCAACGCCGGTAGAAGTGGCGTTATAAAAAGGGAAGGGGGCGCGCAGTACCCAAATTACTGCGCGCCCCCATCACCCTTCAAACCTTTAGCGAAGTTATCGCCAAGATTCTCCTCTACTTCTTACGAAGCTTGAGTTGGGCTTTTGCTTTTGCGTAGAGCTCCTTGCGGATCTCCATGTTTTCGTCGGTCCACTTGCGAACGCTCTCGACATTACTGTTGATAGAGTCGTTGAGCGCGGTCTCGGTTTGAGGCAAGCGAGATCGGTTTACTACGAAGTGGTCGGCGAAAGCACCAGACTTGGTTTTCTTCCACCAGTTTTGGTTCTTACCGAACGATTTGCCGGTACGACTTGTGGGATGCGCATTTGCCTTGCTCTTCAGGCTTGAAGAGTTCGTAGCCGTCAAGCCGTAGTATCCGCAGGACGAATCGCGCCCATCCGAGTAGCCTTCGTCATAGTTTTCTTCGCCGGCATCGTCGTAGCCATCGTCGAATCCACCAGCGTACCCATTCAAGGAGACGTGATATCCGTACTCGTAGCCGTCGCTATGAGCGTATGAATACGCATCGCTATAGCAATGAGCGTACTCTTGACGAGCACCCTCTGCGTAGCCAGCATCAGCGCCGTCGCGTGTCCCGTCGACGTAACCATGTGCTTGGCCTTGAGGAAAGCCCTCTGCCCGTCCGATTGCATGACCTTCTCTAAATCCAATCTGATATGGGATGTTTTTCGCTTTGGCCGCCTCATAGGCACGAGAGTATGTCGTTGGATCATACTGAGTGTTAAAGCCTTGAGTGAAACAAGCAGCAGGTAAGTCAATCGCTACAGCCAGCCCGGATGAGTCAGAGTTATTGTATCCGCCACCGTTATTGTTGCCGCTGCCGTCGTTGTTGTATCCACCGCCGTTATTGTTGTATCCGCCGCCGTTATTGTTGTATCCGCCGCCGTTATTGTTGCCGCTGCCGTCGTTGTTGTATCCACCGCCGTTATTGTATCCACCGCCGTTGTTGTATCCACCGCCGTTGTTGTATCCACCGCCGTTGTTAGGACAAGAGTTTTGGCCAGCTTGGTACCCAGAGTAATAGCGATAGTTGCTGTAAATTCCTTCAGCATGTCCGTCGGAGTAGCCGGCATAGTAACCGTCGTGTTCTCCGGCTAGGCGACCATCGCTATAACCTACTTGCTCGCCATTGCTCGATCCGCTTGAGCAAGCTGTAACATTTTGCAGTCCTGCCACGAGTGCAGGGCCATAGGCGGTGTCGTAACCCAGACGATAACCGTTCGGGCTGTTGTATCCTTCGTCAAAGCCTGTGTTGAATCCAATAGGGTATCCGTCACTCAACCCTTGAGGATAAGTGAGAGCATCTCCGTCGGCCTTGCCTTGAGTGCGCTCATTTACCATGCGGGTGTCAGCGGCGGAAACGCCTTCTTGGCGCTTTTGAGCAAGTTCGGTTGTGAGAGTGCAGTCCACGTAGCCTGAACCTGAGATTTTTTGAACGCTCTGTCCCTTGTTGTCTTCGTGGGAGAAGGCGACAGTGAGAGACTGGGCGAGCGTGGACTCATCGGCAGGTTCAAACTTCACAATCAAAGTGCAGTTCGCAGAGGACGCGAGTTTTAAGTTGGTTGCACAGGTGCCCCCTTCAAGAGTAAGCGCGCCGCTAATACCGAGAGAGGCGGCGGTGACAGTGCCGAGAGTAATTTCGCTTCCGCCAAAGTTGCTGACAGTGAAGGTTTGGGTTGCACTCTTGGTGAGCGCAACGCGTCCAAAGCTGAAGTCAGCAGCTTGGTCTAGGTGTGCAGGATCTGCAGAGATGATGACGTTAAATGGATCGCCGCCGCATGCGGCGGTTCCCATGGCTAAACAGGTTAAAAACCCGTAAGTGCTAGGCTTGATAAGTGACATTGTTTTTCCCCTCGAAGGATCGGTTTTAGGTTAGGAGGAGCGCTGTCTATCTTTGATTAACGCAACGAGTCAAAGTAATTTAGCCCGACTAAATGTGTCTTTTTAAGTTTACTTTCTGACCTAAAAACACCGCCTTTATAGAGCGGCAGGGCTGGTAGTTCATAAGCGCCTCACTTGGGTTCAAGAATAGGTCTATAACTACAGTGTAATCTGTGGGGGGCGCTCTTTGACCTTCCGGCGGCTCTTTTCGATGGCATGTCCTAAAGGGCATTGTCGTAAAGGTTAGAACGCTCCGTTTTGTGTTCATTCAGTATCAACGCTGTGAATTGTTTTTTCTTTCGACTAAACCCGCAGCTTGAAATTATTTAAATTTTTGCTGTTTATGTACTCCGCGCTTAGGTCTCCCGGCCATGCGGTAAGAATCATCTTGGAGTTCAGCGAGCACTATTTTTTATTATGAGGATGTCGTGGAGGGCAATATTGTAACCAACCTTGAGAATGCAAAGGCATCATTTTATTACACATAAAAAATGTAATACTGTACTTTATGAAGGCTGGGGATTCAAAAACAGCAAGGTCCAATAGCGCCGTCAGCGCATTGTGAGGCAAGATTTGCGATCAGAAATCGATTCTCTGCAAAATCCTCATGCCCCTCGATATGGGGAAGAGCCTTACGCTTATTAATAGAAGAGAGTGGATATTTGGAGCGGGCGGCGGGGCTCGAACCCGCGACCTCAAGCTTGGGAAGCTCGCGCTCTAGCCAACTGAGCTACGCCCGCATCCTGATTGACAAGTGTCGAACCTAGCCCACTTCAAAAAACCTGGCAAGTTATGGGCAACGCACCGTTTGACTCCAGCTCTGTCGAGATGTTACTCGGCGTGACAATGAATCATTGGGATGTCATCGTAATCGGCGGCGGTCATGCGGGTACGGAGGCGGCACACGCTTCTGCGCGTATGGGCTGTAAAACTGCACTGATTTCGCTCAATCCTGAAAGAATTGGTTTTATGTCGTGCAACCCCGCGATGGGTGGATTGGCAAAAGGCCAGTTGATTAAAGAGATCGATGCCCTAGGCGGGATTATGGGCATCAATACTGATAAAACTGCGATTCAGTACCGTCGTCTGAATTCGAGCAAGGGCCCTGCCGTTCGTTCATCCCGGGCTCAATGCGATAAGACTCTGTATGCAGTGAGAATGCAAGAGTACCTAGCGACAGTTCCTGGTCTCACTATTGTTGCCCAGGAGGTGGATGGCTTATTAGTGGGGGGCTCCCGGGTTCGTGGAGTTCGCCTCAAAAACGGTGTTGAGATGCTGGCCCGAACGGTTGTTGTAACCTCCGGAACTTTTATGAGGGCCGTAATGTTTACCGGATTTGATCAAACTGAGGGAGGCAGGGCGGGGGATCAAGCTGCTCAGGGATTGAGTGCAAGTCTTGAAGCCATGGGTTTTCGATTGGGTCGTCTCAAGACGGGAACTCCCCCTCGACTCGATCGCAAGAGCATTGACTACAGTCGGCTGGATCCGCAGTTTGGGGATCCTCAACCGGTTCCGTTTTCGTTTTATTATAAGCCGGCGCCTTTTCCCTTGCTTCCTCAAGTGGCATGCCACATCACATACACAAATAACGCAACGCATCAAATTATTGAGGAAAACTTCTCTCGCTCTCCGTTATTTACTGGATTGATTCAAGGAGTCGGACCGCGCTACTGCCCTTCCATTGAAGACAAGGTAAAGCGTTTTCGCGATCGGGACCGTCACCAGATTTTTCTTGAGCCCGAAGGACTTCATACGGATGAGGTCTATGTGAATGGAATTTCAACGAGCCTGCCCTCGGATGTTCAAGAGCGGTTTGTTCGAAGTATTGAGGGGCTCGATCAAGCCAAGTTCATCCGCTTCGGTTATGCAGTTGAGTACGACTGTGTGGATGCTCGTCAGTTGAAGGCTACTTTTGAGTCTAAAGACATCAGCGGCCTTTTCTTTGCCGGCCAAGTGAATGGGACCTCCGGATATGAAGAGGCGGGGGCGCAAGGGCTCATCGCAGGAATTAATGCCGCACTTATTGTTCAGGAGCGGGATGCTTTTACGGTGTCTCGTCTCGAAGGATATATTGGGGTGCTCGCGGATGATCTCGTGACTAAGGGTGCCGATGAGCCTTACCGGATGTTTACGTCGCGAGCCGAGTATCGTCTTTATTTGAGGGAAGATAATGCCGATTTACGGCTCAGCGAAGCGGGCTGGAAACTTGGATTGTTGTCCGAAGATTCCTATCGGCGGTTTGATCGAAAACGGGAAGAAGTGGCTCAGACGAGCGCACGACTTTCAGAGCATTATTTCTATCCGCGAGAAGAGGTTAACACCTGGTTCAATCAACGCGGATTCAGTCCTCTCAAGGATCGAGTTTCCGCAGAAGTGCTTTTGCGCCGACCTGAGTTGAATTGGGACGGCATTTGCGAATTAGGGTTTGATGGCCAAAATCAGGATCCAGAGGTTCGGGAGCAAGTGGAGATTCAGGTGAAGTACAAAGGGTATATCCAACGAGATTTGGATGTGATGGCAGGTGTTCGAAAAAATGAGCAAATGAAAATCCCTCTTTCACTCGATTTTGGACGCGTGCCAGGGCTTTCAACTGAAATTAAGAGTCGTCTTCAAATGACCCGCCCAGAAACGATTGGTCAGGCTTCACGGCTCGCTGGGGTGACTCCTGCAGCCGTGGCCAATCTGATGATTTATCTAAAAATGAACGCGCGGCAGGCAAGACTGTGAATCACGAATTTCTGGATCGCCTCCAAAAAGCATGGCCCGATTTGCCACAGGAGACTGCGCATCGTATTGATCAGTTTCGAGAGTGCGTGGTTGAAGAAAATGAACAGCAGAATCTCACGCGTCTCATTTCGCCCCAGGAGTTTGTTGAGGGACACGTTATGGACGTGAAGGAACTGCTCAAATCGGGTTTTTTGGACTATCCGGCGATGGATTTGGGGTCAGGAGTAGGGGTTCCTGGCCTTTTGTGCGCGTTGATCCAGCCAGAAGCTTGGGTATTGGCTGAGTCTGAAGGTCACAAAGCCGATTTTTTATCCCGTACCGTTCAAAAGTTGGGACTGGATCGTGTGCAGGTTGTTGCAGGTCGAGCAGAGACGTACTTGAAGAAGAACACAGTGCGTTCGGTGGTGGCTCGAGCTGTGGGCCCAGTGGATCGAATCTATGGATGGTTAGAAAACTGTTCCACGTGGAACACGCTCCTCCTTCTCAAGGGTCCACGGTGGACTACCGAGTGGGGTGAGTTTCAAAAAAGTAGAAAGAAATGTCCTCTCGGGGTGACGGGTCAGCATGAGTACGCAGTGGGAAGCGAGAATAAGCAGAGAATCATCGTCCGCTTGCAGCGTGTTCCACGTGGAACCTTTTAATTCCCTCCACTGAGTACTCAGGCTGTTCCACGTAGAACATTTTCTCCCCTTTCTTTAATGGGTGGCTCTTTCGGCCAAATAAATCCAAAAAATACTCCTCTTTTTTAAAAACACCTTGATGAGCCAGATATTCACGGTTAGCCTTGACTTAAGTTTGCGCTATCTTGTGATTAACCACACCCACCACATCCACATGAAAGAGGGGGCATCAAAGAGGATGCCCCCTCCAGCGCATTCTCGCTAGGCGACCAAGGAGGTCTTATGGGGAAGGTCATTGCTATTACAAACCAGAAGGGCGGCGTAGGAAAGACAACTACAACGGTCAACCTTGCGGCGTCGCTTGCATTTGCTGAACGACGGGTACTGGTTCTTGATTTGGATCCGCAGGGCAATGCGTCATCTGCTTTGGGGATCGATCGTGCGTCAGTGCAGGCAGATAAGAACGTTTATCATGCACTGATTGGTGACGCGAAGTTGTCCGAGGTCATCCGGCCAACCGAGGTTGATTATCTTTTTGTGGCCCCTGCCAACAACGACCTTGCGGGAGCTGAGATCGAGCTCGTCACCGCGTTTGCTCGTGAGGGCAAGCTAAAGGCAGCGATTGCGGAAGTTCGCGACCAATATGATTACATACTCATTGATTGTCCTCCTTCGCTGGGAATGCTGACAATCAATGCTCTCAATGCCTGTGATAGCTTTTTAGTGCCACTTCAGTGTGAGTACTTTGCTCTTGAGGGCTTAAGCCAGCTCTTGCACACGGTCTCTCTGGTTCGCCAAAGCATCAATCCCGCAATTGCTGAAGAAGGAATTGTGCTCACCATGTTCGATGGGCGCAACAACCTAGCGCATGAGGTAGTGAAGGAAGTTCGCTCTCACTTTTCAGGAAAAGTTTTTGATAGCGTGATTCCGCGCAATGTTCGCCTCAGTGAATGCTCCAGCTTTGGTAAACCCATATTGCTCTATGACATCGATTCGAAGGGCTGTTCTGCCTACATGAATTTGGCCAAAGAATTGTTGGGTCGAAACCAACCTCAGGCAGAGAGGGCCCCCGAGTCTCCAGGGGTATCGCAAAATCTAGGTGAG
This sequence comes from uncultured Bacteriovoracaceae bacterium, assembly GCA_964524175.1. Taxonomy (GTDB): domain Bacteria; phylum Bdellovibrionota; class UBA1018; order UBA1018; family UBA1018; genus CAZGCK01. The sequence goes on along the minus strand of CAZGCK010000035.1, from coordinate 3,402 downwards.
TCGAGCGTGTCCACCGCGCCGCCAGCCGCTGCAATGGGAATTTAAGATTAAAACAGGGAAGTTAAGAGAGGTATCGATTGGCACAAAAGCCGGCATTAGGAAAAGGTCTAGCATCGTTATTTCCGGGAGCTGCGCCGTCAGCGGGGGCAATTAACACAGTTACAGCGCCTCAGGGCGGTCCCATGGCTCCTGCAGGGGCAGTTGCCGCAGGAGCCCCCTCGCAAGCGCCCGAAATGGCCAACAAAGACCGTCAGCAAGGAATTGGACTCATTCGGCCCGAGGAAATTAAGGTCAATCAGTACCAACCCCGTCGAGAATTTGACGATGCGGCATTAGAGGAACTAGCTCAATCCATTCGAGCTAATGGAATCATCCAACCCCTTGTTGTCCGAAAATCCCCGCAAGGTGAATACGAGCTCATTGCCGGTGAGCGGCGACTACGCGCTGCTAAACTAGCGGGTTTGAAGCACGTGCCGATCGTCATTCGTCGTTCAACTGATCGGGAGGCTCTTGAGCTTGCTCTGGTAGAGAACATTCAACGGCAGAACCTGAATTGCATCGATGAGGCGCTGGCCTATTTTCAGCTAGTTCAGGACTTCTCGCTCACTCAGGAAGAAGTGGCACAGCGTGTAGGCAAAGATAGAGCAACTGTTGCGAACTTTTTGAGACTCCTTAGACTCCCCGAAGCCATCATCGATGATTTGAAGCGGCAAATATTGAGTTTCGGACATGGTAAAGCACTTTTGAGCTTAGAAGATAATGATCTTCGCTTGCGCGCACGAGCCCAAATTGTAGAAAAGCGTTTGAGTGTACGGGATGCAGAGGCACTCGTTGATCAGCTAAAGTCTCAAGGATTATCAACACTTAAGGCCGCAGGAGGAGTCGCGCAGCAGTCGTCTCCTGCTGAGCAAAGACTCTTTACGGTAGCCCAAGATCTCACTCGGCAATGGTCTACGAGAGTAGAAGTGAAGGGGTCAGAGAGGCGTGGAAAAATTGTCGTTCACTTTGCTTCTAGGCAAGAGCTTGATCGGATCATTGATGCCATGCAGAATAGAAGAGTATGAAATATGTTCCTGTGCAAATGCACGAAAAGCTTATTGATGCGCTAATAGAGGGCGCCTATCGTGCTGCCATGTCTAGGCAGGAGGCCAAAACATGAGTTCGAAAGACCTCAGTGTCCCAGCGACCCAAAGCGCCGTTACCGGAGTCATCGATCACGGATGTGAATTTGAGGGCAAGCTCTGTTTTCAAGGCACAGTTCGAATAGGCGGAACTTTCCGAGGAGAAATCTACACCCCAGACACGCTCATTGTGGGCGAGGGTGCACGCGTATATGGCCAGATCGAAGCGGGCATTGTAGTCATTAGTGGCGAGGTCAATGGTAGCGTGCGGGCTAAGCACCGAGTAGAAATTCATCGACCAGCGATTTTTAGAGGCGATATTCTCACTCCAAGCCTAAGTGTCGATGAAGGCGTTATCTTTGAAGGCAATAGCAAGATGGCCCACGCGCCAGCACAACCTGCCAAGCCCTTTCTCGCCGCACAAAAGTAAGCATTTTATTTCCAAGTTTCTTGACCTCGCGGTCTAGCGCATGCTAGCCACCGGTTAACCATACCATTGGCGTACCACCCCCATTTTGGGCAGTGACTTGGAGTGAACCGGACGTGAGTGCCATTCTCAACCAGCTGGAGATCAATAACACTTTCTTCATCCAGCTCGTCATATTTGCAGTTCTTTTCTTTATCTTAAGCCCGCTTTATTTCAGGCCATTTCTGCGCCTCTTTGAAGCCCGCCATCAGAAAACTGTGGCGGATCGCGAAGCGGCTGAGCGCCTGATGGCTCAAGCCGACGCCAAATTTGAAGAGTACAAAAAGCGGATCTCTGAGGAGCGGAAAGCAGCTAAACAGGAGTACGACGCAATATTGAACGAGGCAAAAAAAGAGGAGCATGCACTTTTGTCCCGCGCTCGTGAAGAAGCCAAAAAGATCAACCAAGAGGCTGCGGAATCGATCAGCAAGCAACGTGAGCAACTTAAAGCTCAGCTTGAAGTGGATATCGAGGGTATGGCACGTAGCATTTCTGAAAAACTTCTTTCGAGGAAAGTCTAATGGAAGGCATGAAAGAGTTAATCCTCCCTTTCATTAACTTCACAATGCTCGTGGGACTTTTGGTCTGGAAGCTCAAAGCGCCGATTCGTTCTTTTGTGGTGCAGCGACATGTGAGTTTAAGAGATGAGTTAAAGCGTGTGCGCGAGATGCTCGTAGGGGCGCAGGCCAAATACGATGAGTTCACGGGCAAGCTCAAAGCGATGGATGCAGAGATCGTATCGTTGAGAGAACAAGCCAAGCAAGACGCGGCTGCCTCTAAGACACGCGTAGTAGCTGAGGCGCAGCGCTTGTCTGCTACTATCGCAACCGACGCGCGAGCTTCGGCGCAGGGACTCTACACTCAAGTAAAGAACGAGCTTTTTTTAGAAGTTGGTATGAAGACGATCGACCGCGCAGAGAATATCCTGCGCGAGCGCCTTACTGGCGATGATCGTGCTAGAATTCGCCAAGAATTCTCTAATCAAGTGGAGACAGTGCAATGAGCGTCGCTACTTCCTATGCAAAGGCGCTCTTTCAGGCCGCTCAAGACGCAAAAACCTCTTCAGAAGCTTTGGATGTGCTCGAAGCAGAGATGGATTCTCTGCTAATAGCGTTAGATTCCTCTGATGACGCTCGGAAGGCCCTAATGGGTCCTGTTATGCCCGCAAAAGACAAAGTCGCCTATCTCGATGCGATTTCTTCGAAAGCGGGTTACACAAAGCTCTTTTCTCAATTTTTAAATTTATTAGCCAATAAAGGTCGTCTCCCTGCTTTGCGTAGTATTCGTGAGGCATTTGCCGGTGTACGCCTCGAGGCCGAGGGTGGAGTAGCGGGACGGCTCGTCTCTGCTGAGCCCATGAGCGATGGAGATGTTGAGTCTCTTGCGGCCGCATTTAAGAAAAAACTAGGTAGGAGAGTCGCCTTCAGTACTTCGACTGACGCGAATCTTTTGGCAGGCACCAAGGTCACCGTAAATGGCGTGACCTACGATGGAACCCTGCGAGCACAACTTCAACAGCTTCGTGACCGGCTTACTGCCGGTGTCACTTCTCACTAGAATTCCGAGGAAACTATGCAGATTCGTCCAGAAGAAATTACTCAGATCCTAAAATCCCAACTCGCTAATTTCGAAAAGCGTCTTGATGTTTCTGAAACCGGAACCGTTGTTTCTGTCGGTGACGGGGTCGCAAAGGTCTACGGACTCGAGAAGGCAATGGCTGGAGAGCTTGTCGACTTCGGTGGCGGCATCAGCGGGATGGTTCTCAATTTGGAAGAAGAGAGTGTCGGTATCGCCATTCTTGGAGATGACACTCAG
>CAZGCK010000034.1:30101-33825 GCA_964524175.1 uncultured Bacteriovoracaceae bacterium | reverse complement strand
AAACAAGGTCATGCAGCTCCAAAAAAGTCGTTCGCGACAGGATTGCGAGCGAGCTAAGGCCGGGATCGTTGTGAATGTGGCTGGTTTTTTCGGACCTTCTGTTAAGGTTCTCCGGGACTCGGAAGTGATGGCGGTAAGTTCCTTGCTGATGCGGGCGGGCCTTGAGGTTGATTCGGCGGTTTGGACTCTGAAGCTAAGGGAAAAGAGAGTGCGTCCGCATCTCAGCCTGCAAAACGTGAAGCTTTGCGAAGGGGCTCTGCACGGCAATGGCAAAGGATACAGCTATCCAAGCGGGCACGCTGCTATTGCTTATTTGCAAGGCTTGATTCTGAAGGATTTGTTCCCAGATCGCGCCGATTCGATTATGAAGCGCGCGAAGGAAGTAGGCACAGACCGAGTGGTTCTCGGCGTGCACTTTCCTAGCGATGTGGAAGCAGGCGTCGAAATCGCGCAAAGGACTTACGAGATTTTGAAGATGCGGCCGGATTTCATCCGAGATGTAAATGAGATTAAGGGCAAGTTTGCCGTGTCAGACGCCTCAGTCGGTTCGCCGACGGCAGCAGGAGCTAGTAACCGTTAGGGGCCTACGCGTCCTGAACCAGCCTGCGAAGGAATCGGGGGAGTTTCCGGTTCGAATACTGGATGCCAGATCTTTAGGGCGTCGCTGTCGGATTTCAGCGATTTGAGCTCCTTGTAGGCGGCTTCGAGCCGCAAATCTTGTTCGATTGTTTCATTGATGATGACGCGGCATATAGGATTCGCCCCTCAAATACACTTTTCGTAGAGTAAAATTTACAGCTTTGTTTGATTTTAATTGGATCAAGATTATTACCAAACGCGTGCCAGGTCGGTGTTGGGGAACACCGTCTAACCAAGGGCGAAACAACCAGTTCCGGGGGGAATTGAATGAGCAAGAAAGTTCAGGCGTGGGCAGGAGTTGTTTTTACAGGGTTGGTCTTCTCGCAAGGCGTTTGGGCGTTTGACGCCCCTGTTTATGGCCCAGATAACCGGCTGGATTTTTACCAACTGACGAGCTCTCTTGAGCAAGAGTTGGCGGATTCAACTGTTGCCTTGTTCGAAGAGAAGGTGCTGGATTTGGATCCTCGCACGCAGCTGTTTAAGATCAGAGCCAAGCCTCTTGGCGCTCGCATGAATCTTTGCGCTGGAGAGCCTTTTTTCGATCAACCTACGGCTGCCTTTTGTTCGGGCACTCTCGTTGGGCCCGATCTCATTCTCACGGCAGGGCATTGCATGGATGATCAATCCAGATGCCAGAGCACTCGGTTCGCCTTTGGTTTTCGACTTTCCCACGAGACCGACACCGCGCTCACGCTGCCTCAGGGTGAAGTTTATGAATGCAAAGAAATCGTCGCTCGCTCCTATGGCGGCGGTCAAGCTGACTTCGCCGTTGTTCGTTTGAATCGTAACGTGACCGGGCATAAGCCACTTCCTATCAGCCGGGGCGCACCGGCAGTTGTAGGAACTGACATTCTCGTTATCGGTCATCCCACTGGTCTTCCAACCAAGGTATCTGGCGGGGCGAAAATCCGCGATGCCCGAGCTTTCTCAAAGACGTTCACCTCCTATCTGGATACCTATGCCGGCAATTCGGGAAGCGCCGTCTTCAATGCAACTACCGGCTTGATCGAAGGCATCTTGGTTTCGGGCGAGCGAGACTATGTAACCGATCCAGTTCGCAAGTGCACGGTCAACAAAATGTGTGAGGAAGATGGTTGTGGTGGAGAGGAATCGACTTGGATTTCGTTCGCGGCTCCGAGTATTCCTGAACTACCAGCAACTTCGGTTGTAGCTCCGGTTGTAGCTCCGGTTGTAGCTCCGGTTGTAACTCCGGTTGTAGCTCCGGTTGTAACTCCGGTTGTAACTCCGGTTGTAACTCCGGTTGTAACTCCGGTTGTAACTCCTCTCTTGCCAGTCATTCTGTAAAGAACTAGACCTTCTCAGTGAGGGTAGTCTTTAAGGGCGTGTCGCAAAGACCCATGAGGTCTGGGTGGCGCGCCCTTAGTGTTTTATTTTCTTTCGTGCATCCACTTCGCAACAGGGGCCATGACTTCTTTGGGTGAGTTGATTCCCGCCATGATGTCGAGGTGGCCGTAGTGTTCGACGTGCAGAAACTGTTTGTCTTTAGTCTGAGTCGCTAGGTAGCCATCTTCGTAAACTTCCCTCGAGCTCGCTAGCCTGTCACGCCCGCCCCCTACAAAAAGCATGGGTACTTCGACCCGCGATCGCACCGATCCGTAAACGTAGGCGTCTGCGGGGCGGTCGATGTGGTAGTAGCTCTCCGTTTTCTGGTTGTTCAAGGCGTTCGCTAATTGCTCGACTAAGCGCGGCCCAAGGTCCTCTAAGCCATCGCGAACGTGGAGGCGAACCATCTCGGGATCAGAATTGGGTGGATAGTAGAGGGTACTCAAAAGCGGCGTTTGGATCACCTGCTCCTGTAGATTTTGATAAAGGCGGCTCAATCGCTTGCCGATCCAGGGGATCTGCTCGAGCGGCAGGTAGAGCACTCTACTCACCCAGTCTAAAGGCAGAGCGTATAGATGCGGGACAATCAGATACAGCATTTTGATAGAAGCAAGCAGCTCGAGCTCGTAATTGGAGCGGTAAAAATCGAGCTCGCTCAAGATCGGATCTTTTGCGGCCTGCGTGATCGTTTTGTCCCACTTCAGGTTGTAGACCCCCGCGAGCGTGATCATGCCTTTGATCTTGGATTGGCGAGCGAGTCCCAATGGCTGTTGGCGACGGATCCTGCCGTTCCTGTCGTAGACGAGTCCGGCCAGGTACCCTTCGAGAGCCCACGCGGCCATACTGTGACCAATCACAAAGGGTAGCTGCTCTGTCTTTTCTGTCACTGCTTCGATCAGGCCGGGTATGTCGTTGATCGCATAATCATCGACAGTCCAATGGTGAGGCCCGTCGGGCGTCTCGCTCTTAAACCCGGGCGTGCCGGCGCTGCGCAAATTACCCACCCAAACATCAAATCCTTGGGCATGGAGAAATCGAGCAAAGCTATATTGCTTGACGATGGCGTCCCAGCCTCGGTCGTTCTGAGCTAGGCCGTGGATGAGCAGAACCGGTTGAGCTCCCACTCGGGTAAAGTGTTTGAGTGCGAGCTTTAAGCCATCTCGGCTTTTTGCGTTCTCGCGCACGGGTTCCATGTGCAGACTGGGTTGGCTCAGTTTTTCGAGATGCCAAAGTTCTGGCGCTTTAAACTCATTTGCCTGCGCTTTGAGAGAAAAAATCAAAATCAAGAACGTGAAAATGCACAAGGACTTCCTTGATTCCACTCTTTCCAAGTTGTTTCCCCTCCACTTTTCCTGATCGGTACTCGTGGTACACTGAGTTCGAGTCGACTGACTGGAGCACAATAAGAAGAATCTCCTGTGGTTTTAAGACTCTGTCAAGATGATCAAGGAAGAGTCAGGAATGATGGATTCAAGTCAGATTCGAAATTTGATTCAAATTGGACATGCGCTTTGGCCGGACTTTCTCGAGTCACACGCTGCGACAGCAGAGACGCTCAGCGCTGTTTCTTTTATGGATCTCACCGAAGAGAGACGTCTAGAGCGGGCTGCCGAGGCTTTATTGGATCGCGTTGTGAGAAAGGGCATTGCTGCTGACACGGCAGCAAATCTTGCGTTGAGTCATCTTGACACGGGGGCGGCTCGATCGTTTTATCGATTGATGCCGGAAGAACGATTCCTGC
>CAZGCK010000034.1:8929-30091 GCA_964524175.1 uncultured Bacteriovoracaceae bacterium | reverse complement strand
CAGCTCATCAAAATATATTTGGTGAATATAGTCTTGTTGCTCTGCATTTGGCGCGATGGTCCTATTCACGCATGGGACGAATTTTGGGTGTCGAGCCATCAGTCGTCGAGCAAAGAGCTTGGGATGCTCGCCTTCGCTTCGCTTCGGCCGCAGGACTTAAGATCTATCCAGCAGGGGCTTCGCAGTTGGGTGCTTCTTGCCCTTCATACGATGCGCGAAAGCCTTGGACCCAGCGATTTCTGGATGAAGAGATCTCCTCTGGCCGCGAAAGGTTATTTTTGCAGAATCATTTGATGGCCTGCGCTTCATGTCGGGAAGCGCTGGGGCGTTGCCGCGAGTTGTACTATGCGCTCGATCGAGGTTTGCCTCGAGGCGAAGAGTCCCTGCTTTCGAGAAGTGTCGCGCATCTCGCGTTGATTTCGCGTGAAAGCCAAGGCCTGAGATCTCCGAGCGACAGAAGTTTTCGCGAAAGTTTGGAAGTGTTTACCCGTCGCTCAAATGTTCGCATCGCGCTTGCGATTCTACTTTTTGTAGTGGTTGTACTTGGGGTTCGGGCGTTGACCGGAAGTTCAGGGTCCTAAGGGCCGAGCAGTACAGCGAAAGCGTAGTCAGAGGCTTTTTAGGTCGGCTAGCGAAATCGCGGGATGCGATTGTACTGACATGGAGCAAAAAAAGTTAGGGCTGCTTTCGCCCTATCCATTTGAGCTAAATCTTTAATGGAGGGGAATGTTCCTGTTTTTCAGGAAAAGATTTTCTCAGGAGCGAAAGCAGCCCTAACTACGAAGCCCGTAGAGCAACCTATGTGCCAGTGCGCACGTTTCGAGGCTCTTGAGTCATGGGTGTGCATGAAAACATCTTATTTTAGGCCCGAAATTATTTTTGAACGAGATTATCTTTGAGTCGATCTGTGGGATTGAACGCAAAAACCCGCCGCTTCAGCGGTTCCAAAATCGCGCCGGTTGGCAAAAGGTTAGTTCCAATTTGGGATCTCAATAAACCCGCTCGGGCGGCAAAGACTCAAAGTTCATTCCCTGATTCACCTGTACCGTGAATGTCCAACCCGTATGAACTTGTTCTTGCTCGTTGAGTAGGCCTGTCGGAGGGTTAGGGAATCGACCGATTTGCTTCCAGGATAGGGTGGCAGCTTGATCAAACTCGGGGATCCCCGATCCCTGCAGTTGACGGATCCCAACGAGATTGCCCTGCTTATCGAAGACTACGTCGAGCTGCGTAGTGTAGTTACCGGCTGCGAGTTTGCCTCGGCGAAACGCTCCTTCGCGAATCTTGCTTTGCCAGATCGGACCAATGGCTTCATAGAGGCGGGCGTAAAAAGAGTAGAATACGGACTCTTGGGCATTGAGGATGTTCTCGCTGCCTTCGAGAGCCTTAGGGTCTTTGATGTACTGATGGCCACCTTCATCGCCCGAGCGTGCGACTGGCCTTCGCGGTTGAGTAGGTGCTTGAGCCTGTGAGCCCGTCGAAGGTGCGGGGAGCGGAAGCCCTAGATTTCCGAGTTTGGGGAGAGCGCGTCCCTTCACCTTGGGCTTAGGTGCTTGCGTCTCTCGAGGCTGAGGTGCGGCCTTGGGGCCTGGTGCCCCTTGCTTAGGTAATACGACGTGTTCGCGAGCGCGCGTTTCTTTATCGACGCGGATGTTTCGATCCGACATGTAGCGAGCATCTGGGGGCGGTTCGGCTGCGTTAGGTTGTGAGGAGTTTTTATTGAGGAGTAGTTGTTTTTCACTGTCACGCCATTTGCGGCGCATCTCCTCAAGTTTGCGCGGATCAACGTTTTGAATTTTGATTTGCGGTTTTTTTTGGACCTCTGGCAGAAGGAGGCCGGGAAATTTGGGCAAAAGCAAAAGCAAATGGAATAGCAGCGCGAGAATCGTCGCGACGATCCAGCTTTGCTTTCGATTGAAGGGGCCAAGGCTCGGTGAAGGCCATGGGACTTCGGCCACTAGTGGCTCCTTATCTTCTGAGGCCAATTGAGATTGGGGCCAGGTGAGAGCAAGCGGCCCATTGAAAACGCTAAACCCGCTGAGCAGTAAACACAAGAGACCAGCACTTCTTGGGCCGAAGACGCGCGAGCGCAGGAGCGATGTCGAGGCCAACCTTGACCGGATGCACTGCGAATGAGTGAGTTTCTAGGATTTTTTTCCACTGGTCATAGGTGTGATGCCATTCCTGGTCCGTATCCTTCTGGATCCAGGTGCGGACTTGATGCTTGACTCGAAAAAGCAGCGAGTCAGGATTTTCTTCATTGATCAATAGGAGGGCGCCAGGATCCACCCAGTGGCTCAGTCTTTTTAATAAAGCGGTAGTGTCAGAAAAGTGATGCAGAGCGTACGCCAAAATAATGACATCGGGTTTACCTCCCAGAGTTTGCTCGGCAGTTCGCTCCCAATCGGCAGAACGGAGCAGATTGGCGAGTGAGAACATCCCGCTGAGTTTTTCTTCTTGAGCGAAAAGCTGAGCGAGCCGAACCTCCCCTGCATCTGAGTCCAGGCCTAAGGTGAGGTGTCCCATCTGGGCGACTGCACATGTGATGATTCCGCCGCCACAAGCTAAGTCCAGGACTCGCAATGGGCGTTTGAGTTCTGCGGATCTCTCAGCCACGGCTGCAAGGATAGCTTTGAGGCGCTTTCGGTTAAGAAGAGCGACGGGGTGTCCTGTAAAGTAGCCAAACGTCAATCCAATGGCGGCGTCGTGTGAGTGATTGTTGGCGAATCTAGCGGCGGATTTAAGCGCATGGATCCAAGCCGTGTCGACGTGCTCACGCATATCAGCGATTATCAAGCGTTTTGCCTTCAAGTGTCAAAACCTTTGGACCGAAAAGACATTCAGAGATGGCGCAAAACGCGACTGAGTTTGCCGTAAAATGTGGGACCCATGCGGTGCTTTTCATGGAGCCGGTCGGTGTAGCTGCCGCCGCTGTCATGAAGCGCCTCGAGAGGCACAAAGGCGTGCAGGTGGTGCAGTGTCGTTCACCTCTGGATGCATTTGCGGTCGTGAGGCAGCTCGAAGCTTGTCTCGTGATCGGTCACGCTCGCCATGCAGCCGACATCAATCAGTATCTGATGTTTCTAAAATTCGTGGCGCAGGTGCCGCAAAAGCGCGTGCGCATGGTGGTCACTGATGGCGTGCGAGACGATGACCTGATCGCGCGTTTATCGATTGCGGGTTGCACCGAGGTTCTCCCGGACTCGACGACCGCAAAGTCGCTGCTTTTCAAAATTGATCGCCATCTCAAGGTACTGCCCCAGAATACGGGAGATTTTCCCGCCTTTATCGAGATGCCCCCACTTCTCTCCGCGCCTCCGGTCGTGCCTCCGCCTGTAAGGCCGTCTGCGCAGCCCGAGTCACCGACGCAAATCAAGTGGGCCGACGCTCTGAAGATCGAAAGCGATTGCTGGATTCTTGCGGGTGCGCAGCCTCGGATGACAGGCGAGGTCTGGGTGTTGCGAATGCGCGGTCCAGCTCCTGATCTAGGCAATTGGGTGCAAGTAGACTCAAGCGCTGAAGGCCTGACAGGCTCAAAAGACTCACAAGAGCTTTGGCAATGGCGTCCCGGGGATCCTGAGAATGATCCGTTTGTCGTTGAGCAGGGGGCATGGCTGTTTCGAGGCAATAGGCCCGAGTATCGAGGGGGGCACTGGACGTTTGCCGCAAATGCGCCCTCACTGGGATTCTATTATCAGGGGCGCTGCTACGGCCGCAAAATCGCGCTCGAAGATCCGAGTCGGTTGAAGGTCCTTACCGTCGCCAAGGACTCAGAACAATCGGCCAAACTTCTTGAGATGATCAAAGCGGCTGCGGATCAAGACGGTGAGGTCAGTGAGCAATCACTCGAGAAAAGTGTGGCTCCGGCCACTTCTCGAACTGTTGGACCGCATTTGATACAGGTCGACAAGGGACAATTAGCGCCAGATTCTAAAAGTCAGGACCCGGTGGCTGCACAGCTGTTGCCCAAACCGCTCAGGGTGCCGGATAAGTCCCCGAGGATAAGCGAGATCGGAAAAGTATATTTTGTAGACCCGCTCGTCCTGCGAAGCGATTGCTGGCTCTTGCAAGGGCGCAGGCCTCAATGGGATGGCGCCAAATGGATCGTGAAGCTGACGGGGCCAGGGCCCGGAGCGGGGCGGTGGACATCTTTTGAAGTCGTGGGACAAACGCTGAATGCGCAAACCTTTTGGCAGTGGAAGCCTGCCTCAGAGCAAAATGACCCGTTCATCAGGGAGCAAGGGTTCTGGCTTTTTGTCGGAGCTCAGCCGATTTTCGGAAAAGGGGTTTGGACCTTTGAAGGCGCCTCTGCTGATCTCAGTTTCTTTTGCGATGGCCAGAAGTACGGCTCGAAGTTTGGGCCGATTCGCGGCGGTGGCTTAGCCGTAGCGCGCGACTCAGTCGCAGCCCAAAGCGCGTTGCCCAAGATCTTTGATTCGTATGAGATGGCTGTCATCGAAGAGCGCAAGGCCAAGGGTATCGCAGTTCCCCCTCGGAAACCGATCCAAGATGATGCTGTCGATCACTCTTTGGACGGCGCCGAGGATCCGTTTGAACCCAAGGGATCCGGAGTGCAGGAGTTCAGGTATCCGGTAGATCACTTCAATCCCCAAGGCGGCAAGTGGCAAAGAGTGTCGTCCAACGTGGATGGCATCAAGACCTGTGTTTTTGTGACGCCCCAAATGGAGGGGATCGATGAGCCAAGTCTGCGCGCGCTTGGCGCGTTCTGGGTTTACAAGGGGCGGGCGGTTCCCAAGCGAGTTGGCAAACAGTGGGTGACTCTCGAAGTGGAGCCCAAGTTTCAGATGAAGTTCGACAAGCTGGATCGACCGGTCCAGGAGTTTTTGCTCTCGCTGACGGCGGGCGCTCGCGAAAGCGTATTATCGTCCGTAACCAACGCTCGTCGGGCCAAGCGCGAGGCGCTTGAAGCGGCCGAACGCCAAAAAGCAGAAGCAGAGAGAGTTGCGAACGCCTTACGCAAAGCACAGGAGCGAGCGGCTCGGCTCACTCACTTGGACGAGTCGCAAGAGAAGCCTTCGCTCGACGACCTCGATGACCTGGATGACAGTTGGTATCCTGATGAGGAGTTTGGGCAAGCCCCTCCGGTTGATGCAGGGGCCGACCAAACGCCTCCTCCCATTGAAGCTGCGCCCGCTTTGGATGATTCTCTCGACGATCTCCCTTTGCTTGATGAGGTTCAAGAAGCTGCCCCACCCTTTCGGGCTCGGACTGATCTGGCGGCGGTCCAAGCACCTGCGTTGGCAGAGGATACGTCGCTAGATGATTTGGAAGACGAAGCGCCTGTTGCAGAAGCAGGGGATGAAGCTGTCAGTGCGGCGTCCGTCGACGAGGAGCCCGCGCAAGAAGTTGAGAAATCGACCGCTGAACTTCCTTCGGGCCCCCAATCTGTTGCTGCCACTCAGCCGCCTGGGCCTACGCTGAGCCCCTTGGCTTTGGCGTTTCTGCTTTCTGAGCTCATGAATCGCGAGGGAGTGGATATCTCCTGGATGAGCCATCGCTATTGCACTTACCTGAGCGCGTCGTGCGGGGGACTGCGCGCCGAGCTTTGGGTTTGCGGTGCGAATGGAAAGGCTTGGTCTTGTGCAGGGACCCCCGATCAAGAAGCTGGCTGGTGGGAGGGACCCGCAAGCGGTGCTGCGGGGCTCAGCCAAGCAAAAACAGCCGCCGGCGACTCCGTGCCTGTTCTTGTGACTCAGATTCGTGCTGGGACATCGGCCCCTTTGGGTGCGTTGGTTCTCAGTGGCCAAGGAGCGGAGAAAGTGGATCCAAAATACGCGCAGGCTGCTGTGCGGATGGCGTACGGAATGTTGCTGTCGCTGAGGGAGAAAGTCGCTTAGTGGCCTTAGCTCGCGTGCTTCAATAGCTCGCGTGCCTTGAGCTCGACGATCTGCGCAGCTTCTTTTGCGGCTTGACTGGCTTCAGTTGAGCGGACCCAGCGCATGATCGCCGCGAAAACTTCAGGGTTGAAGTGCTCGGGAAAAGTTCGGTTCTTCTCTAGTGCTTCTAGCATCTGGAGAGTGGCCTTGAGCGTGCGTCGCTCGCCATCCCATTGCCCTGAGGCGACTGTCTCGATGAGGTCTGACATGCCTAGAAGCTGGGCGATGTCGTCGATCTCAAATCCTTTGAGGCGTTTAGGAAATCCGGTGCCATCGAACTTTTCGTGATGCTGAATGAGCACGGTTTTGACCCGCTCTGGGAGAAACGCTCCATAAGCGGCGATCAGTTGAGCGCTCATGTTCACATGTCTCTCAAATTGGTCTCGTTGAGCGAGGTCTTGTTTTTTACATGGAATCGGCGTGATCGAGGCAGAGATCTGGCACATTCCAACGTCATGAAGCAGGCTTGCCATCGCAATGTCAGTCAAAAGCGATTCATCGATTCTTCCAAACGCCATCGCAAACAGGACCGAGTAAGTCGAGACGTTCACTCCATGCTCAAGTTGGGGCTCGACGTTTGCCAACTTAAAGATCTCCGCGCAGAGCGATTTGAGCTCATCAGAAGCCGTCTCGTAGACCATGTCCAGGATGTCTCGCACGGCATCGCGAGCCTTCTCCATGGCTTGGCTCTGCGCTTCGTGTGTATCGGGTTTTGCGGTTTTGGCCAGAATCTTTCGCGCAGCAAGAGCCACTTTGGCAATCTTCGAGCGATCGTCGATCTCAGGATTCCTTAAGAGCTCGGCGAGCTTCTGCCCTGCCTCGCTCCTGGGTTCATGTTTTTTTTCTTGTTCTAGTAGCGGTGAGACTGGGGCCAGGTAGGTTTGCGCCGGGATCTCTGGGTCCACGGAGTGAGGAGATTCGGGGGCCGCTGGCGTCTCATCCTTTTCTGAGTTCTCTGCGCCAACGTACTGCTCGTAAGCCTTGCGGTCATCACTGTAGATCCAGAAACGCTCCATGCCGCGGGATCGGTACTTGTCGATGAAGGCGTCGGTGAGAGCCTCTCCCTTGCGGCGCCAAACCATGATGTGCCGATTCTGAGAAAAATATAGATGCATGTCGAAGGGAAGAACGTCTCCGGGCTTCAGCGCTTCGAATGCGGCATCAAAGTAATCCTCGATGTCTTTGGATCTCAACATCGCTACTCTCCGCCCGCGCTCTTGCGAGCATTGCGATATTTTTGAAGAGTCGAAGCGATCTGCTGGATCCATCTGCGCTCACGGATCGCAAGATCGTTCATCTTGTGCTTGAGAAGCTCGATCTCTCGTGGTGCAGCGCCGTTGAGCTCCATCTCGCTGATCTGAGACTCAAACCCCTCGATCTGGCTTCTTGCCTCGAAGAACCGTTCTTGAAAAGCCTCGAGCAATGATTCTGCATCGGGTGGAGCCGCTGGTTGCGCGGTTCCGACGCCGCCCATTCGGAGGTCCTTGATCATGTCTTCTTTTTGGGTGATCGTCCTGCGGAGCTCTCGGATCTTGATAGCTGATTCAAAAATGAAGCGTTCTTTGGCTTGTGCGCCCTCTTTGGCAAGTTCGAGATCCACGGCGCGCGCGCGCATATCGGGGGCAGGCGGCGCCCCCGGCAAGGCACGCAGATAGGGGGCCTGCGGGCCGGGTGTTTGAAATGGAATCTCTGGGACTAAATGGGCACTCAGGGGTTCGATCCAAAGTGCGTGAACCTGAGTATGGGCCGTCTCTGTGGGCGCGGACTTATAGAGGGCCGCTACGATCTCGAGGTCCTGGTTGTCCGTGATAGAATGCACGCGCAGAAAATCGGAGTGCTTCAAGAGAATTTGTGCGCCCGAATAGGGGTGCTTGGAGTTGGGCCAGAACTGGTTGATCACTTCTTTGGAGCTCCAGGCCGGCATGGCGTAGCAGAGACGCAGGGTCAGTACATTGGAGTCGGCGGCGACTTGAAAATGCGCGCGGGGAGACTTGTTTCCTACGGTTGCTTGGGTGAGCTCGCTTTTGCCTGGGCCTTCTTCGTAGACAAGACCCCAAAAGGCCGACAGAAGAATCCGGATCGCCGGCGCGCGCTTAGTCCATTCGGTGTTGGAGATCTCAGGAAGGCCCAGAACCGCGTCGATGCGATGACCTAGGCCTTGCCCGAAAAACCAGTTTTCGCAATAGACGGGAGTGTTGGCTTCGAGAAGGGGTAAAATCCCAGATCGCGTATTTTCCCTGAGTAAGCAGCGAACGTGACGTGCCGACTCGGAGACGCTCATGTTGGAGAAGTCCAGGAGGATGGCGCGAAGGTGTTCGGCCTGATCCCCCAATTCATAAGGTTGCATTTGCTCGCAGAAGTATCCCGCAAAAGTAGGGCCACTATTGCGAGTGAGGCCATAGAAGGCCTCGACCTTGTTCCAGGCCAAGTAGCGATACCAAGGCGCAAGCACGAGATTGAAGGATTCTGCCTCGAGTTTCTTTAGAAGCTCGGCCTCGGTCAGATCGCCTGTGATCATTTGAAAATTCGCGAAGCTCCGGCACGCAGTCACAAATCGTGACAAGATATGCCTTCGCTCGCGCGAAAGCCGTTCGTCGACGACGAAGGCGATTTTTCCAATTTTCTCAGCTCGATTCGGCGAGTTCACTCGTACGAGGGTCTCCTAAGTATGGGGCCTCAACGTTTTCCTATCGGTGCCTGAGCGCGAGGGGGTGAGTGAAATTTTTGTTTGAACCGTGCCAGGCCCTCTGGAGCTTCTCTGACTCATTGAATCCTAAGGGGAATCTAGTATATTATTATCCGACTAAATTAGTTTTATTTATAACAGCCCGGTGTTACCCTGCCATGCGTATGGCGAAAAAGAGTTCATTGGCCCCCTGTTTAGCTGCCGCTCTTTTGTTTTTGACGGGATGTGAAGGTGAGACTCCCAACTCAGCTGACCAGCCCCAGCAGTGCATCCGCAATGTCTTGCAGGAAACAGCCAGCACCCGTGGGGGAGGGGCGTTGACTCCTAAAAGTCCACGTCGAGCGACGAGAAACTCAACGACTTCTAAAAAGAAAAACAGCTCTTTCGATCCTCAGCGTGATGAGACTGCGCTGACCCAAGTCACACCGGAGGGTCCGATCCTACCCCGTAGCTTGATGAAGGCTTTGAACCCTCGGGGTCATGGACAGCATCAGTTTACGTACGAAACCTCCATTCGAGGCTCAGAGCAGACTCAATTGCAGCAAAAGAACCTGGTCAAGCGTCAGGCTCGGCCTGATTACGGCCGCTACCCACTTGAGCTCGTCCATGGCTCACCCGGCGCAGACTCAGAAATCGACGATGAGTCTAGCGACGAAGATCTAAGCACCTGCACCGCTGAGCACCTCGCTAGCCTCACTCCTGCCGAGCTCATCACCTTCATTGGTGAGCATGAATACCGGGATAGCCCGAGCTCCTGCTTGTATGGGCCTTATTGGTTTTTTACTCCTCACCACTCACGACTTTTAAAAAGAGAGAATCTGGATGCAGTCGTAAGCGAAATCGCGCGATTGGCGCCCACCTATGATGGCACCAATCGCCAAAACATACTGGGCTTAATACTCTTCGTCGATATCTTCTATATGCATGCGGCCAATCAGGGTGACCATCAAGTTTCTGGTTTTCCCGCTGCTGAGATGCACCTTTCTGTCGCAAACGCATTCAAGCGCTTGGGTGACAATCCGGCACTTTATGACAAATCCTCAGATGCGGCTATTCTCGCGTACTTAATCAGTACGATGTGGAACATGCAAGTCGCTGACGACGCTTACGGTTATTTTTATAGAATTATTAAACAAACTATACTTACATTTTCGAAAGATCCAAATTTGGTGACTCGACTCAACGGCCCATCTCAAGGATCTGCCCTTTGGCAAGCATTGAATGCATTCTTTGGTGCTCAGAAAAGCCAGCGGTTTTTGAGTCAAATCGATCAGGCCGCAATGAACGAGTTGAGGCGTCTTTCTCTTGATCAAGCGCTTGCTCAAGACCATGGGACCATCAACGCAGCCGCGATAGTGGCTGTAGGAACGGTGTTCAACTCCAGTGAAGTGGCTTGGCAGGACTTTTCCTGGAGCATCCTCAGTGAAGTCTTTTTGACCTACGAGCCCTTTAGTCCTCAATGGCTGTGGGCTGTCTATGAATTAACGATTGAACGACCGTGCAGACCGCTTCACGGCGATGGCCCAACTATTTGCAAAGATGTCTTGTTTGAGCAACTCAAGCAACACGCTTTCCCTAATCACTTTGTTTTTGATGACGGGGCGATCGTCGTCGATACGCCTTTGCCTATTGACGATGTTCAAGTGCTGTATCATGCAGCAAAGCAAGTCGAGGCCCAGTTTCAAAGAGTCACTGAGACTGTCGCCCCCCTTGAAGACGATTTCAATTCGACATTGCATATTAAGTTGTTTGGCAGCCGCCAGGATTACGAAA
Source organism: uncultured Bacteriovoracaceae bacterium (assembly GCA_964524175.1). Lineage (GTDB taxonomy): Bacteria > Bdellovibrionota > UBA1018 > UBA1018 > UBA1018 > CAZGCK01. The sequence goes on along the minus strand of CAZGCK010000034.1, from coordinate 19,735 downwards.
ACTTTGCTCCATTCCTGTATGGTCTTCCAACCGCTAATGGAGGCATTTACATTGAGCAGGATGGAGCCTTTTATACCTACCAAAGGACTAAAGCCGAGAGTGTTTTTACATTGGAAGAGTTGTTTCGGCATGAATATGCTCATTATTTGATTGGCAGATTCCTCGTCAAAGGACTCTGGGGAGCAGCTCCAATCTATAAGAACGATCGAATGCCTTGGTTCGATGAGGGGTTTGCTGAGTTTTTGCAAGGAAGCACCGCTGACCAAGGTGTGCTTCCGCTGCGCCCCAGGTTTGAGAGGTCGCTCGATGGCGGGATTGACCTTCTCGATATATTTGCTGGTTACCAACAGAGCTTTAGGTTCTACGACGCTGCCGCGGGTTTTTTTAATTATCTCTATAGTCGAGACAAAGCTTTGTTGCGGGGCTTTGTTTCGGCTGCTGCGGAGAGCGATCTTAAAAAGTTTGATCAACTTGTCTGTCAAACATTGAATAACAACCTGATCGATAGCGACTATAGATCGTATATGGCAGATGTGTTGCGATCGGGTCTCATTCTGGATGGAGTCTCCACTGCTGTTCCAAAATTAGATCAGTTGGACACCCGCGATGTTCAGGGGCTTTTTGAGCAGATTCACTCTACTCGGATCGGTGCCGCCGTATCCGACTGCTCTTTGTCGGCTTTGTTCAAGAATCAGCGATTCTCGTGTCGCGGCACGCTGACGACCCCCGCATTCAAGTCGTCGGGTGTGGCTGCGGATGCGGTCTATGCTTGGAACGTCATGAACAGCGGACTGGATGAGTTGATTCGAGAGACCGGAGAGGCGGGCTTCTATAATAATCTCAAGTTTTTGGTATGCCGCTTTGGCAACTCTCGGATTCTACCCTTGCAGCGAGATAGCTCGCTTTCTTTTGGGGTCGCCGATTTCTATTGCGACGGTCCTTTGCCCGATGCTTCTCCCGATCTCACGGTTCAATCAGAATGGGTGCAGTCTGATTTTAATAAGACACGATTGGGTAGCTTCGCAAAATGCCACGAAGTACCTGGCACTCCTGACGTGAGCTGCTCTGCAATCCTGGAGGGGTACCCGATCCCTGCTGCTATCGCATCTGACGCGATTTTGGATGCTAACCTCATGGGTCATTTGAGAGAACTGAGAAATCAGGTTTATGGGATGCGCCCGTCTTACTATCACTCTCTTTCTTGCGACATCGACTGGAGTACCGTTGATACACGAACCTACCCGGATCAAAGAATGTCTAAATATGGAAATGTGAATTGTCAGATCAAACGCTAGTCGTCTGCCCCGGAGGGACAACGCAATGAGAGAATTTATTTTTATCAGCTTATGCGTGACTTTTTTTGGATGGGGAGCGGCCGTTTCTCAGGCGTCCGATCGCCCTTCCGTGCGCAAGGACCGCAAGGACTCTGAGGAGAAAAGCGAAAGCGTCAAAACTCGGACGGATCCTCGAACGCCCAAGGGCACAGTGACGGGCGAGAAGTTGCTTGATCCGGGTGCCATTCCTGGACAGGGTTCGGGAAAGTTGGGCCCTGGTGCCGAGTCTTCGATGGGAATGGGATTTCGTTTTAACTTCGGGGGCGGATCCGATCCGAAGGAAGCCGACGGGTTAAATGACTCAACGGATTCAACCGATCCAAAGAGCGCTCAAAAGCCACTTCGTTCAAACCGGCCCGTCATGAAAAACCAAATGCAGTAAGGGCTGCGTTAAGTTTACGGTCTCACTTACAAAAACCGTCAAGGCAGTTTCGTTGTGAAACTCCGGCCAGAAAGCTATGCTAACAGGGATGGCGGCGCCTTCGCCCACAGCATCTCCCCAGCCTTTGGCAGGTAGTTCTGCACCCCGTCCGGGGTTGACTCTCCGTTCACGAATCCTCGCGTTCGTGATTGCGCTGGTTGTTCTTTCTCTGTTGGGCTCAACCCTGAGCTTGTATCGGATCACGGAAGTTGATCGGCTGCTTGATACCATCAATCGGGTGTCGGTCCCGATGGGGCGTTTGTTCACGCAGATGCAGTCCGATGCCGAAGTTTTTGGTCGCGAGTTGGAGAGAGGGCTAGGGCACTCCCACTGGAACGATCCTCACTGGCGCCCCAGGCCCACGCCTCGTTGGATCGAGGACTTGCTTGAGAACGAAGTAGTGCGCGTGACCGAGATGATTCGCGCGGATTCAGGATGGGCAACCCCTGAGACCCGCGCAAGATGGGCTGAGTGGGCCAGCTCCGTGGCGCTCGGGCTTCGCAGTCTGCGCGAGGATGCCGCCAAGCTCTACACCGCGCTCGAACAGAAGGATGCAGCTAAGGCCGCTGAGATTTACCCGCGCTGGAACTCCGCGCTCGAAGAGTGGCGCACGCAAGTGAAGTGGGGCGCCTCCGAGTATGAACGCACTCTGAGGCAGACTTTTACGCTCGCTGAAACCCGAGCCGCGGAGCTTCGAACGGGACTTGAGATCATGCTGAGCGTGGTGATTCTCATGTCTTTTCTTTTGCTCTGGTTAGGAGAGCGCGCCCTCAGGCCACTGGGTGAGCTCACGAAGCTGGCTCGCGAAATCACGCGGCGCGGGCTCCGCAAGGCAGATAAATCGCTGCTGCCCACCCTGCCTTTGACTCGCGATGACGAAGTGAGCACGCTGGCGCGCGAGTTTCATCACATGGCCACTGCTCTGCTGGAGCGCGAAAAGACGGTTGAAGCTCAAAAGGATCGCTTGCTTGAGAACAATCGATTGCTCAAAGAGATTGGCGTACTCAACGAGAATATTCTCAATAGCATTGAGTCCGTGCTGATCGTGATCGATCTGAATGGCAAGATCACTCAGTGCAATCCGACGGCGTCGGCATGGCTGGGTGAGTCCTCGGATAAAATCATCGGGACGGGGGTCGTGTTTTGGCCCAAGCTGCGGGGGTTTTTTCCGCTGGGCTCCTTTTTGCCGCCGCTTCAGGGGCGATCCGTTGAGGGGGTTGCTTCGAAAGCTCCGCCGACTTGGCTAGAGAGTTCGAGACTCGAGCCCAGGCCTATTCAAAAAACCACGGCCGAAGGCACAGTCACTGCGATCATGGGTGGCTATTTGATGCCGCTCAAGCAGGGTGAGGGCGGTGCAAGCGGCGCGATTATCGTGTTGCATGATTTGACCGAGGAGAAGCACCTGCAAGATCGTTTAAGCCGCGCTGAGAATCTCGCTGCTGTAGGCCGCATGTCTGCCCAGGTCGCGCACGAGGTGCGCAACCCTCTGCATTCGATCGGGCTTGAAGCTGAGGTGGCCGTTGAGCTCGCTGCTCGCCTCGGACACTCGGGACTGAAGCAGTCGCTTCAGTCGATCCTGAGCTCAGTCGATCGCCTAGAGAAGATCACGGAGAACTATCTCAAGCTCTCGCGTTTGTCGGCTGGACAAAAATCCGGCTTTGATTTGGGTGAAGTGCTCGAAGCGGTCCTTGCTACCTATGCGCCTGCTTGCGAGGCGATGGGTGCTCAAGTCGATTGGCGGCGCGAGCCAGGGGCTCAGCTCGCAGTTTATGGCGATCGAGATCTGATGGAGCAGGTTTTGGGTAATCTGCTTCGCAATGCATTGCAGGCACTCGAGGGGTGGACCGCTGACTCACCGCCATGGATTCGTTGGGCGCTGGGCAATGCCGAGAGCGGCTCTGTGTGGCTCACGATCGAGGACAATGGGCCTGGTATCGCGGCAGACATCAAGGATCGCCTGTTCACGCCGTTTCTCACGACGCGCGCTCAAGGCACGGGGCTTGGGCTCTCCTTTGTGAAGCAAGTGATTGAAGATCACGGCGGCAAGGTGCGCGTTCGGGATCGTCAAGTAGGCGAAGGGGCTTGCTTCGAAATCACGCTACCGCCAGCGCCTCAGTCTACGGTGGCGCTCCAGCCAGTTTCCGTCGTAGAGATAGGACATCCATGAGTAAAGCCAACACCCAGATTTTATTGGTCGACGATGATCCGCAGGCGCTCGAGTCGACTCGCAAGATTCTAGAGCTGGACGGGTATTTCGTGACGACCGCGGTGGATGGTCAGGCTGCGCTCGAGCAGGTGCGGGGAGCTCGCTTTGACCTCGTGGTATCAGACGTGCGCATGCCCCGCTTGGGGGGGCTTGAGTTTTTGCGTGCGCTTTCGCTTTGTGGCGAGAGCATCCCGGTCGTGCTCATGACGGCGTTTGGCCGCGTGGAGGACGCTGTCTGGGCAATGAAGCTAGGGGCTGTGGATTTCTTGACCAAGCCATTTAAGCGACAGGCGCTTTTGGCTTCTGTTGAAGCAGCTTTGAAGCGATCGCGCGCCCGAGGTGCCGAAACCAAGCAGGGGGGCGAGTCGTTGGCGAACCCCGGGCGATTGGTGGGGCATTCACGCAATATGGAAGATCTCAGGGTCGTAATCGAGCAAGTGGCGCCGACGGCGGCGACGGTCTTGCTCACGGGCGAAAGCGGCACAGGTAAAGAGCGCGTGGCGCGCCTGATCCATGAGCGGAGTTCTCGCGCTCGGGCTAATTTCGTTGCGCTCAACTGCGCGGCTGTGCCTGAGCAATTGATCGAAAGCGAGCTCTTTGGTTTTGAAAAGGGCGCCTTTAGCGGGGCGACTGTCTCAAAAGAAGGTCTATTTGAAACGGCCAATCATGGGACTCTTTTGCTCGACGAGATCGGAGACATGCCGGTCGCTCTCCAGGCTAAGCTCTTGAGAGCTCTTCAAGAAGGCGAAGTTCGCCGGCTCGGCGCCAACCAGCCTCGCAAGGTCGATGTGCGCGCGATCGCGGCGACTCATCGCAACTTAGTCGAAAGCGTTCGAGCCGGCTCATTTAGGCAAGATCTCTTGTACCGGCTTGAAGTGATCGGTATTCACGTGCCGCCGCTTCGGGAGCGGATGGACGATCTCCCAGAACTGGTTGCGCATTTCTTGGAGGCTGCGTGCGCTCGCCACGAAAAGCGCATTGCGGGCGTCTGCGCTCAAGCGATGAGCAAGCTCCTTTCTCATGCCTGGCCGGGCAATGTTCGCGAGCTTTCAAACGTGATCGAGCGGGCAGTGGTATTTTGTCGAGACACGGAGATCCAGGTTGGGGATCTGCCCCCTCATATCGTGGCACTTGTAGCAAGTCCTGGCGCGCCGGCGAGCATGGGCTTCAGTGAGGCGCGCTCGGGTGCTGGTGCGATCTCCGTCCCGCTGGGGACCTCGCTTAAGGATGTCGAGGAGCTTTTGATCCGCAAGACGCTCGAAGCGACTGCGGGAGATAAGAACATGACGGCTAAGCTGTTAGGCATCAATTCTCGGACGATCTATCGCAAGCTGGATCCTAAGCGCGAGCCTGAGGCGGAGTCCTAGAGGTAGTGTTCTTTTTTGAGGACTGGTCGTTTCTTGGGGCGCTTGCAAAGCTGCAGCAACTCGAGCAACGCCGCTTCGGAGGTTTGGGATTCTAGCAAGAGCTTCACGATGCGATTGAACTCAGCTCCTCCATGCCGGGACGAGAGAAGGAGCGGGTGCAAGGCTTTAGCGAGCGCGCGGCCCGCGTATCGAGCTCCCAGGGTCCGCGTGAGCGCAGTGTGGGTGTCCGCTTGTCGCCTGTCCAGAAGTGCTACGGCCAACTGTCGAGCGTCCAGCTCGCCCGCGTGCGAGGCCCGGGCACCTGCATGGAGTTGTCGAATCCGCCTTTTGAGGTCGTTTCGTAGATCGCATTTGCGTCGGGGGTTTAGGATCAAGCTTCCTAAAAAAGCAAACGCCGACTCTAATACCTTCGCGTGAACCAGGCTTGCAGGGGGACTGCTTTTCTTTTGCGAGTGATAGACATGCAATGCCGCAAGCTCTGCCACGCCATTGAGAGAGGGGACGGCGAGATACGCAAGCTCGTGGCCAGGCAAATAGAATCTTTGGTTCGCACCCATCAAGCTTTGCGCGAGCTGAGTCGAGTCTCCGCGCTTGGGGTCCAAGCTCTCGACAAAATCCGCATTCTCGATGGTTTTCAAAGTGACGGACTCAAATGACGGACATCGCAGGCCCAAGAAACTTGCGATCGTCTCGCCGTATTTCTTCATCCAATAGAGGTCATCAGGGCCATCTGAGTCCTCGAGGTCTTGCCCTTCTATGCTTGCGATCAGCGACTGAAGCCTAGCCCAAGGCGGAGTCGTCAGCACGCACCAAGCGTCGGAGCCAAGCTTAAGGACCTGCGCATGAAGCTCACGTTCTTTCTCGGCAAGCCGCCAATAGGTTGCGTCGTGGTTCTGATGGATAGAGAGAGATCGCAGGGGTTTATTCAAAAACGCGAGTGAGACTCTCGTTAATTTGGCAGCGAGGTGAGCGCGCGCCGCATGCAGTTCTCCATAGAGGACGAGCATGCGTAACCGGCCTGAGTTCAGTCTCTGGGCTTCGGCGAACTGGTCCGTGACGATGCCTGCAGCCCACAGATCGCGCTCATGCAGGTCAACTGACGAGACAGTTTCGCGAGCCGTGAAGTCTTGCTTGAAGTCTCGGTAAATGAGCGCGCGTGGGCGATTCAGAGCGATGATCCTCACGGAGTGCTTGCGGGCCCACTCAAAGATGGGTGCGTAGTTCTTCCACGGAAAACCCCATTCCTCGCGGTAGCGGATCTTGGCATGAAAAGCTTCGAGGCTTAAACGTCCCGCTTGATACCGGTCGAGCACGTCTTGGTACTGGCTTGGGATGAGCTCAAGCCCAATCATCCAATTCTCGCCTGATTTGACGGCGTCGCGCATGATTCTGAGGGCGGTTCGTTGCGATTGCCCAAGCGTGTGATAGTCGCCGATCCAGGTGACGTCCGCCGCGCGAACCGCATCGATGAGTTGCTGACGGGTCGAGATGGTATGTCGACCCAAGAAATCGCGATTGCGCTCACGCTCATATTTTTGAATGGCTGCAGGGGTGTCGCCAAGCAATGATCGCGCTTCTCGCTCGAGCGATCGATAAATGCGGCGTTGCAAATGCACCAAATGCGAATGGGCCGAGGACTTAAGCGGGGATTGCCGTCGTGGATTGCGCGCTCTCACGGCGGCTCCGATCTACCAGCTCACCTGGCAGCGGCTTGCCGGCCGAGTCAGGACGGGGTGAGCTCCTGGGTTGAGGGAGTGGAGATACCCTCTCATCCAGTTAAAATGCTGACGACAAAGCTCCGCAATCACATCGGCAGGTGCGTCCTCGCCCTCTTTGAGGCGGCGATGCGGACATTGAAGCAGCTCGATGGAGATCTCTTGGGGAAGCGAGCGGCGGATGAGAAAAGCGCGGGATCCAAGGCCAGCTGCCAGTGGGCTGTGGCAAAGGGCGAGAAAAAGGGCGCGTTTATCTGAAGCCGCCCCTCGCGTTCGATCCCGAGGAGTAGGCCATCGAGAGCCAGCGCATTTAGCGCCGGCCTCGAACGAAGCTTCATCGAGTTTGCCGCTCGTCTTTCCTGAAAGCGCGCGGATCTGGGAGATCCAGACTTCGGCTTCCATGCGGGCCAAGACGTCGCTAGGAGTCGTGTCATCTTCGAGCTCAAAGGCTTTTTCGCTTGGGTCCGTTCTGCGCGCTGTGGCCTCTGTGCTCTCGTCGGCTTTAACGACGGCCACGGGGCCGCGCGGTGCGGATTGCCAGGCCTGGGTAAGTGCCATCAGATCCAAAAGGTTGCGCTGATCATGCAAATGCTGTTGGGTGACTCGCCTCATCGACCAAGGATGTTCGCGCATGAACCTAGTTTAACTTAGAGTTTGGCGTCCCTCCACCGTATAAAGGCGCAACCCTGCACACGCAGCATTGCGCTTTCTCGAATGGGGATACGGGGCCCACTGATCCGAATTCCAAGCTCCTTACGAGATTGGGTGGGCCCCGGAGGGATTTGAGGGTGGGGGCTTAGCGCTTTACAATATCGTCGTTAAAGAAAACGACGTCACTGTAAAACCCACCTTCCACGATGTAGATCGAAGAAGATGCCGGATCAAAACTGTTGTCAGAACGAAGATGCAGTTGAAGCTGCAGCATGACAGGATTGTAGGGATAAATGCTGGCTTCGTTTTGAGGGGTACTAGTCAAAATATACAGGGACGATTGTCCGCCCCAGCCGACGCTGGCTGAGCTCACATGCGCCTGCATCACACCTTGAAGGCGTTGGATCGTAGGGGCTTGGGTCGAGTAGGTGACCGAGAACACGTTGCGTCCTTGATTCTGGGCTTGTGACACAGTGATTGTGTAAAGCTGAGTGTGTTCTTCGTTCGTTTCAAAGTTGGTGACTTGCGCGGTACCTGTATAGGTCCCTAAGATGGCGCTCACTTGAGCTTGCGGAAAGCTGCCCGGATCCGCAAGGGGCCCATTTAGATTGGGAGGGATCACGGCGGCGCTTTGCGGGGTACCAACTTGAGGTAGTTTTGTGTTGTTCTGGCCGCAGGCGCTCAGCATCGTCAACGATGCGGCAACCGCAAGGGTTGATACCGTAAGTCCGATTAGGTTTAGACGTGTGACCTGTTTCATAGGCTACTACTCCACTGCTCTCGCATTCTCTCTCGCATGCAACCTCCGTCAGGGCGTTCATCGCTCGAAGTCAGGTTGCGGGTAGTGTCAGTGCACACCCAGTGCCACTTTGGACACGCCCTTACCTAAGCCAAGAAAACTGAGTTTTCTGGCGCGAAAAGACTGGGGTTTAGGGTAGGGGCTTGGAGTGGGTATGAGCCGAGGCGCATGAGACTGGAGTGTCTAAGGGGTGGACAGGCGTAGAGGTCTGAAGGCGAAACGGCTCCCTCAGGCGTGCTTCATGGATTCATGTCAGTAAAGCTTCGCGCAAGCTGCGACCAAGGCTCCAAGCTCAATCAATCGCTGAGTCTGCTCGCCATGGGATCTCAACACGTCAGAAGCTGTAGCTTCTGCAATTTCAAGTCTTCTGGGGACTCGCAGATACTGAACGAGCTCGCTCCAGGTCGGATGATCTAGCCCGTCCAGCTGCTCCCAGAGCATATCGATGAGAAGAGAGGCCTCGGAGCTGAGCTGGAGCGAAAGCCCGATTTCGGTAGAAAATAAAATTCCGGGCGCGTTTGCCGCGCGGATGCGATCCCAGCGACCGATCGGGATGTGAGGAGGGATCTGGCCGGTGATCTTGAGTCCTGGATGCAGAGTCAGCGGTGTGCACTCGCTTTTGGGAAGTATCTCGAGCATCTCTCTCCAGCGAATGCGGCCTTCGGCGGTGACGACAGAGAGGAGGCGGCCTTGACCCGCGCTCAAGTTCTCCAGAGCTCGTGCCGCGCGCACGAACAAAGCGCTTCGTAGATAGCCAGATATAGGATCGTCGGAGGGAATTTTCTGCAGGGCCTCTTGTACGAGCTTAGGTTGGTGAGGGATTTCGGTCGCTAGTCGTTCCCACTCGCCAGGCAGCGGCTGGGCAAAACTTGGATCGTTCTCGCGGTTAGCGCCTGAGATCGGCACCCCCAAGGCGCTCAGCAGGAGTTTTGGAATGGGCAAGAACTTGATCGTCGATTCAGCCAAAACCCATCGATCTCCTCTGCGCTCACAATGGTGGTCGAGCCAGGTGCTGGATTCGGGCTGACGGAGGTAGCTTGCCAGGGGTGCGACCCAGCTCTCGTCAGGTACGATCAGCATCAGCCCGTGGCCCTTGGTCTCGCGCCCTGGTCGGGGCAATGCTTCTGCATAGAGCTTGCGGCCTCCCTCGCCGTTGCTCTCGCCACGGATCCAAAGTCCGCGCACCGACGGATGCACCGACCAGCGATGGTCGTTAGCCGGGTCGCCTTCGGGGGTTGGGCGAACCGTCGCAAAAGTCGCAAGCGGCAGAGAGGCCTGCCTCAAGCGCTCCAAGTTGCGGAGCTGCCCTTGATTGGAGGGATCGGGCCATCGTTCAGCCCAATCGCGCTGAACAGAGGGGCTGCGGTGCTCATGCACTTTCCAATGTCCGTGAGGCTGGATAGGGCGATGAAGCGCGCCGAGCGCGTCTTGAAAAACCAGAGGGATCTCAACGTGACTTCGGATCTGCCCTTGAAGCGTCACTCGTGAGGGGCGGTGATTGTGCCGTTCCTCAACTCGCGGTTCGCGCGCGAGCAGGTAAAGGCGCTTCGGAAAGAGCGCCAGCGGGGTGGGGAGCGAATGCTCGAGCTCCGAAAAATCCCACTCACAGACGATCTTGGCGCGCTCAAGGACAAAGTGAAGGAACTCGGATCCGTCGTTGTCGGTCAAAGGCTCTTCGCGAGCCCACCAGAGCAGCCCACCGGGCCTGAGCTTACTCAGAGCCACGCAGGCTTGTAGATCGCCTAAGCTCGTGCCGGGAGATCTCAATTTTTTAAAGTATGGCAGTTGATCCAGCTGCTCTCTCAAGCGTTGAGCCTCGAGGCTGCGGCCGTGAGGGCGCACGCAGCGCTCCTCGAGCAAGAAAGCGGCTTCGCACGCCTCCATTTCGGTGATGCGCGAAAGCTGCGAAGGCTTAGGAGAGCCCAGTGCTAGCGCCAGCTGGTCTCGCGAGTGAACTTCAAGGCCATTGCCCACAGCCCAAAGAGGGGGCGGCGCTGGCCCCCACCAAAGTTGCACGAGCTCTGAGGCCATGAGCAGGAAACTTGAGTTCTCAAGCCCAATCCAATTTACGGTGACGGGGCCGGTTCTCACCATTGAGCCATCGCGCAGAGTAGGAGAAAAGACGGTCTTTGCGCGCTTGAGTGGGCCGGTATCAGGCGCAGGATTAAAGCCAAATTGAGCGCTATGGTCCCAGAGCGCTTTTAAGAAGCGTGGATCGTAGCCTTCTTCAAACAAGCCAATGCGTGCCTGTCGACCAGGGCCGAGCAAGTAAGACAAGAAGCTCGGGCCTTCGTCGGTAATTCTCCAGTGCTC
>CAZGCK010000034.1:0-8919 GCA_964524175.1 uncultured Bacteriovoracaceae bacterium | reverse complement strand
CCAGATTTCTTGTTGAATCTGCGCATGCGGCTTGTACCAAGAATAGATGTTTTGCCGAGCGATCTGCCAACCTTCGCGATCCAGTGGCACGTGGGGTCTCAGGGCTGAGCTCAGTGCCCAATTCAACTTATCTAGGTCAGTCCGGTTCCACGCTCGAATGCCGCGATCGGACCAAGATTTGAGCAAAAGAGCTTGTCCTAAGACGAGAAGAGCGACTTCCTCGAAGTACGCTTGGAGCGCGCGATTTTGCGCGGGATTACGTGGGCCCTCAATCCAGCGGCTTAGCCCTCCCATCGGGTCAGTGTTGCCATGCAGGACACTAGGAGCAGGACTCTGGCCCGCCATTCGATCCAGATACAGAGCAAGGGATTCACGTCGCGTGGGATTGAGATCTTTGAGCTTAAGCGGATTGTTCTCGAGCTCCTCGAGAATGCGTCCCTTGAGGCCCAGGAGTGTTGGGATAAGGCTCGCCAACTGTGCTGGGAGTCCTGCAAGGCCCATTGCCCCGCCCGTGTGATTGCCAAAATTGAGAGGTGACGGTGGCGGGAAAGAGGCGCGATCCCCAAATCCAAGAAGTTGGTTGAGACCCGAAGATGGCTGCTCGCCGATCTCCGGCATCTCGAAGTCTAGGTGCGAGGGAGAGGGCGCGGCTTGCCCCGTATTCTCGGGGAGCTCGGATAAGAGCAGCAGTGATCTAAGTTGATTCTGATCCATTGATTCCAAAAACTGTGATTCCAAAATATCGGGCTAGGACCTCGAGGGGTCCAAAAAGGGTAGAACGACAGGGATACCAGCGATCAAAATACTTGGGCAGGAAAAAGATCTAACGCCTGTCCCCATGAATTAGATTTCATTTAACGCTCAATATCTTTCGTTAGACTTCCGATGCTTCCTTGAGGCGAATCTTTTTTTGGTTCTCAATTGAACTCAAAGCGGAGCGTCAAAAGTTTAGCGTCAAAGCTAGTCGTGGAGAGAGATATGGCAACTAATACGGCAAATACCGACGAGTCATTAGAAGATCTCGATCAAATCATGAATGAGATCGAGGAGCTCCAACAGGGAATGACAGCTCCAGCAGTGGAAGCTAAGGCTCCCCTGAGAGTTGTAGAGGCACCCGAGGGTGAACCTGTCCACGTCACTGAGGAGACGAGTGAGGTCCAGGAAGACGCACTCAAAGAGTTTCATGCGGGTAAAGAAGGTTCCTCATCGATCGAAGAAACTCTCGCTGACCTCAAAGACGACGAGTCAGTCGGAACAGGGACTAATTTGATTGATCAAGCCATTGAGGCAGAACGCAAAGCGATGGAGAAGAACGACGAAACTCAAGTCGAGGCTGTCCACGAAGATACTCACGAGTCCGAAGAGCCAATCGAAGAAGCTCGCCCTCCCAAGCGCCGTGCGCGAGGGGGTAAATTAAGTCGCTCTACTTCTACTCCGCCACCGTTGCCTGTTCATTCGGGCGAAGCGTCCGGATCGGTGGATTTGACACTGAGTGGCCACCTGGGTCTTCGACTGCGTTATGAATATGAAGGCCAGGAAGTCATCATTGGATTTTCGGATGGCTCTCTTCATGTCGAAATGAGTGATGGGACTGAATTTAAGATTCCGGTCCGCCGCCCTTTGAAGAATTCGGCCTAGACGGGGTTTGAAATGGAGAGTTCTCTAGCCCTGGATCCTGCCTCTGCAGGATCCAGAGATTTGGATCGCTTGCGATCGCTACGAACCCCTTTTCAAATAGCCTTTAAGACGTTAGCTTTGTCTTCATGCTGCGGCTGACTGGGGGCGAGTTTCGGGGTCGTCAGATCCAGACCCCGCCCGAAAAATCGGGTTCACGTACGACTCTCCGTCCTACTCAGGCGCGCCTGCGTCAGGCGCTTTTTAATTCTCTTCAAACTGTGATTGCAGAGGCCCGCGTTTTGGATCTTTTTGGAGGATCCGGTGCGTTAGGTTTCGAGGCTCTGTCGCGTGGAGCTGCTTCAGTGGTTTACGTAGAGGACAATCGCTTCGCGCTCAAACTCATCGAGAAAAATGCGGCGACTCTCCAAGTTGAGGACCGAGTCACTATCGTTTCTGATCCTGTGCCGTCTTGTGTGAAGCGACTGGCTTCGCATCTGCCGTTTGATCTCGTTCTTGCAGATCCTCCCTACGCAGAGGGTTGGGAAAAACGTTTGCTCGAAGAATTGGATTGGAGCCTGCTTCTCGCGCCCGAGGGACATTTTTGTTTGGAATGGGGAACTCAAAAATCTCAGGTCCAAGAATTGCCCGATCAAACTCCCTTCCTTGTCAAAGTGCGCGAGAAAAACTATGGTGACAGTATTCTCACCACCTACAAGCGGAGCGAGTGAACCATGAGTCTCAGAAGGGCAATTTACCCGGGTTCATTTGATCCGATCACCAATGGGCATCTCGATATCCTGGATCGAAGCCTCACGATTTTTTCGGAAGTCGTGATCGTCGTGGCCGGAACCGGCCAAAAGAGCCCGCTTTTTACCCCCGAAGAGCGTGTGGATTTGATTCGTGAAGTCACTAAGACTCGAAAAGGCGTGACTGTGGATCGGTGGCCAGGGCTGATCATGGATTACGCTCGCGATCACGAGATCCACGCCGTGATTCGCGGTCTGCGCGCGGCCAGTGACTTCGAGTACGAGTTCATGATGGCCAGCATGAACAAGCAGATCAACCCTAAGGTCGAGACGGTGTTCATGATGACTGCTCAAAATCTCTATTTTGTGAGCTCCACGATGATTAAGGAGCTGTTTCATTACGGTGGCGATGTCTCGGCCTATGTTCCTCATGCCGTCGCCGAGCGACTCAAGCAAAAGATTCCCCTTAAAAAACTCTGAAGGAGATCCGCATCATGTCACCTGCACCCCACCTCAGTCTTGCGCGCCGACTCGATGGCGTCTCCGAGAGCGCGACTCTCAAGCTTAATTCTACGATTCAGGCGATGAAGGCCAAAGGCATCGACGTCATCGGGTTCACCGTAGGGGAGCCGGATTTTGCCGTACCCCCGGCAGCGAAGGAAGCTGTTCGAAAGGCGCTCGACGCGGACAAATCCAAGTACACTCCCTCGCCCGGGATTCCGGAGCTCCGAGAAGCAGTGGCATCCAAGACCAATGCCCAGCAGCCGGCGCTCGCCAAGACGCAGCCTTGGAAGCCTGCCGATGTCATCGTGACCAATGGTGGTAAACAAGCACTGTTTAATGCGTTTCTCGCGCTTCTGAATCCGGGTGACGAGGTGCTCATCCCAGGGCCTTACTGGCTTAGCTATCCGGAGATGGTGAAGATCGCCGGCGGCATACCTAAATTCATTGCGGCGCCGTTTTCGCAGGGTTTTAAGATCACCCCCGCGCAGCTTAAGGGTGCGTTGGGCCCCAAGGTCAAGGCCCTGATCCTCAATTCTCCGAGTAATCCTACGGGCGCGATGTATTCGCGCGCCGAGCTCGAAGCGCTGGGTCAGGTCCTTCTCAGTGAGCCCGGGGCCGAAGGCGTGTGGGTGATCAGCGACGAGATCTACGATCGGATCGTGTACAACGATCGCGGAGATCTGCCCTTTTGCTCGTTCTTGGACGCAGTGCCGGCGCTTCGAGAGCGCACGATCACTGTCAACGGAATGTCAAAAAGCGCGGCGATGACCGGCTGGCGCATTGGTTGGAGCGTCGCTCCCAAGCTGGTCACTGATGGAATGAATACGCTGCAAGGACAGAGCACCTCAGGCATTAATTCGCTCGCTCAATGGGCAAGCGTTGCCGCGTTGAAATTGCCTGAAAGCGACTTTTCTTCCCAGCTCGAAAGCTATCGCCGAAGACGGGATCTTTGCTTGGAAATTCTCAAGAAAGCGCCCAAAATAGATCTATTCCAACCACAAGGCGCGTTCTACGCGTTCTTGGGAGTGGGGAAGCACCTTCGCGGCGGTGAGGACTCGATGGGGTTCGCCGAGCGACTTCTGGAGGGAGCGAAAGTGGCCGTCGTTCCAGGTAGTCCTTTTGGGGAGCCTGAGTTCATTCGGATCAGCTTCGCGACCGACGAGAAGACGATTCGAGAAGGTTGTGAGCGGATCGTGAGTTTTCTTGCGGGTGAGTAAAAGTAAGTAGCGTTTGAGATTGTCATAGGAATAGGCCCAGGATGGGCCGAGGAGAGACGAACAGGATGTTCGTTCAATTCAATCAATTAGCGGCAACACTCGCCATCTGCCTGCTGAGCGTAGGATGTGGCTCGTCGACTTTAGATGCCACGACGGCTGACGGCAAGAAGGCGCTTCTTGATGCTGTCAACATCGCACTGAGCAAGAAGGACTGCAAAGGCGCGCTGTCTCAGATTCAGTCGGTCTATAACTCCCTCAACACCGACAACTCCATCCGCATGGCGACCGCTTCGGCTTATGGTTGCGCCGCAACGATTAATTTTTTCGTGCTCGCCATGAACCTCACCGCCAATCTCGGAAGCTTGGGGGGGTCAGCGTTTTGGGAGTTTCTAGTCACGGAGTTTCCTTCATCCTCGGGGGATGGTCGCTTCGAAGCTGGACAGTTGGCCCAAGATGCTCTTCACTCGGCGATCCATCCGGGCGCGATTCTCTTGCCTGAGCAAAAATACAACATCGATGGCTTCAATCCCGGTTCCCTCCTCTTGAGCGGACGCATTAGCGATGCCAATGCTTACTTGTTCTTCATTACCTTGGCCGAGATGGGAACCGTTATGAATCGATACGGCTCTCCCTATCCCAACGGTAAGAAGTCAGCTGACCTTCCTTGGACAACTCCCACGACGGTCGATGCCGATGGCTGCGCCTATGCTTCAGCGGTGGTGAACTTTGTCGACGCGATTGGCGGATTGGCTGACTCGACGACCGGCTCGATGAAAACAACGTTGCTCGCCCTGCAGTCGAGTTTTTCGGCAGGGATCTACCAGGCCTGTGACGACGCCTGCTTTACCACTTGCGGCTTAGCTCACTGCACGACTTGTCCGCTCGCTCTGCGAAATCGAACTTCTTGCACCTACTTGGCGACGGACGCGAGTTCGTGCGCGGCTTCGGGTATCGTCAATTTCATCAACAACACGCCTCTGCTCGGGTGGTTGACTGGGCCACGAAGCGATGATGCTTGGGATATACCTCCGCCGACTCATCGCCTTAGCGCTGTTCTTGGAGCTCCTCGCATGCGTGTTGGGGATCGGACCGCCCACTGCTCATGCCGATCAGCTTCATGAATTCTACCGTTCTCCTCGTGCCACTGCGATGGGAGGAGCTTTTGTTGCTGTCGCGGACGATGAGTCGTCGATTTTTCTCAACCCGGCTGGGCTTGCGGGGGTTGAAAAGCTTTCGGCCAAGTACTTGGCGGTGGACATCGAAGTATCGACTGACCTGATCGCCGAGGGTGCCACCGGTGCGGCTGCTTTTGGCAATATCTCCGGAGATACGCTCAATAAGTTCATGGGAAAAAACATCTTCGCCCACGCGCAGATCGCGCCGACTTTGGTGATGCCAAAAATCGGTTTTGCGCTCATTTCAGATCATCAATTCTCGTTGACTGAACAGAACCAAGCTTATCCTCAAATCATGCTGGGTTATCAGTCTACAAATGGGATTCAGGCGGCTTACGGAATGTCTCTTTTGGGTCGTCGCGCGAAGAAGAGCGATTTGAGAGTCGGCGTGGCCGCAAAGCTCCTCTGGCGCCGCGGTGGCTACCATACCTTGGGTTTCCTCGACATCATCAAGCTTACCGAAAGTCCTACGGGCACTCTTGCAGAAATCACAGGCGACTACGGAATGGGCTACGGGGGCGACTTGGGAGTTCAATATCTTTATCACGCGGGTAAGAAGTTCACGCTCAGCGCAGGAGCTTCGTTTTCGGACATAGGTGATACTTCATTTGCAAGCATCGCCAACCCGATTCGCAGCAATCTGAGTGTGGGAGTTGGTGCAGTACTTAAGCTGCCCCGCGCAACGGTGACAGCGGCCTTTGATCAGCGCCACCTCTTGGCTGGCGGCGACTTTAGGCGCCGCAATCATCTGGGGATCGAGTTCAAGATCCCGATGGTCACTTTGGCGGCGGGCATGTACCAGACCTCTTTTACATATGGGGGCTCTTTCGACTTCTGGATTTTCCGTATTTCAGGGGCAGCATACGGCGAAGAGAAGGGTACCAACGCGGGTCAGAACATTGAGCGCAGATATGACATCCAGACGGCGCTGAAGTTTGGATTCTAGCGAATCGAACTCTTTCGATTCACGCGCTTGCGTTCGCGCGACATTCTGGTCTAGAGTTTGAACCAAGCGGGCAAGCCTGCCGCTGGACTCCGAGACACTCTGTCCGGGCCAATGCAGCCATTGGAGGTGCTCATTGCGCAAAGCGTTCATCCTAGATACGAACGTCCTGCTCTTCGATCCCCAAGCTATTTATAAGTTTGGAAGCAATGATGTGATCATCCCGATCGTCGTGATCGAGG
The DNA here is from genome assembly GCA_964524175.1 of uncultured Bacteriovoracaceae bacterium. Lineage (GTDB taxonomy): Bacteria > Bdellovibrionota > UBA1018 > UBA1018 > UBA1018 > CAZGCK01. The sequence continues at coordinate 2,475 of CAZGCK010000034.1, read as the reverse complement.
AGATCGATCGCTTCAAACGAGAAATGAGCGAAAACGGCCGACACGCTCGCCTGTTTTCTCGCCTCATCGATGAGATGCGGGCGGATGGTGAGCTATCCAAAGGCGTGAAGCTCCCCAGCGGGGGGCTACTCACAGTTGAGCTCGGTGGCGATCATCCGCTGCCCCTTGAGCTGCAAATGGACAAAGCCGATAATCGCATCTTGGCGCTCGCGATCTCCATCAAGAAAGAAGATCCCAAGCGGCCCGTGGTTTTCGTCACCAAGGATACAAATCTTCGCATCAAGCCGATGCATTGGGGATTTTGGCTGAAGACTACGAACCTTCAAGTGTCGAGCCTGAGCAGCTCTACGCAGGGACGACGACCCTCAATGTCGATGCCCATCTTGTGGATGAGTTTTACGCCAACAAGCGACTTGCCTATAAAGAGGGAGTCGAGAACTTTAAGCCCAATCAATACATCATCCTCAAGGATGCCGCGAACCCCAACCACACGGCCATGGGTCGCTACTCCAAGGAGCTTGATTGCATCGTCCCGATATTCAAACCTGTCGAAGGGCTTTGGGGGATTTTTCCAAAGAACTCCGAGCAAGCCTTTGCGATCGATGCGCTTCTCAATGACGACATCAAGCTCGTGAGCTTGGTTGGAAAAGCCGGTACCGGCAAGACCTTGCTTGCGATCGCAGCAGGTCTCGCAAAGACCGTGGACGAAGGCGTGTACCATCGCTTGCTCGTTTCCCGCCCCGTGTTTCCGCTCGGCAAGGATATCGGATTTTTGCCCGGAGATATCGAAGAGAAGCTCAATCCTTGGATGCAGCCGATCTACGACAACATCGATTTCTTGTTTGGAACCACAGGCTCGAAAGGGCGGCGCGGGGCTGGCAAGGGCTGTCAGGAGTTGATGAATCAGGGGCTGCTCCAGATTGAGCCGTTAACCTATATTCGAGGTCGCTCCATCCCGCAGCAGTATCTGATTGTCGATGAATCGCAGAATCTCACTCCGCATGAGATCAAGACGATCGTCACGCGCGCTGGCGACAATACCAAAATCGTGCTGACGGGTGATAGCTTTCAGATCGATAATCCCTACGTGGACTCAGCCAACAATGGGCTTGTTTACTTGGTGGATCGATTCAAAGACGAGCCAATTTCGGCGCACATTACCTTCTCGAAGGGTGAGCGTTCGAAGTTGTCTGAGTTGGCTAGCAACTTACTTTAGAGCTGTTGACGGAAGTAGAAGCCGATGCGCAGGAGCTGTTTCCTATGGATTCAGGTCCTCCAGTTGTCATTGACACTTCATCGCTGCCCGGTGATTTGAGGCTGCCACCGCTTCACGTGGGTTAAAGTCCTTCCGCTGTATTTGATCGGTCGGCACTGTCCCGCCTCCAAGTGGGGGATGACGCCTACGCATCTTTCGCCTCCCTATGAGTTGCCTATGGCTATGATTTGCCTAAGAGGACAGGTCGCCCCAGTTTTGGGATTGAAGCCAATCTAGATTTTGTTCGTTGTGACTTTGCGGCAAGCAGAGTCACTCCCGATATTGCCGTTCCGCTGGGTGTTTAGGAGTCACTAAACTCGCTCAAGAAAGAGATCAACTTTTCTGCATATTTTTCGGGTTCTTCTTGCGCCGGATAGTGCCCACTCTTCTCAAAAATGTAATGTCGCGAGGCAATAAACAGGTGATCAAGGGCCTTGCTTACAGCTAGGCCCATTCCAAACTTTCCGCCGAGTGCAAGAACTGGCGTCGCAAGCTTTTTTTCGAAAATGGACCTAAAAAAAAGCGAGTCTTCCTGGTGAACTCGATAATATTCAAGGAACAACGGTAGCCTTGATGGCTCGCTGTATGCGTTTAAGAATGCATTGCGATCTTCGTCTGACAGTGATTTCGGATCTCGCCTTAGTTGAATAAAAAATTCAAAGTAAGTCTGTTGTTGCCCAGAAATCAGTTTTTCTGCGAGAGGTTTTTGACGGTGAAGCCCCCCATGCCAATTGGGATATCGGGATGCCCCTGGTTCAAGGATAGTTGCCGTCACTCCGGGCGGGATTTCTTCTTCCACGGCGATGCAAGTGACATGAGATGCGATTTTAGCGAGGGCAATTGCTACGGAGCCACCCCAGTCATGCCCAACAATAGAAAACTTTCGACCCTCGCCTATAATCTTTTGAACGACTTGGAGTATCTCTCGACCTAAGACTTCTTTTTCAAAGTTTCCATCCTTTGCTTCGCTCTCACCCAGTGCTCTAAGGTCAATGCAGATCGTTTTATATTTCTCGGCAACCAAGAAAGGCACGACCTTCCGCCAATGCAAAGAGGTCACAGGCCAGCCGTGAAGTAGAACAACTGGATGCCCGGTTCCTTGGGTCCAAACGGCATAGCTACATCCAGCTGTCGAAATGACTGTTTTTTGACCGAGTTCGTTCATTGAGGTCAGTTCAAACATATCGGCTGTAAGTTGTCGAATTTGACTCTTTTGTATT
>CAZGCK010000033.1:15897-34101 GCA_964524175.1 uncultured Bacteriovoracaceae bacterium | reverse complement strand
CGGAAACGGGCACGTGGCGTGAATTCCGCCAAATCACCACCACGCGCAGCGGCACGCCGATGGACGCGTAAATTTCCTCGATGTGTTTGGGGATGTACGAGCGGTCGCCCAACAGAATCGCCTGCATGAGCCCGGCTTCATTCGGCGATAAATGCCGTGAATAGCGGCAATATTTTTAGATTTCTGACAAAGCCTTGGAATGACGAAGAGCTCAAGGGCGCCATTCGACAGGCTGAGCGGCAGTATGCGTTGATTTTAGAAAATGAAAGACTACAAAGTCTCACTGCAAAACAGAACCTCGAACTGATCGCTATCAATAGCGAGCTTGAGGAGCGTGTTAAAAAAAGGACTGCAGAGGTATCGGCTCTCAATAAGCGGCTTGAGTTAAGCTTTCTTGAGTGCGTGAAAGTGATGGGCGGTATCGCAGAAGCGAGTGGTTCGCTTCCGAGTGGTCACGCCAAACGTGTTGCTCGATTAGCGGGCGAGGTAGCCAAACATTTGGGGTTTGACCGAAGCGAAAGCTTGGATGTTCAGATAGCCGGATTCCTACACGACATTGGAAAAATTGGACTTCGCAGCGAAGATCTTGCCCAGCATCCAGTCCGGGGAGCGGAGATCGCGCGAATGGTTCCTAGCTTAGACAACGTGTCGCGGATCATCTTGCATCATCATGACAGGTTTGATCAGAAGGGCAGCGCTCATAAAGGTTCGATGATCCTGTCCGTTGCCGATGCCTATGATAAACTCCTCTACTCTGAAAAAAGCGGAGAATTCTCAACCCCAGCTAAAGTTATGCGGCTTCTTGAGGAAAGATGTACGGGAGAGTTTTCTCCTCAAGTCGTTCAAGCGTTGCTTAAACATTTGGAGCAATCGGGGCAGCTCGATGGAGTAGGGTTTGAAATTGAGATCGGCTTGTATGACCTAAAAACAGACATGGTGCTCTCCAGAGCAATCCATTTTAAGGACGGACGACTAGTGCTCGGCGCAGATTTTACTATAACGCGTGAGATTCTCGACAAGCTTTGGGCTAAGCATCTGGAAACTCCTGTGGTCAACGAAGTGTTTGTCTATAGAAAACCCAAAGTGGGAAAAGTGTGAGTCACAGACGTGTCACTTGGGGAGTCGCCTGGCTTCTGATCAGCTTGACTCTTTTGGCCTATCTCGCGTTCTCGATTCGTTCTGAAATGTATCATTATAGAGCGGCTCAAGTTTCTGACCTATATGATGTCAAAGATCGAATCCATAGAATGCTCCATTTTTTGATCACGGAATTGAAGACGATTAGCCGACTTCCCGGTGTAAGGGCTCTGAGTTCCAAAAGCCGAGGCATCGACCCCCAGTCGACGGAGTCAATCCAAGAGATCTACAATAGCTTGACTTCGAATACTGGGGTTTCAAAGCTTTATATTCTAACCAAAGACTTCGACCCGGATCGGATAGATCCTAGGACGGGCAGACCCTATGAGCCGTTAGCTACCTTTGACGATCTCATCGTTGGAAAAGTTGGGAGCTCTGTGCGCGCTCATCCCCAAGAAGTGCCAGAAATCGAGATTTTCGAGTATCGGCTGATGAGAAGCCAAATCCTTTGGTTTCAAGTCCATTTTCCGTCCGACAAAAACACCCATCTTCTGGAAGTTCCGTCTAGGACGGGGCCCGAAGTGATTACCTGTGACAATTCGCGCTTTGACCCACATCATCCCAACGACAAGGACCGATCCGGGTTGGTTCTGTCTGTTCCCTTCTATGGAGAGGACTTCATGTTTTCCGGGATTGTGAGTGGAATCCTATTGAGTCGGAAGCTTCAGGAGCTATTGCCCCCGCTCGAGCGAGGGCAGTTTGTAATAGAAAATAGCGCATATGGATACAAGGTTGAGAATGAGGCGGTAGCTTCTCAAGATAGCCTATTAGATTTTTTACCGGGAGCGATATCCGAAAAAGCTGATTTTAAGCTTGATGCAATGGGAGACGCACGATGGAGTGTTTCTCTTCAGGTCAAGAGTTCCATTTTTTGGAAGGAACTTTCGACAATCAAATTCCTTCAAGTTCTCTTTTTGCAGCTTCTTTTCATAGTCGGATTGATTGGCTTTTTGCTCTTGAGTCGCAGAAAGTTGGTGCGGCAGAAAATCGGGTTAGAGAAAGAAATCTTGTTACAAGGGGATGAACTCAAGCTCCAGCAAGAACTCATGAAGAGTTACGAACAGCTCAAGCACACGCAAGCTCAATTAGTCCATTCAGAGAAGATGGCCTCTTTGGGGGTGATCGCCGCGGGCATCGCCCACGAAATTAACAATCCTTTGAGCTACGTGATTTCAAATGCAGAAACTCTAAGGGATAGCCTCAAAGAGTGGGAGGCCGCTTCTGAGAGTCAGGGCGTGGATCGATCCTCGCTTCAGGAGGGGTTGACCATGGTCGAGGAGATCTTGGATGGCGGGATCCGGATCAAAGATATCGTACAAGGACTGAGGCACTTTTCTAGACTAGATGAGGATGAGCTCAAAACGACGGAGATCAATGAATGCATTCTAACTGCTCTAAAGCTTCTTTCTAACGAACTCAAACATGGATGTGAGGTTGTCTCTGACTTAGGGCCCTTGCCACCGATTCCTTGCTTTCCAGGACAGTTGATCCAGGTTTTTACTAATCTGATTCTAAATTCAGTACAGGCGATGAAGGGGGTCGGCACGATTTGGATTACAACTCGAGTTCAGAATAGTCAGATACGAATCGACCTGAGAGATTCTGGGCCAGGGATTAAGCCTGAGGATCTAAAAAACATTTTTACACCATTCTTTACAACTAAGCCTGTCGGCCAAGGCACAGGTCTGGGGCTATCCATCTCGCTAGGAATAATCCAAAAGCATAGCGGTACTATCGAAGTATTGAGTGATGCCGGTCAGGGAGCTCAGTTCACGATTCATTTGCCCCTATCTAATCACCCCGCTCAGGGACTGTGATCTCCTGATTGGATCTCATTCCTCACGATAGTTTTATCATTTTTAAAACAATTTCATCTACTGATGCTCTTTCAAAAAGGATGTCTTTGGCTTTCGATGATTCACCTCGGATGATATGAATTTGTGAAGAGGGTAGCCCGGTCAATTTCTTCAAGAAGCGGATGAGCTCTTCGTTTGCAGCTCCGTCAACCGGAGGTGCTGCGACTCGAATTTTTAATCGAATGGCACTACCATCTCCATACTCTCCGGAGATCTCAGTGCGCGCGGCCTTGGGCTGAATATGGAGCCTAGCGGTCACACCCTGCTTGCTTACCGTTATCCATGCTGGGACTGGATGCTCTCTCATCTGCGACAGGATATCCTGTGTTTAACTAAAAAGTTAGTGCGGTATAGGACCGAGGGGGCTAGCTGATCCAGCTCCCTCTGGACTCGGCTCACAAAACCGCAGAAAGATAGCTTCGGAGATCCTTCATGAGCAGAAAGTGAGCGGGCTATCCGGCCCATCGCTTTGCCGCCAAAAGTTGTGTACTATAATCGTCCTCTCAGAAGAGGTGTCCGATGAATGATGCGAGAGCAGTTGAAGCAGTTGAGAGCGAAATAACTTGAAGAGAGCACGCGCTGGCTGCCCAAGACTTCATGGGCACGAGTACTGAGTATTGCAGGCGCAACGACTGGAAGCGAGGCGTTCTACGCTTAACAGCATCGATCAGGTGGCTTTTTAAAAAAGAAGTGGACTACAAAAAGAGGGGCCTCACACCAAACGAACGAGATGCGATCGAGATTGAGAAATCAAACCCTCGCTTGAGTCTATCAAGCAGTGGGCGGAGTCGATGGAACCCTAGGTACTAAAATCCAGCCCCATAGGAATTGGCCTGAATTACTTTGTGAAAGAGCGCAGAGGACTACGAGTGCCTGACGGCGCTCCTGCTCAGTCCAGAAAGCCCTCTATCCTGTCACAAAAAAGGAGGGCTGAGGGCCTGGGGCGAATAGCCCGCTTACGTTCGTCCAGTTTCTCATTGCATGTCATCCTGTGAAGTTGCGCTATCAATCTTCACTCGGAGGTGGCCTAGCTAAAAGCCTTCACAGTTCTCTAGTCTTTGTGTGTCATTGAACGTGCTGTCTAGAGTAAGTGAGTCCGTTTTAGAGTGATTATTCTTCTTTCGAACTGTCAGTGTAACACTCATGTCTGGAAAAGGGCCGCCTGATGGAATCGGAAAACTCACTCTTTTGTATTCTGCTGAAAGTCCAAAGGCCGTTGGAAAAAGGACTCTGTTTGAATCGTTGAAATGAATATCCCAATGAAACTCTAAATCATCTAAAGGAGTGCTCGCGCCTCCATCCAGTACTAGGTACTTTCCCTGAGGAGATTGATCAATGCAATACCCAGTGAACTGCGCAATAGGGTCGTCAGGAGAGGTCGTTGTTGCTGGTACCACGATAATCTCTGCTGTTGTTGCCGTAGCAGTTTTACCGGTTGCTAAATCACGAACCGTTACCTCGTAACGAGTGGAGCGTCTTGGAGATGCAACCGATACCGCCAAATTTGGAGATGAAACACTGTCGGCAGGGGTCCAGGAATAAACGAGGTTACCGGAAGACGGGTTGACCGCCGCTGTAAGTGTTACAGATTCACCCTCTTCAATCTGAGTCCGATCTGCAGAAGCTGAAACCGACAACTCAGCCCCTTCAATAAGAACCCTTATAGTTCGGGTAACGGCAGAAGATTCGAGCGCATAATTTATTGTTACGTCCTGGCTGAGAGGTAGAGCCGGATTTGTTGTGGGTGCGCCGGATTCTGCGCAAAGCCTTACATCATTTGTTCTGGGTGAACCCTCAAAAAATAATTTGTCTTCGCGAGCTAAAGTGTCGTCCAAAAATCCTATGTCCACCGCATTCGATGTGATCCAATTAAAGCCCAGATTTGAGCCACAAAGGGCATCCGGCCCGTAGAGGTCGATGCACCCGCCAGCGGGTACTTTGAGGACATCGCAATCACCTGCGGCCGGTGCTTCTCCTTCTTCTTCGAAGCAACCAGACAATGAAATCGCCTGTAGTAAAAGCGTACTTGCTAATGCGACATTTATAAGTGACTGCTTTTTCCGTAATGATTTCCGCATGCGCAATATCTCCAATGGATTACTATTCTCGCTTTACTGCACTGCGTCAATAGCACGGGTGAGATTGCCGTTTCAATGGCAAAAAGGGTCTGTTGCTACATCTCGCTTTCCGGCTCGTTTTCCGCAAAAAACCCTATCGGGTCTTCAACTTGATTGAAGGTGCGGTGGGTACGTGTTCTTGGGGGGCGTGTGTCCGTTATATAATTGAATAATTATAATTTAATAATTACTGCATAAGTCGGCTGTGCTAAAGCGTTGAGACCTCAACTATACAGATGGAGCGGCACATGCTTTCGAACTACAGATCACTTTACCTACCGGCACTACTCCTTACACTGATCGGAGCTACCGGCTGCCCCACTCAGCCCGGATTTGAAGAACCCAAAAGCTGGAACGAATCTCGCCAACTAATCAAAGCAGCCACTGCGCCATTATACGACGACTACAAAGCTGCACATGCTTCGCTGAACGCAATAATTTCCCAGGCGGCGCAACCCTTCATCACCCAGATCGGCACCCGAAATCCTTGTGCAGATGCCGTCAAGTCTTGGCCAGAACTTTCAAAGAAAGTTGAAGAAGCGCTCAAAGAAGTTGTCCGTGCTCGTGGTCGGCATTTGGCCCACGACCAAGTAGCATCGTTTGTTGCCTCATCCTTGTTGACGGCTTCTATCCACGACAACCGAGCGCAGATCGAATCTAGAATCGAAGCCACAGGACTGGACCAAGTTCTTACTCAGGCTGAAGCAAGCTTAAATGCAACTGCTGAGATGATACTGTCAGTCTCTTCAAACGGCGATCTTTATGACGGAAACTTTGGATCCGATCCCCAAGGACCGGCATTGCTCAACTTTGTGGCGAACCTTTCTCAAAAGGACTCTGACGCCCTTCACGCAGGCCTCGACGCAAAGGGCCTCGAATACCTAACCGACGCAATTGGAGTAGCTGCCGGCATCGCATCCTCTCAGAGTGCACAGAGCGCCAATCAATCCGCGATTGACAATATTCGGCGTCGACTCGAGGAGGCACACAAAGACGAGAAAACGTGCGGAGACTCCTTGGGGAACTTTGAAATTCAAGATTTATTGAACCAATACAACCAGAGTGAAACGCTCGCGAGCAGTGTTCTTAAAAAGCAGGATGATACGAACTCAGCAGTGATCGGCAAAATCTAGTACCTATAAAACTGCGTAGGCATCGACATTTAGGAAAATTGAGGTCTCCTCATTTTGAGCGCCTCGAACAGTCGAATTCACTTCAGAAAGTGCGAATTGAATCAGTTCCATGATCGCTTCCAACTGAGGATGGCCGATAGCGAACACTCCCCTAAAGTGCAGATTTGATGAATTTAGCGCCTGGCCAGCCAGGATGGACCTCTTACACTCCAATGCGCGCGCTCGACCTTGCCTAAACTCTTCGATCGCCTGGACTGCCTCGGGGAGGTTGACCTCTACTTTTATGATTCGCATTCCTGATTGTATTCTCATGCGCTTTACTTGTGAGTCTATGACTCACGGGTTAGGGAAAAAAAATTTCACGCGACCTACTTGAGAATAGAACTGAGTCACTCCGCTCCCCGGGCGTTTCCGACTTGTACCGATTTCCAGTTAGACTCCTACCTCAGTAAATATCCCATCGCAAAAAGTGCGATCAGTCCAGATGCGACTGTCGCCAAAGTACTGCGAGAAAAAAAGCACACGACCACGGCTAAGATCAAAGCGACAGTGCGCTCCTTGCCCATCATCCACTCAACCTGTCCTTTGTGGAGAAAGGTTGAAGGTGCGACGAAGGCAGGCAGGATGGCGGCCGGAATGTACGAAAACAGTTCTTTGGTGCGGGCTGAGATCGGCACACGCGAAGAGATTGCTATAATGGACCCACGGATCGCGAAAGTTCCAGCTGCAAGCAACAGGATGTTGTTCCAAAAGTAAGAGTTCTCGATCACGCTTGGGCCCTCTTTCGGGTCATTAGCCAAGCCAGGCTCATGGCGAGACCAGCTGTGACGATCAGGCCAGCTCGATAGGGTACATTGCTAAGTGGGAGGGATATCAGAGCTGAGAATGTCGCAACGACTAGGTAAGTTCTATTCTTGAGAGTGGGGATGACGAGGGCCGCAAAACTCAGGGGCACAGCGGAATCCAATGACCAAGAAGAGGGTGACAAGTTTCCAAAAATGTATCCCACGATCATTGAAAGGTGCCAGGTCAAGAGCATGCAAAAGCAAGAGCCCAGATAGAATTTGACCGCCTCTGCGTTGGATTTGAGTTTATGCTGGTGAGACGACATCATCGCGTAGCTTTGGTCCGTCAAGCTATGGGCGCAAAATAGTTTGATCCAAAATGAGGATTTTTGCACGACAGGTGAGATGGCGGCACTGTAGAGGAGGAAACGAAGATTGATGACGAGTCCTGTGAGGACGACGACGCTACTGGCAGCGTTCTTGGTCATAAGATCAACTGCGGCAAGCTGGGAGGCACCGGCGAAGACCAGAACGTTCATAGTTACTGAGTTAAAAAAACTTAGATTGGCGTCGGCACAGACCGCCCCCATGACTAGGCCAAATGGAATTACTCCCGTCATGATAGGAATCATTGCCAAGGTGCCGGAGAGGTAGAGGTTCTCTTGCTTCATTGAGAAGCTAAGATAGCGGAAGATCGATCTTCAACGCAACATGCGCTGTTGCTAGGTCCCGCTTTCCTCCGGAACAAAAACCCGCTCGAGCCCCCATTGCCCGCCTTCATGTGCCGCTACTGCGACTAGACGTCGAGCTTGGTAAATCGCGATTCGCGAAGAAGTCGTTGGTCCAGCGATCGTCCCAGCGCGAGCCAAAATCCCAGGTAAAACGCCCTGTTTTCCCTGCATGAGCGCTGTCGCCTCATCCGCTGAAGCTTCTGCTCGCTCATATCCATCGAGCAAGCGATCAAAGGGCACCCAGGCCGAGAGTTCATCCCAACGCTTGCCTTGCTCCATCGCGTGCCCGACTTCGGCAGTCGACAACGCCGGCCTCAGTTCGTGCGCGCCAGATGCCAAGCGATTCAATGAGTCGAGCAGCGCCACGGTGCCTAATCTTCCTGCTAGATCCTGCGCAAGCGTCCGGACATAGGTGCCTGGGCTGCACTCCACTCTAAATCGAGCGCGCCCAACAGGGTGACCTGATTCGCTCACGCCCTTCTCGTAACTCAAAATCTCAAACGAGTAGAGGGTTAGAACCTTTGCCTCACGCTCGACTTCAATCCCTTGGCGAGCTAGCTCATACAAGGCCTTGCCGTCTTTCTTTTTTGCGGAATGCATGGGTGGAGTCTGTGAGTAGGGCGCTACAGTAAAGTCAAAAGCCGCTTTTTGAATCTCTTCTAGCGATGAAGGCAGCCGTTCTGATCGTGCGCTGATTTCGGCTGTGGGGTCGCCCGGCACAGTCATCTCGCCAAATCGGATCACGCCTTCGTAAACCTTGCGAGAACCTAAAAAGTAACGGGCGAGCTTCACGCCCCGACCACAACAAACGGCAAGCAAGCCTGTTGCAAAAGGATCGAGCGTGCCTCCATGTCCTAGCTTGGGCAAATCGCGCTTGCGAATACCGGTAGGCAGGCCCTGTGACGCGGGCATCTTCAATAGCATCCTTTGTAGCTCTTCGATCACGCCGAAGGAGCTCACGCCCGGATGCTTATTGATGAGGAGAGCGCCATCAAGTGCCATCGTCCGACCGCTTGTCTTCTTTTTCTAGCTTCAAAAGAAGATCATGCACTCGCCCGGCGTTCTCAAACCCTCGGTCCTCGCGAAAAGCGAGAGTCGGGATGTGGCGGACGTTCAGGACTCGCCCCATGTGGCGGCGAATGAACCCCGAAGCAGCTTGAAGCCCGTCTAGGCAGTCCTTCATTCGTAGCCGGCTGCCTTCTTCAGAAAGAGGCGGAGCGCCATCAGGGCCTCCTAGGCCTGCGCCCAAGATAGCGACGAACACGACGGCATGGCTCCCATCCTGGGTGACCTGCACTTCCGTGAATGTCACGCTAGGGATGCGAGGGTCCTTCACTTCGCGCGAGACAAATTGAGACAGCTCCTGCTGAATCGCGGATTGAAGCCGCTGCCGACGAGTTTCCTGCATACTACTGCTCCCAGCTAACTCAGCTATTCAGCTCCGGCGTGATCATCTCGATTTGGTAAGCCTCGATGATATCGCCTGGTTTGAGGTCGTTGTAATTCTCGAGTCCGATACCGCACTCGAAGCCGCTGGCGACTTCCTTAGCATCGTCTTTGAAGCGACGGAGCGAAGCCATCTTGCCGTCAAAGATGATGCGAGAATCACGCAGCAACCGCACGTTGGCGCCGCGAATGATCTTGCCATCGATAACCGATGTACCAGCGATCGTTCCGATCTTCGGGACGTTGAACGTCTGTCGGACTTCTGCGCGACCCAAGAACTTCTCGACCTTCTTCTTGTCGAGAAGGCCAGTCATGGCGCCCTTCACGTCATCGAGAAGCTCATAGATGATCGAGTAGCATTTGATCTCAACATGCTCAGCTTCAGCGACTTGCCGAGCCTTGGTTTCAGGGCGCACGTTGAAGCCGATGATGATCGCTCCTGAGGCCGTAGCCAGAAGGACATCGCTCTCGGTAATCCCGCCTGGCGCTGCGTAGAGCACCTTGACCTTGACCTTGGGGGTCGAGGCCTTGATTAGGCTTTCTTTGATCGCTTCAACCGACCCATACACGTCAGCTTTGAGAACGATGTTGAGCTCCTTCACCGAGCCTTCTTGGACTTTGGAGAAGAGGTCTTCGAGCGAAGTCTTAGCTGCTACGCCGCTGACTTGCGCGCGTTTGTGGTCCACGCGGGTTTCTGCAACAGTGCGAGCATCTGCTTCGGTTTCAAGAGATGCAAACGTCTCTCCGGCGTTTGGCACGCCTTCGAAGCCCAAGATCTCAACGGCCATGCCGGGACCGACATGATTGACGGAGCGACCTTTGTCGTCGGTCAGCGCCTTGACCTTGCCGGGGAATTGGCCCGATACGATCGGGTCGCCCACGTTCAGAGTTCCACGACTCACGAGTACGCTCACCATAGGGCCTCGGCCCTTTTCGAGCCGAGCTTCGAGCACGGTGCCGCTTGCGCGTGCCTGTGCGTTGCCCTTGAGGTCGAGAACTTCGGCTTGGAGCAAGATCGCTTCGAGCAGCTTGTCGAGGTTGGTTTTCTTAAGCGCCGAGACTTGGACAAACATAGTGTCGCCGCCCCAGTCTTCAGCAAGAAGGTTGAGTTCCGAGAGACCTTGTTTGATCTTCTCGGGATTTGCGCCTGGCTTATCGATCTTGTTGACCGCAACGATGATCGGGACTTGAGCAGCCTGAGCGTGGCTAATTGCCTCGCGAGTTTGCGGCATCACACCGTCATCGGCCGATACGACCAGAATGACGATGTCAGTGACGTTCGCGCCACGCGCTCTCATGACCGAGAATGCTTCGTGGCCTGGAGTATCGATGAAGGTGATGAGCTTGTCGCCCTTCTTCACCGTATAGGCGCCGATATGCTGAGTGATCCCGCCGGCTTCGCCGCTTGCCACGTTGGCTTCGCGGATCGAGTCGAGCAGAGTTGTCTTGCCGTGGTCGACGTGACCCATGATGGTCACCACTGGTGGCCGCGCCGTGAGATTTTCAGTCGTGTCCTCTGAAGTATCCATGACGGTTTCTTCCTTGAACGCGATGTTGCGGACTTCGTACTGATACTCACCCGAAATCAGAGTTGCCGTATCGAAGTCGACGGCCTGGTTCACAGATGCCATCACACCCATCTTCATAAGCTTGCGAACGACATCGACTGCCTTGACGCTCAGCTGATTGGCCAGGTCTTGGACTGCGATGGTGTCGTGCATTTCGACGACGCGTTTCTGAGCTTTCGCTACTGTGATTTCCGTCTTCTTCAGTTGTTTGCCCACTGGAAGCTTCTTTCTCTTCGGTAGAAAGACCATTTCCTTTTTGCGGTAGTCAGCAAAACGAACATCCTCTGGCTTGATCTCGGCCTCGCGACCTCCGCCGCCGCGCTTCTTGGCTGCTTCTTCTTCAGCCATCTGGTCCAAGTTTTCCTTGGTCATCTTGATGATGCGGAAGCCGTCTACGCCCGGCTTAACAGTCGTTGTCGTAGTCGCACCCCGATTTAGAGGAGTCACGGCTGGAGCTGCAGGCTTCACCATCGGACGAGGTGGAGGCGCAGTGAGTTCAACGACGCTCAAGATGCTGCGGCGCGGAGCCACAGGGCGAGGCGGAAGAACAATAGGCGCTCTTGTTCTGGGCGTGATCGGACCAGTAGTCGCCGGAGCCGGAGACTCAACGGTAACCGCTGCTGTTGTCTCCTCGTTCGGGGTTGGGGCTGAAGCTGAAGTTGTCTGCGGAGCGGCCGCACTCTGCTCATGGGTGTCAGTGACTTCTTCGCTGGCTTGGTCTTCTGTAGATTCGGCAGTGCTTTCAGAAGGCGCGTATTCCATTCCTTCCTGAGAGCCCAGTTCTTCTGAGTAGCCTTCTTGCTCTTCTTGAGTAACTGCATTCCTCGATCCTGGAAGAGGAGGGCTTAGCGTTTCCATCTCACCGTCTGCTTTGAGTCGGCGGCGAATAATCGGAGACACAGACTTGGCTTCGTTTGCTGCAGCCTCCTTGGCGGCAGTCGCGACCGGAGTCGTTGCTTTAGGGGCGGCTGCAGGAGTGGACTTTGCGGCAGCTGCTTTCATGATCGTAGCCGCTGGTTTTGCAGGAGCTTTTGCTTCTGGCGTCTCTGCCGCTGGTTCGACCTTCTTACGGGTGCGCGCGATGGTCTTCTTGGCTGCAGCCACGGGCTTTTTCTCACCCAGTTCAGACCGAGCTTTGACGACCTCTTCCGCTTGAAGGTCACTCATGTGACTCTTTACCTTGATGTTCAGGCTTTTGAGTTTATCCACCAACTCGAGGGGTGGTAGCCCCAACTCCTTAGCCAGATCGTAAACTTTCATATTTTCCTGCTCAACCATTCTTCTATCTCTCCCTACAGTCAGCAAATCCAATGAGTATCTCGAACCTTCATCCACCGATTGATTTGCTAGCCGTCGTCTCCGATGCGGGTGGGGGATTTCTCATTCTGTCCCGCTTGTTTCATCATTTGGCGTAGGCGCTCTTCTGCCATCGACTTGGCATCTCGGGCCACAGTCGGTGAGGCGGTGAAAGTGCCCGTCTTGTCTGCACCAGGAGCGCTGGGGGCGCCAGCTAGCACATCGCCAGCTTTCTCAACGACGCCTGCTGCGCCAGTCTTGAGTTTTTGCGCAGCTTCTTCAGTTTCAAAGCCAGGAATCTTCATGAGATTCTCAAGCGTTGCATCTGCTACCTGGCGGATGTTGAGGTAACCTGCTTGATAGACAGCGTGTGCAAGCGTCTCGTTGACGCCGTCAATGTGCTGCAGGCTAAATACCGCTTCAGATGTGCGTTTTTGAAGCTTCGACTTGGAGATGATGTCCAAACGCCATCCTGTCAGCTGAGCAGCTAGGCGAACATTCTGGCCCTTGCGGCCGATCGCCAACGAAAGCTGATCGTCCTCAACCATGATTTCCATCGTCTTGTTACGTTCATCGACACGAACCGATGAGATTTCCGCTGGCGCTAAAGCCGATCGAACAAACATCACTGGGTTATCTGACCATGGGATGATGTCGATCTTTTCGCCCTTGAGCTCTTGGATCACGTTTTGGACGCGGATGCCTTTCATGCCGACGCAGGCGCCGACCGGATCCACGTCACGATCCTTAGAAACAACCGCGATCTTGGAGCGAGCGCCTGGTTCACGAGCGCAGAGCTTGATCTCTACAATCGCTTCGCGAATTTCTGGCACTTCTACTTCGAAGAGCTTCATGAGGTACTTTGGAGAAGTGCGGGTTAGATAAAGCTGAGGTCCGCGGGTGCTGAGCGCCACTTCAGAGAGGTAGGCTTGCACGCGGTCACCTGGCTTGAATTGCTCGCCTGGAATGATTTCGCTGCGAGGCAAAAGCGCGTCGGTTTTACCTAAGTCAATGACCAGGTTGCCCCGTTCGATACGACGAGCAATACCGGTGATGATCTCACCCTTTCGATGTACATATTCGTTGTAAATGATTTCGCGTTCAGCATCGCGCACCTTTTGAAAGATGACCTGCTTTGCGGTTTGCGCGTCGATGCGGCCGAAATCGGCGCCTTCGACTTTAATTCCGAGCTCATCACCAACGACCGCTTCCGGGTCGAGCTTGCGAGCTTCGGAGATCTCAATTTCTTCGGCGTCATCGAGCATTTCGGGTTCGCTCTCAACGACTTTTTTGAACATGAACAGATCGATTTCGCCGGTGTCGTTGTTGTAGTGGGCCTCTAGTACGGCGGTGGTTCCATACTTTTTCTGGGCGGCCATGAGGACGGCCTGCTCGAGCGCACTGATAATAATCTCGCGCTTAATGCCTCTGTCCTTACCTACGGCTTCGATGACTCGGCTGAGTTCTGATGCGTTCATGGTCTACTCGCTTTCTATTGGTCCAGCCCCTCGAAATCAGGTTCGAGATTGGCTTTCGATATGAGGGGAAGAGGGATGGTCACCCAGTTCGCTTTCGCGGCTGCCAGGGGTCCTTCTTCCACGCTGTTTGTCTGCTTCGATTTGCTTTTTTTCTTCACTCCGGCTTTGTCGTGGCCGCCCGTCAGATTGACGGCAATCAGGACTTTGCCATTGTCCAGTCCACGCAAAGTTCCCAAGAAGTTCTTTTGCTTGGGATTACGCGACTGGTAATCTTCGTTTCCGAGCTCGCTCGAAGTCAGCGGCCTGAAAACGTGGATCCGGACTTCCTTACCGGCAAACCGGATAAAATCCTTTTCGGTCCGGAGCGGACGATCGATGCCCGGAGAGGAAACCTCGAGTTCGTACGGGTTTCCACCAAAGGCAGCGTCCACCTCTTTAAGTCCTTCGAGAGGCTCATCGAGCGCCTTGGTGACTTTCACGCAGTCATCGATTCCGATGCCGGTGGTTTCACCTTGATGATCTATGAAAAGCCTCAGCACTTTCTGACGATTGAGCTGAACTTCCAAGTACACGATCTCATAACCCATTGGTGACACCAGGGGTGTCAGGATTTCAATGAGTCTGGCTTGGATGTTTTCGCTCATTCGTGTAGTTAGCGCTTTCGTTTCTTTGCCAGAAGGATATCGGACAAAAAAAAGAGCGGGCTTTTGGCCCACTCAAGTAAGTGTGTGACCTAGGATCCAGGTGTGGCTATTAACACAGGATTCCGTCGAATTCCAAGCCCCGATATGAGTCGAATATTAAGGAGGGTAGGGTTGTCTAACTCTTGACAGGACCCTCCTGCGCTGCTCCAATTACGGTATGCTATTTCGCTATTTAGGCAGCCTTTTGCTGCTACTTATGCCCCTCTCGGGGACGGTGGGGGCTGAGCAATCCGCTACAGGGTCTCGCCTCGGGATTGTTTGGAGCGCCTCAAAACTCACTCAGGAGCTCAAGTCTTGGCAAATTTCAGACCTTGCCCAACTCAAGTCTACGACCTCCAACGAGAAAGACCCCGTGACGGGCAAGATTCAAAGGTACAAAGGAGTGCTTCTTTCAACTCTGCTCGATCAGGCGATGGAGTCTCTCCCTAACGATCGCCGGGCACAGGTGGACCTTCTTGTTCTGTATAATGCATTAGGCCAAAAGACGCTATTACCCAGGTCGGTAGTGACGAAGTACCCGGTTTTGGTCGCTCTTCAATCTGGCAAGGCTTCCGTCGTGATGCCTTGGACGTCTAAACCCAAGATTAACCAGGAGAGTCTGCACATCAGTTCTCTGTTTGTGCCTCAATTGTCGCAGATTGAGCTTTCTAGCTATCAGGAACGGTTTTCGACTTGGTTTTTGAAGAGTCGCAGAGATCCGGTCTCAGTGCGTGGGGAGCGTCTGTATTTGCAGAACTGTGTAGGTTGTCATTCAAGTCCTGTAGATGGCTCCAAGCTCTCCGAGGCTGCGCATCCTGCTGGGGCAGAAGTGTCAAAAGTCGGAGATCGCGAGCGTCGTGCGATCATGAGTTATTTATTGGCCTATCGGAGTGAGCAGGCGCTTCAGTCGACTTCGCAGACGGGTGGATCTCAAGCTTCATCTCAGTAGGGGCAAAGGGGTGCAATGGTGAGCGGTTTCTCGGCAAGTTCCGAGAACCGGAACTTGCACCCCGGGGCGCTCGTAGCGACCCTCCTCTAAGTTCCGGTTTTTGGAACTTCGCAAGGACCCAGTATAGGACGCTTGCCTAGCTCCCGCCACAAAGGTTAAATCCAGGGCATGTCGGCACAATCCTCAGTTCGCGTTCGGTTTGCCCCATCTCCCACGGGATTTCTCCATATCGGTGGTGTGCGTGCGGCTTTGTTTAATTGGCTTTATGCCCGCCACTTTAAGGGCACTTTTTTGCTTCGGATCGAAGACACCGATCTGGAGCGTTCAGAAGATCGTTTTACCCAAGTCATCATGGCTTCGATGAAGTGGCTCGGGCTGAACTGGGACGAGGAACCCATCTATCAAAGTGATCGACTTGAGATTTATGCCCAAAAAGCGCAAGAGCTAATCGATAATGGGCACGCCTACAGGTGTTGGTGCAGCGAAGCTGAAGTAGAGCAGATGCGCGAAAAGGCCATGAAAGAGGGCAAAAAGCCAATGTACGACCGTCGCTGTCGGGACCGCAAGGAGCCTGGACCGACGGGCGCGCCACATGTCATTCGCGCCAAAATCCCGCTCGATGGGCATGCTGAGTTTACCGATTTAATTCGTGGGCCGATTCGGTTCGAGAATACGGAAGTCGATGACTTCGTGATCGTGCGCTCAAACGGCGCGCCGACTTACAACATGTCTTGCGTGGTGGACGACGTTCATAGTCGCATCACTCATGTCATCCGTGGTGACGACCATATCAACAACACTCCTAAGCAATTGCACTTGTATCGGTTCTTGAATTATCAGCTGCCTTTGTTCGCGCATCTGCCGATGATCCTTGGACCAGATAAGAAGAAGCTCTCTAAGCGCAACGGAGTGGTGTCGGCCAACGCTTATCGTGCGGACGGGTATCTTCCCGGAGCGCTGCTGAACTTCCTGGCGCGTATCGGGTGGAGCCACGGCGATCAAGAAGTCTTCACGATCGAAGAGATGGTGCAATTCTTTGGATTCGATCATGTGCAGACGGCGTCGGGCGTGTTTAATCCCGAAAAGTTGATTTGGCTCAATGGTGCGCATATCCGCAATTCCAAGGTAGAGACGTTGGTGGCGATTTGTTTAGAAGATTACGGTGATCAATTGAGTGCTTCCGCTCGTGAGCGTGCGGGTAGCGAGTTGGGCATCAAGCTTGCCGCACTATTGCAGCCCAAAGTCAAAACCATGAAGGAAATGGCAGACCAGTTCGTGCCATTGCTCATGCCAGGGGCGGTAGAGGTCGATGGAAAAGATCTCAAGTGGAATAAGGATCCCGCTTTGAAAGCCTCTACACAGGCCGCGGTCAAAGACATTTTAGAGCAACTCAGCGCTAAAGCAGCGTCTGTATCGCACCGCGAGCGAAGTGGTTCCGACCAAGTGTGGGGCAGTGCTCCCGCACTCAGTGATGTAGGAATGGGTCACGCCGAAGTCGATTCGTTTTTGCGCCAAATGGGTGATCAACACAAAGTGAAGTTAGGCGATCTCACCCAGCCCATGCGCTTGGCGGTCACTGGTCGAATGGTGAGTGGAGCGGGGCTCTTTGATCTGCTGCCACTTTTGCCTTGGGATGTGGTCGAGCCACGATTGCGCAAAGTGGCAGAGTTGTGAGCTTTGGTTTTGGCATCCTCGGATCAGTCGGTTGAGGGAAAACCGTCTTAACTTTGCCTTTGGATATTTCAGTTACTGTTTGCTTACTTTTTGGTCAAAGGGCTTTCGTGGGGCACAAGTGGCGTCATGGTTGCCGTCCCGGTGTCTCAGTGCTTGTTTGCTCTGATTGCTTGCTCACACGTCCGTAAAGGTCATTGGAAGAAGATCCAAATTTAGACTATAGTCCTTCGCATGTCTTCGGCACCTGTACAAAAAGGCCCACCTACCGATATTCCCTCTGTATTGCGTTCTCTCGAACGTCCTGAGCGCGCGGTCGTCACCGCAGGGATGCCCTACGCAAATGGGCCTTTGCACCTAGGTCACCTCGCCGGCGCCCAGTTGCCGGCAGATATCTATACGCGTTGGATGGGCATGCTCATAGGGCGCGAAAACGTACTTTTTGTGAATGGCACGGACGATCACGGATCGACAAGCGAAGTGGCCGCGCTCAAGGCGGGCGTTCCGATCCATGATTTTATCGGTAAAATTCATGTCATGCAAAAAGCCACGCTCGCTCGCTACTCGATCGGTGTCGATGTCTATACAGGAACCTCGAGGCCCGAGTGTTTTCCCATTCATAGAGAGCTGAGCCAAGAGTTTCTGCGCAAACTGTACAACAACGGGATGCTTAAGAAGCGCACGAGCCAGCAATGGTACGATCCCACTCTCAATCGCTTCTTGCCCGATCGCTACGTGAAGGGCAAATGCCCTAATCCTAAGTGCACAAACGAGTCCGCTTATAGCGACGAGTGTGATGTGTGTGGTTTGCAGTACGAGCCTTCGCAGCTTGGCAATCCTAAGAGCGCCATTAGCGACGCAGTGCCTGTGATGAAAGAAACCGCGCACCTCTGGCTCGATATGTGGAAAGTCTCCGAGCCTCTGCGTCTGTGGATCGAGAGCAAGCAAAATACTTGGCGCAAACCCGTGCTGGCTGAAGTGCTGGGCACCGTGCTCCCATCGTTTAGGTTCGAGGCAATTCACGAGCCTGCATACAAAGAGATGAAAGCTACGCTCCCCAAGCACAAACCCAGGTACGCCCCTGGAAAAAAAATCGCGCTGCAGTTTGGTTCGGTGTCTGAGTGTGAGCAGGGAAAGAAAGAGATCGAGACCAAGCTTGGAATCAAAACCGAGTGGGTCGATGAGTGGGCCTATCGGTCGATCACTCGCGATGTATCGTGGGGTATTCCCGTTCCTGAGGAGCTCGACTCTGAAATGAAGGGCAAGACCCTCTATGTGTGGCCCGACTCGTTGATTGCGCCTATTTCGTTTACGAAGGTTGCTCTAAAGGAGCGCGGCGACAATCCTGAGCGTT
>CAZGCK010000033.1:742-15887 GCA_964524175.1 uncultured Bacteriovoracaceae bacterium | reverse complement strand
CAAGTGGCTTTGAAAAATTCAGGACGATCTTTGGATGAGTACAAAGATTTTTGGTGTGATCCCGAGGCCACGGTGGTTCAATTCTTAGGGCAAGACAATGTGTTCTTTTATGTGCTCATGCAGGGTGCGATGTGGTTCGGCACGCAAAAAGACCCGATGCACATGCCGGTCGCAGGTGAGTTTCAACAGACAGATGTTTTTGGAGTGTTTCATCTTCAAGTCAATGGCGAGAAGATGAGCAAGTCCAAGGGTAACTTCTACTCCGGCGATCAGCTGCTTGAAGAAAAGGGCTACGCTCCCGATCAGATCCGCTATTTCTTGGCGACTCTCAATCTTCCTGAGAAAGGCTCGAACTTCGATTTCGCCGCCCTTGATGAGCGCAATAAGTTTTTGGCTGGACCGATGAATGCTGCTTTCGAAAAGCCCATCTCAGCCGTTCACTCAAAGTATGGGAGCAAGGTACCCGATGGGCGTCTGCTCGATGATGTAGCCGCAGAGACCTTGCAGATCGTGCGTCGCTACTCCAAAGCCATGGGGCGCGCAGACTACGCGAGCCTCTTAGGCGCGATCGAAAACTATGCTCGCTTGATCAATAGCCTTTTTACCCAGTACAAGCCTCATGATGATCGCTTTCCCGAAGAGGCTCGGCGCGATGCTTTGTTTTCGTGCTTTTATGTGCTCAAGAACATCATGATCATGCTGCACCCCTTCGTGCCCGAAACCATGGAGCGGCTCCGTGAATCCCTGCGTTTGCCGGCTGGAGTTTTTAAGGTTGATGAGCTAGGTACGCCTATCCCGGCCGGCCACGAAATTGGTCCAAAACAGCAGTATTTCCCAGCTGTCGAGGGTGTCTGATCGACCTTGGTGACAACGACCTAGGTTTAGGCTAAACAGAGGCCATCTTGTTGGGGAATCGTCCAATGGTAGGACACCAGACTCTGACTCTGGTTATCTTGGTTCGAATCCAGGTTCCCCAGCCAAAAAAATCATAAATAAATTCAATTAGTTGTAGTTAGTTGGTAATCGGGTCTCGAACATGTGATATCAGTGTGATATCATCACTCTGTGACTAAAGCCGAGAAGCTCCTAGCAAAGTTGAAGAACGGGACAATCGATGGCCGCGAACTTCTGACTTTGATGGGCGTTTGGGTTGGTATCCACTCCGTCAGGTGGGCAGCCACCAAACTTGGAGTAACGGCGTGCGGTCACTTACCATTATTGCCGGACGTGTGGAGTTGAAGCCCTATCAGATTAAAGAAGCACGGAAGGCTCTTCTTGCGGAGGATGAATGAAAGCGAAAAAGCAGCCGATCAAGTACCGCGTTGATATCTCTTGGAGCGACGAGGATCGATGCTATGTCGCGCGCGTTCCAGAACTTCCTGGTTGCGTAACAGATGGCAATACGTTGGAGGAAGCTGCCGCTCATGCTCAAGAGGCGATTCAATCCTATATTCAATCCTTGGATGAGCAAGGCAAACCACTTCCGAATCCGATCGCTTCAAAGAAGTTCTCTGGAAAAATACCTCTTCGCATCGATCCAGAGCTTCATCGCGAGCTGGCGATTTCTGCCCATGTGGATGGAGAGAGTCTGAACAAGTTCATCGAGCGCAAGCTTAAGAAGGCGGTTTGAAGCAGGGTGTTTTTATTGTCCTGGGTTCAGTTGACTGTTGTTTTGCCAGGTCTTGAAATCCCTAAAGCTTGAAGCGAGGATAAGCACCATGGCCCTGTATCAAGAACTCAAGAAGATCTGCAAGCTGTTAGGTCTTAAGGGCCATGTTAAAAACTTTTCTTCAAAATCGATTTGGGTTTTAGAGACTGATAGTGGCTCGGCCATTGCTCACCTGTTAAAGCCAATGTTCAAGTCCCCGCCGTCAGTAGATGCCGATGCTTACAAAAGGGAGGACGGGAAGCCGATAGAGGGGCATAAGTCTTGGTGGAAAATTTATGATTCCAATGCTGAGATTTTTGATCAGGGTAGAAGGCGTAGTGGCGCACTCTTACCCGAGACGCATCGCGAGTCTCTCTTTGCAGGCCGCGCCGGCTGCGTGGCTTGCGTTCTTTTTTCTGTTTGTGGCTAGGGCGTGGTTTGAGGTCGGGCACTTTCCAAGGTACTCAAATCC
The DNA here is from genome assembly GCA_964524175.1 of uncultured Bacteriovoracaceae bacterium. GTDB lineage: Bacteria > Bdellovibrionota > UBA1018 > UBA1018 > UBA1018 > CAZGCK01. Next base: position 13,767 of record CAZGCK010000033.1, on the reverse strand, counting down.
TGATCCCAAGAATTTGGACATGGATGCACATCACAAGCTTCTGTGGCTTTTCCTTTACCTGCTACCGTGGCTCATCTTTGGGTACGGATTGACTAGTTTGTGGCGGAGGCTCTCAGCTTTGGGGATCGCCGGGTCGCTTACTCTGGTGTCCGTAGCTCTCTTGGTCTCATTGGGTCCTCAGCCTTTGTTTTGGTACGCGATTTGGGTAACGCTTCTGATCTCCTTTGGAACGTTTGCGGCAATGCTGGCGAAGGGGAATGCATCTAGGCGGGCGAGATGGCTCTACGGTATCAGTCTGATTACTCTTAACGTTTGGTTGTATGTCGATCCACTGCGATTAATGGACTGGTTCTATGACTGAGTCTGAGCTTTGGGCTAAGCAGCTAACCTCCTGCACCAAGTTCTAAACTCGTCCAGGTTCCCCAGCCAATGAAATTAGTAAGTTAGGGCTCGCTTCGGCGGGCCCTTTGTTCTTGGGCTCTTCCCCATATCGAGGGCCCAAATTGGGTCGTAAATACATGGCGTTAGGCTTGATGGGCCGCTCTATGAGCTGGCGCACCTTCTTGAGCGGGCTTCCAGCAATGTGTTTCGCGATGCTCAGGAGCTTGCGGGCTTCGGGATTCTAGAATTGAATCGCACTCAGCGTGAAGGGCGCGAGCAGGATATTATGCGTCCAGAATTTCCGTGGGACGGTTTTGAGATTGAGATGGAAAAAAAGAAAGACGAGGGCGAGGCGGCTTAGTTCAAATGCCGACGCGTTGAAATACCACGGCTTGCTCATTCAGAATTTGCTTCATCATCTGCATCACAATCAACATCACAATTAGAATCATGATTCTGAAAGATAAGTCGAGTATAAGAACCAATCCAAGATTTAGCTGATTGCATTTATGGATGGAGTTCTGCCTTGCGATTGTCACTCGATGTGTCTGATCCAGCAGACCAGTTAGCGCTTGCCGCGAGGCTGACATAGGTTTGCAATTTATTTCCCTCTCTCAATACCAAGATAATTTTAGAAGAAATCACCGACTGGCCACAGCACATCGCTTCTTCAGTAAAGGAGTTCGGGCTGACGGAGTTCGATTACGCCGCACTCGCCGCATTCAGTTGCCTACGCAATTGGCAGCAAATCTCTGACAGCGAAATCCTCAAAGCCCATAATCTAGACGCGAATAACGGGCTTCCTCTCGACCTGGCTTCAAAGCTGCGAGATAGCCCTACATGTCAGGATAGTTGTGGGATGCACTCGCTTCCGCCCTTTTTTCCTAAAGGCTACGATAGCCTGAATCCTAAACATATGAACTTGTCAAATTTGACAAGATAGGATAATGTGGATGTTAGATGAGCGAACGGCGAAGTTACCCCACTCAGCTAACCATCAACGGCCGTAAAATCATCGAGGTCGTGATCGATCCTCATTATGAGACAAAACACGCGAGCTCGATCGACGACGATCTCATCTTGGAGTTGGTGAAGCTTCTGGATGGGAAGTTTTACAAGCCCGAGGCGGCGAAAGACGGATTTCAATATTTCGTCGCGGATCCACTTGAATATGAAGATGCCAACTACCGGCTCGTTTGGCTTCTTGAGGACGAAAAACTTTATGTCGGCATTGTGAACGCATTTCGGAGGTGAATTAAAATGGCAAAGAGCAAAAAAACAAAGGCAAAGCCTTCAAATACAAGATGGCCAGACGAGAAGACTCTCTCCGAAATCCGCGATCGCCTTTCCTCGGATAAGGTTCAGGGAAGCACAGTGCTGGGACCCGATGCTCAACTCGTAGACCGCATTAAACACAATCTATGCAGTAAGATCGTTCAGTTTCATTTAAACAGCAAGATCTCTCAAAAAGAACTCGCTGATAAGCTTGGCGTCGATGAGCCTGAAATGAGTCGAATTCTCCACTACAAAATCGAGCGCTATACAATTGATCGACTTGTAGGGTACCTGGAAGTTCTTTATCCCAACGTCAATTTTGAGGTTTTTGCAGCGTAAATAGGTGAGATGCTTCTTGGCTTTCCAATTGTTCCCACTTTAAGAAGCGGCTTAGCTTAAGAGGGATCTTAATACATTCTGTAAGCAGTTCCGCAATATATGTGAAGATCTTGGGGCCCGCGCTCGCAAGCTCCCTTGGGTCTCGATATCGAATATCGCGTTTTCATAAAGCATTGCCCCATCATTGATGCTTCGGGCTCTCTGACGCTGATCGAAGTGATCCAGACCTTCTACAGAGTCGATGTTCGATCGCAGGGAGCGCGGGACGTCGGTGATGAGTCCAATGGATCCGAATCGGACCTTTTGACCAGTGCGGCGGTTGTGCCCCGCCACACGTTCGGCGACGAGAGTCTGCTCTACATCAACGGTTTCATAACCCTTGTCGATGTAGTCGGTCACGTATTGCTGGGTCTGCTCTGCGGGAGAGAACGAATGCGAGTGAGCGGTGCCGAAATGAACCTTTGTATTGGGTTCAACCAATCCCGTGGTGCTCTCTTTAGAGATGAAGTTGTTCACGTCGATTTTCTTGTCATTCAAGAAGAACTGGCCTGGGATGGAGAGATCATTCGGTTTCCCGATGCCAGGCCCACCCGCAAATCCCGTTGTGGTGATCGACTTTACGCCAAGCTTGAGGAAAGCTTTTCCCAAAGTTCAGCCCGATGTGATCTACGGAGGTAATCTGTTTGAGCCACTCAACGATCTAGAGTTGGAATTGGGTCCTGGGTAATCGTCAACCGAAGGTAAAAACGTCCCAGTTTTCTACTTAGCGCTCATCTAGACTGATTTCCAAGAAGCATTAAAACTCAGCGACCGTACTTTCTGAATCTGGCTATTTTCAAATTCAATTAGGACCATGTCTTCTAATAGCGGTCGTGCGCTGAACAATTCGTGTCCTGTGCTATTTATGACGAGACTTCCGCCAAATTGCTTTTCAGGCCAAAGGTGGGCCTCTTCACTGGAGGCGCAGGTAGTTTGAATGAGAGGAACTTTCCACTCGTTAAGGTTATCTCGAATTTTAACGTCATCATCCTTACGGCTATCGCTCCATGTCTCACCGGGAGTTACACCATAGAACCCAGGCCAGAGTATCAAATCTGCTCGGTCGTCTTTTTTTAAATAACTCCACGGCTCATGGCTAGCTTCGATGCAAATGAGAACACCTATGCGATATCCCTTAATCTCGAAAGATCGCCCATGAGGTTCACCGCGTACGAAAGCGCGATCCTCTCCTCGCTGAAATCCGATTTTGTAGAAAGAATGAGCGATCTCTCCATTCTCGTCGATGATGAGAACTGAATTGAGGAATTTCCCATCTTCCCGTGGCCAAGGGGTAGGAAGTGCGATGGTTAAACCGTATATTCGAGCGGCGCTCTGAACCGCACGTACTGACGCAAGTACACCTTCCTTATCAATATTGAGCATCTTGGTATTAAAACCGGTCACTACACACTCTGGAAAAAGTACGACGTCTACACCGCTCTTTGCGTGCGTTTCCAAGGCTCGGAGAATAGAACGAAGGTTCGCTTCATATTCAAAATAGTTAGATATTTGGGCGATCCCTACTCTGAGCATGTGAGTCATCAACCACGCGAAAAGCTCAAATTCAATGCCCTTCATCTGAGATTCAAGGAATCAATGTTAGATGACGGTTGTTCCGGACCTGTAGAGCTGTATTAGCTCAACAAATCCTGCGCCTCTTGAATTGTCTTTTGAACCGCGGCCTTAAATTCTTCGTCGGTCATCTGCATATAGCGCGACCGTTTTGGGTCTGGTGGGTGTTCGAGTTCGACTATTTTCTCAACCGACTTACGCTTCGTCTTAAGGAAAGCAAGCGTATTTAGATACACCTTCCTCTGACGACCTTCGCGCGGGTAAAATCCATCGCGAGCATCCCTCACGTTGCATAGCTCTGGCTCCCATAGATCTTCCCGTCACTGATTTTCAGGTAGCGCACCAGCATGCAGTAAGCCCAAAATTTGTACTTGCTCTCGAACCGATTCGGCATACAGACGATTGCTTCGCGGGTGGACGACGTGGAAACCCGTGGCTGGAGGAAGTTCGCAAGGTCCCTGGCTATCACGACGACCCCCTGCACTGGGATCGCCAAGGCCAGCGGTCAATTCGATTAAGCCAGGCCTATCGTGCCATTTACGTCCTCAAGGATGATGGCGAGGTCGAGTTTGTATCGGTCGGGGAGGTATCGAAGCATGACTACTAGTAAGAAAAGCGAGACAATGAAGTTCTTGGAAGAAACGGCGGGTCGGCCTTTGACCTTGGGCGGGCTGTGACCATCAAGTCGACAATGCGAGACTTGCTTTTCCGAGTGATGGGGGCCGCATCCAGGCGGATGAAGTGGGTCCATGGAGTCAGTCTGATTGCCCTCAGCGTTTGGCTGTATGCCGATCCGTTACAGCTGATGGAGTGGTTTTATGATTAGGACAGTTGTCGCTGTTCGTTATGGCTGGTCGGCAACCAAGTGCGACCCTCTGGATTTGACGTGACTCGCAATCGCAAATAACTGCGCCCGCTCGCTCGACGGAGTGGTGGGCGCAGCCCATTGCCTCACCCAATAGGACATGTTAGCTAGCCAGCATTCTTTGAAGGGAGAATCATTTATGAATCAAGCGATCATTCTTATGTTGGCTGCGTTATCGTCAGTCACCGCACTCGCCACTGATACGGCTGTTTATGAAGATGGTGATTTTGTCCGTGCTTCGATCCATTCAGCAGTCGATGCTCGAGATCTGTTTGACGGATTGAATCTTGATGAAATGATGGGTCGCTCTGGCAATGCGAAAGTTTACCGCACATCGGATGAAAAAGTTGAAGTGTCTTGCACAAAGAGCACTATACCCGGCGGCATGCCTTACGTTTGCACAGTTTCGATTAAGACAAAAAGAGAAGCTGGCCCAACGACAGTTTGGAAAGAGGGTAGTCAATGGAAAGCTTCGATCATCTCACTTAATGATGCAAAAGTTCTTTATGAGGCTCTCCTCTTCAATGAGCTAGATGGACGCTCTGGCACTTCAAAAGCATTTGGGACCAAGGATAAAAAGGCTGCCATCTACTGCACGAAAAGCAAAATTCAAGTTCGAACGCCATTCGCATGTACGGTTTCGATCGAGCTCTAGTAGTCGTTGATTCAAGTCTTTAATGAAGGCCCTCGTTTCTTCAAAGGAGCGAGGGCCTTTTTTGGTTAAAATGATTCACTGTCCGCTCACCAGCATTTCGCAGAGGCAAGCCGCGCTCCACTATCTGTGGGTGGTTATCCACCCGGATATCGTACAGAGCGCAAGGGTGGGCGCCGTTATCGATTATATCGGCTCGATCTCTTGATGGTGGATTGTCCATCCATCCTATTTTTGAGTCTTTGATTTCTGTTCGAAATATCCCTCAGCTCCATATGTGAGGAATCGATCCATTTTGTAGTCTGGGTACCGCTTCTTCATATGTGAGACAGCTTCAGCGGCATTCTTGGTTTCACCCTGTTGAATCTCCATCACAGGTAGCTTTTGTGAGTGGATCTCCAGGTAGTTCTCTTTCAGCGCTTCTGGAAAGGCATCCAAGATGATGGACGAACCTAGATAGTGATCTGGGTGAGGGTGAGTGATAAAGAGGGTCTTGAGCTTTTTACGAGTCGCCTGAGATCACCGTGATGGTAACCGAGCCTTGCCGCGCGATGCTGTCGGCAGCCTGACCTGCGCTATACAATGAACTCCTTAACAAAAGGGAGCATGTTAATTCTTAGGAATTAACTGGCCGCGAATGATTTTTGAGTTCTGCGGATCGTTAATGCATTCGTAGACAGGAGTCCCGCTATTGAGCAGGCGGGCAAGGTTGTCAGGGCTGATGGGTTGGCCTTGATAGGGGCAATTGACCAGGAAGTACTCGACGTCCGAAGGGAGGAGTCTTCCCCAAATCTGCGCTTCAAAATGATGACCCCAGGAGGAATTATCCCGCGCATAATGAGAGTAATCTGGCTCTGGAAATGGTGTTGTGGTTTCAAATGATAAAGTGTGGGTCTGAGTTGGTATGATCGCAGAATTACCTGCGGTAAAAGTGGTTCGTTTTTTGACGTGATTTTTAAAAACAGCGACCACATTACCGTACAAGGGATCTAGTCGGGTCTGCCAGATTTGAGGATGATTTCGGATGAGCCCTAGGTAGGCGTATTTGGGAAGAGTCTCAAAGACAGACTCAGAAGCAGGAAATGTCATAGCAGCAAAGTCGCCTTCCAAGTTGAGAGATGTATGGAGCGCACGACCATTTTTTATTTGTCGAGAATTCAAAAAACCCTTCTCAAGGATGCTTTCCGCATTTTGTTCGTGGAAGACGAGCTGAATATCGGAGTCTTTCCAAAAGTCATAATAGGCGGGCTTGGATTGAAGAGGTCCATCTCTTACGATCTTCAATCGCTCAACGATCGAGCGGCCGATGCTGCAAGAGTCATGATTGTCGAAAATGCTAAGGGGAATCGCCCCTCCTATGGGAATTGCCAAAACTTCGGGAAGAATCACATCCCTGCATTCCTGTTCGACCTCTCTTATAATCGCCCTTGCCTGTGCGGCGAGGATTTGGATACGGGTGTTCATTTCGACGCTTTCGCACTTGGCGCCGAGATCGCAGCTTGCGTAGAGGACGGAGAAAAAGCGCTGCTCATCCTTTTTGCTTTCGGGCAATACTGATTGACTTAAGCTCCAAGCATGATTGAGACGATCTTGAACTTTGGCAGGAGAAGTTGCATTTTGGCAGGCTAAAGCCGCCATTTTCAAGGCAAGGCGTTGACTTGGGGGCGTGAGCCAGTTTCGTGCATTCTGAAGACATGTGGTGATTTCGCTGGCTTGTGACCCTCCTTTGCATGCGGTCCGAGCGAGGTTCTGTGACTGAGCTTCACCACTTCCTTGGGAGTTGAACCAGGCCTGGGCAAAGATATGGCAAGAATTTGACGAGTCGGATGCTAGGGTGAAGGGAGTCAGCACCATCCCGAGTCCTATAAGTATGATGCCCAAAGCTCGCATACTTACGCTTCGGTGGCCTAGCTGAAATTTTAATGGAAGTGTCTCTGTGCATGCTGATTTTTCAAGAACGAGAAAATCGATGAAAACCAGATATTCGCTGCCCACCAGCTAAGCACGGCATACAAGTTCTGGCCGAGCATGAATGGAAGTCACTCGACTGCAAAATCAAGAAAACCAAATCCTGACCTCCAGGTGTTCCGATCACTCGGAAAGCCATCCGATGGGCTGCTCAATTGGGAGGCTTCTTGGCCAGAATAGGTGACAAAGAGCCTGGGCCGACAACTATCTGACGAGGCTGGCATCGCCACACTACGATTTGATAATTTTTAATTCGATCGCAATGCGAGAGAGTCTGCTCAAGGCTTTTCCTTTTGAGTTCCATGCGACGGAGAATGAGGCGTCTGACGCTTTTGTTGCCATACCTTCCAGCACTCGAACCAAGCTACGCTAAAAACACCTGCACCAAAACAGATCGCCAGATCCAGCGAGTGTAGTATCGAGAATCGAAAGATATCGCGCACGAACGGAACATACAAAACGATGGCGAGGATCAGGACCGAGCCCGAGAGGACCCACCACAGTGCTTTGTTTGGCGCTCTCATCCCCTCAATGATGGTTCGCGACCACGAACGATTCACAAGGATTAGGCCGATGTTGGCTACTATCAGCGTAGTGAATGTCAGGGCGCGAGCTTCCCGCTCATCCTGACCGCGATAGAGGGAGATTAAGAATACACCCAAGATGGTCACAAATACGACTAGTCCTTGAACCAAGCTCGGAAGAATTAGCTCGCGAGAGAACAATGCCATTTCAGGGTCCCTGGGTTTCTTCTTCATAGAATCCGCAGCAGCGGGCTCTGCTTCAAATACGACAGAGCATGCAGGCTCGATGATCAAGTGCAGAAAAGCGATATGAACGGGCATCAGGACCAGGGGGAGCTTCAAAAGCACGGGCAAGATCGATATTCCAGCGATGGGAACATGGATTGCCAAAAGATACGCCATGGCTCCACGAAGATTGTCGAAGATTCTCCGCCCTGTTCGAATTGCCTCGACGATGGAGGTGAAGTCATCATCCAAGAGCACCAGTGCTGCGGACTCTCGTGCCACATCAGTGCCTCTGCCTCCCATGGCGATTCCAATTTGCGCGGTTTTCAAGGCTGGCGCGTCGTTTACGCCGTCACCCGTCATCGCTACGACTTCGCCAGTTCGCTGCAACGCTTGAACGAGACGAAGCTTCTGCTCGGGAACCATTCGGGCAAAGCAATTCACGGTTGGCAGTCGTTGCAGCAGAGTTGCATCAGCCATCGTCGCGAGCTCAGGACCGGTGATGATGCTTTCAGGATTGCGTAGGCCGATTTCTCGGCCGATGCTGCTGGCAGTATGCGCGTGGTCTCCGGTGATCATGATCACCCGAACGCCCGCTTCGTAGCAGTCCTGGATCGCGTCGGCCACGTTTGGGCGCACTGGATCAGAAAGACCGAGGAGTCCCAGAAATTCAAAGTTGTAATCGTGCTGGATTCCGGGGAGAGCTCCGGGAGCTTGTGTTGCTCGAGCCACGCCCAACACTCGAAGGCCCTGATTCGCGAACTCTTCAACTTTTCTTGAGACTTGAGCGACGCGACTCTTCCCCAAATGGCAGAGATCCATGATCGCTTCAGGGGCTCCTTTCGCACCAACAACATAGTCTTTTTGTGCTTCACTTTTCCAGACATGACTCACGGCAAGCATCTCAGGCGTCAAAGGATACTCGCGTGCAAGTTTCCAATCGGGGTGAAGATGTTCGGTTTCAGCAAGTAAATCGCCCCCCACTTGGTGAACTGCTTTTTCCATAGGGTCAAATGGGGAAGGGTTGGAGGCGAGTATCCCAAACTCAACGAGTCCGTGAAACTCTTCGGGTAACTCTCGATAATCACCTGCACGCAGGTCAAAGGCAGATCCTTCGCCCTCTATCGTATAGAGCATTCGGACACTCATCTGATTCAGGGTAAGGGTGCCCGTTTTGTCGACACATAATACGGTTGCCGAACCTAGGCTTTCTATCGCTGGCATCTTTCGAGTTAGGACGTGTCGTTGTGAGATCCTCCATGCACCAAGCGCCAGGAAAATCATGAGGACAGCAGGTAGTTCGTTAGGAAGGATAGCCATCGCAAGAGTCAATCCGGATAGAAGCCCGCCCAGCCAGTCGTTTCTTGTAAGTCCATAAACGATCACAACGAGTATGCAGAGAGCTACGGCAAAGACTGCTAGGGTCTTTACAAGCCTTCGCGTTTCGGCTTGCAGTCTGGTCGCCTCAGGCTCGGCGCCTTCTAGTGCCTTTCCGATTTTTCCAATTTCCGTTCGAGTTCCCGTTGCGAAGACCAGCGCTGTAGCCTGCCCACGGACCACGGTGGTTCCGGCAAAAACCCGCTCTGACTGCTTCTTTTCGACGGGCACTGACTCGCCCGTGAGAAGAGACTCATCGGTCATAAGATTGGAGCAGGTTATGATCTTCGCGTCGGCTGGAACTCTGTCGCCTTCGCTCAAAAGCAAAACATCGTCTCGAACGACTTCGCGGCCTGGAACTCTTTTCTTCTGGCCTTCGCGCATCACAAGTGCGCGAGGACTAGACAGACTTCTCAGTGCTTCTAATGCCGACTCTGTCTTTCGCTCCTGATAGACTGTGATAAAAACAATGATCCCAAGAAATCCAATCAGCACCGCGGCTTCTTGGCGATCTCCAAGAATCATGTAGCTGACTCCACATCCTACCAAGAGCGCAACCATCGGTTCAAATAGCACTTCCTTGAGAAGCAGCAGAAAATGACGTGATTTCGCGATTGGAAGCTCATTAGGGCCGTCGAGAATCAGCTGCTGGCGCGCTGCACTTTCGGAAAGACCTAAGGCTTGCATCATGATTCACTGACCTCTCATCAAAAGTTGGCGATTCTATTTAGCTGGCGCTACTCAATGTCCAGGCCGTCACTGCCGAGGCAATCCCAAAAGCGAAGAACAGTCCTGCGGCGCTCCAACGTATCCATTTGTTCTGTGCGTGCTCCGCGAGCTTCTCTCCTAGAAAAACGGCAAGTCCGTCCGAGGCGAGCATACCAAGAGTAGTGCCTACCGTCACAAGTGCGGCGGATTGAAAGCGAGCCGCCAGCGCAACGGTGGCGAGCTGAGTTTTGTCACCCATCTCAGCCAGGAAAAAGAGAACGGTGGTGGTCAGGAAGGCCCCGAATTTGTGCTGATGCTTTTGCTCGTCGAGTGAGTCCGGTTTAAGTGTCCATATCCCGAAGGCAATAAAGGTTGCGGCAAGAACAGTAGCCATCGTACCACGCGAAACTTGAGCGGCGGCCCATTGACCGACTGTCGATGCAAGAGCGTGATTCAGCAAGGTAGCGGTTAGAATGCCAGCCATGACAGCCCATGGCTGCTTAAAGCGAGCAGCCAATGAAAAGGCGAGCAGCTGCGTCTTGTCGCCCATCTCGCTGACGGCAACTAGGGCAAATGAACTTAAGATCGATTGAATCATAATATCTCCACCCAGCTATCGATGTCGTGGAGTCTTGGTAAGGTCAGGACACAAGACGACACGACGGATTAAGTCATGTCAGTCTCGTCACCCGTAAAACGGTCGCTGAACCGGAGGCACCACCCTCAGTATGTCGATTCAGCGCCTCGCATTTTCAGTGCAAGGCGACTACTCCCTGAAACTAGTAAAAACTTTATCAAAGGAGTGACGCCCCTTCAACTGTTTAGCGAATGCCCTCATAGTTAGAATAATGAACGAAAGATCTTATCAGCTTGCACTTATCGTGAACATGGCCGTCTTGTTGTTTTGCGCTAGTGGAACTGCCGGCTCGGTGAATATGAACCCATGGGCAGCTATCACAAGTCCAACTATCGGGATGCCGGAGTCTATTGGGTCGCCGACTGCGGGTTGCTTAAAAGGCGGTACACGACTTCAGGACAGTGGAAAAGGCTATCTGCTCATGCGTCCAAATCGAGGACGAGCCTTTGCTCATCCACGAACAGTACAGCTACTTAAGCATATGGGGTTAGAGCTGCTTTCAAAAACAGGGGCGCCAGTTTTGATCGGCGACTTAGGCTTTCCGAGAGGGGGGCCTACGATGTCGGCTCACAGCAGTCATCAGAACGGTCTGGATGCTGACATTTGGTACGCGAGTCCCAAAGGATTGGCTAAAAACCTATCTGTGCGAAGCAGAGAGAAATTGAGCGCGACCGGAATGGTTGACCTCAATCGCTTTGCCGTTAATCGCCACTTCGGGAAGAAGCAGGTCGCGCTGCTGCGCGCTTTTGCTGAAAGTGAGTCTGTCGATCGCGTGCTGGTTCACTTTGCGATCAAGCGCGAGCTCTGTCGAACGCATGCCAATGAGGGTTGGATACAAAAGCTTCGTCCTTGGTTTGGTCACGACCATCACTTTCACGTCCGAGTTAAGTGCGCTTCTACCGATTCTAACTGCAAAAATGGAGAACCTATACCAACTGGGAACGGCTGCGACGGTACCTTAGATTGGTGGTGGAGCGATGAAGCCCGAAGCGCTGATGCAAAGAACGCTAACAAGCAGGAGCATCCGGTGATGCCACTTCTGCCGGCAGCATGCGCCGCTTTGATTTCCCCTTAACCCAGAGTGGGGGGGCTCATATCTAGGGCAAGCACTCTGATGCGATTCAAGCGAGGGAGTGTTCTTCGCAGTTTTGATGGTGACATTTCAGGGTGATGAAATGCCCTCTGCTCCAGGTGCTTGTTCTCCCTTGCTTGCGTTTTATTGTTCATGCTTTCGCATGATGGCCATTGTGTGGGCCAGGAGGGGTGAGAAGGGATCGCCGTCTCACTCCTCCTGCCATGTCACATGAGTTCAATAGCGGGTGCGCAGAGAATTAGGTCCCGCTGCTAGTTGAACTGCTTCCCTTCTGACCGGCCTTTTGACCTGCAGCTTGTCCAGCTTTTTGACCTGCAGCTTGTCCAGCCTTTTGACCTGCAGCTTGTCCGGCTTTCTGTCCCGCGGCTTGTTCAGCTTTCTGTCCCGCGGCTTGCCCAGCCTTTTGTCCTGCAGCTTGTCCGGCTTTCTGACCTGCGGCTTGCCCAGCTTTTTGTCCTGCAGCTTGCCCTGCCTTCTGGCCTGCTTTTTGGCCTGCACTGCCACTTGAGTCAGTGTTGCTGGTGTCACTCCCGTTGGACGTGGAGTCGTCTGCTGCGAACGTAATTGGGGTGGTTGCAAAAGTGAGCGCAATAGCTGAAGCCAGGGCCGAGAATGTAAGAAGAGTCTTTTTCATGTTTAATCCTCCTGAAGGAATGAGTTGTTGGGGTATGATCTGCCGATGTGCAAGCCAGGTGCCTCGCCCTAATCTATTTGTGATCAGTTGACAGCCGCATTGGGCATGCAGTTTCCCAAGGACGCGGCCGCTTTTATCATCTATGCACGCGCGAAAGCCATTGCAGGAAACAGTCGGCGTGTCCAAGGGGCTTTGGTCCCGTCTAAGAGGAAATGCCTTCGGTTGTGATGCTATGCTTCAATTTTCTGAAATAGGCGTAAGGTCGGATCGCAGCTGATTTGAAACCACTTGATTTGAGAGGCAATGATCTAAATTGACCTAGAAGTAGCCGACAGGATTCGGGGACTGTTGAAGACCGTAATGATCTTTACATACGATTGATTTGCGATCCTCCGTCAATATCCTCTAAGCTAATAGCAGAGCAGGCCTTCCAATGCAGGATAGCCGCTTTTAGTAATCGAGCCTGACTTCAATCATTTCGGACAAGGATCTCGCCAATAATCAAGTTAATCGCACTTCTAGCCTTATTCACATTTTCTCATTTCGTTCATGCAATGGGCAAAAAGAACGAATCTTTTGCTCCTGCTAAGCCCAATCCAATCCGGTGGGCGAGACCTGGGACTGTTTTCGATCTCAAGATCCTCACTTATAATATCAAGGGTCTGCCGCTCCCTAACAGCGATCACGGAAAGTATGAGCGGATTGGACGCTTTCTTCATAGACGACGGCTTGAGGG
>CAZGCK010000033.1:0-732 GCA_964524175.1 uncultured Bacteriovoracaceae bacterium | reverse complement strand
AAAGCCAGAAATGCACCTCATCTGGTTGCGATACAAGAAGCCTTTCATAGCAATTCGACTCGGGACATTCCTAAATTCTCCAAATATCCCTATGGCGCCAAAGGTCCAAAATCGCGTCCATTTCGGATCAATTCAGGCCTCCTGATCCTGAGTGAGTACAAGATTGTTGACTACGATGAGATGTACTACCAAGCCTGCGCCGGAACTGACTGCTTCTCGAGCAAAGGGGTCCAACGAGCTCGAACACGAGTTCCGGTTGGGGATGGAACCGAGTACGTAGACCTTGAGCTCTTTAACACCCACATGAATGCTGACGGCGACGCGGTTTCTACCGATCCTCAGTCGAGAGCTGCTCGGGCCGCGCAGATCCAGGAGTTTCACGACGATATTTTTGTGAGGTCAGCATTTTCGAGCGTGCCTTCAATTCTCGCGGGTGATTTTAATTTTAAGACCACGATGCCGGACTACCAATTATTTAGGAGCCTCATGGGCGTCGACGATTCTGGCGTCTACTTTCCAGGCTTCTCCAGGCCCAATACGGTGGATTACATATTCTTTCATCAAACTCCAAATGGCCCGGATCACCGTGTAGCGGTTCAGCCATTGAGGTACACGCACAGCTTTGATGGAAGCGAGATGGGCCCTGAGCTTTCTGATCACATCGGGATCGAGGTAGATTACCGGTTCACCGTTTTGAACTGACTAAACTGGCACCCTAGCGTGTTGCTAGGA
>CAZGCK010000032.1:33885-34954 GCA_964524175.1 uncultured Bacteriovoracaceae bacterium | reverse complement strand
GTACCGGCGGATGAGTGCCTCGACCTCAACGAGCGCGGCTTCGAATCGTCCGCGTCTATATAGTGTTTTTACGTGGTCGAGAGAGCCTAGGTAGCTGCCCTGGGCGGCTGGTACGGTATCTTCTGCGGGCATCAAGCCCAAGCCGAGCTCGATCTCGCGACGGCGACCTTCTTCTTCGCCCAATCCGCCTTGAGAAAACGCACGAGTGATTTCGCGGTCGGCAGGAGTGGGGGCATGGTTTTGGTAATCCTTCAGGTCTTCATCAGCAGACGCGGGTGCGCGTCTATTGTCCTGAAAGGCGGGAGAAACAGGAATGATAAAATCCGTGTTATCTTCGCCCGTCTTTGGCAGTTCGATCTCAACCGCTCGATCGCCCTTCTTGGTGCGAAGGACGATATTCTGCGAGGAGTCCGTCTTGGCGTTCGTATAATAGTCGCCAAAAGGATTGTGAATCGTCCCGCCGCTTGGTTTTGCGTCCGGGGGCGGCACGGCAAAAACCGCGCGAGTCGTAGAGCAACCCGTTGATGCGATCGCAGAACCCGTCAAAGCCAGGAGCATGAGGTCGCTAAAACGCATAGCCAACCCCCACGCCGAAACGAGGACCCGAGATGCTCACGGCAGCTCCGGTTGAAGGGGCGAAGTTTCCGCTGGGTCGGTATCCCAAAGTCGCTTCGATCGAGAAGTGCTTGCCTAGGCGCCACTCGTATCCGACTTTGAGCAATCCGCCTAAGAATCCTGGCGAGTATGTCCCGCCAACGCCGGCATTCAGGCTGCCTCGAACCTTATTGAAGTTCTCTTCGTCGCCAATCAGGTTCCAAGCGTGCGTGAAGATCGCGGTGAGATTGATGCCCGTATAGAGATCGGGCACGGCCGCTCCCGAGGTGCTGCTCGATGCAAAGCTCGAAGCATTGCGCAAAAGGAGGACTTCAAAGCCCACTTCCTTTTTGCGATTATCATAGCGTTCCACGCCCTTGAAGCTTCCAGCTAAGCATCCAGAGGTGCCCGCGTAATTGGGTTCAAAGAGATAAAAAAGGCCTGCGCCTACATGTTTATGTGAACGAAGAGGGAC
>CAZGCK010000032.1:28687-33875 GCA_964524175.1 uncultured Bacteriovoracaceae bacterium | reverse complement strand
CACGCAAAACCGCTGCTCTTCGCCAGCATCAACGTCACCGTCGAGGCCCGACCGACGATGCTGGCGTGATAGAGATAGAGGCTGTAGGAGATTCGCCCGAGAAACTGGATCGGCGCCACGTACTCGTCGCTGCGTCGGGCTTTGTCCGTTTGGGAGAAATCAGCCCCGCGCCTTTGCGCGCCGGTGCGTGAGGTTTCGGAGTTGTAGCTGCGCGACCAGATGATGCTGCCGGTCTCGGGATCCGCGATGTGCATCGAGAGCACCATGCCCGAGGATTGGTACGAGAAGGCGATATCCAAGAAGTGATCGATGCCCACGGACTTTGCGATGCGTGCTAGTTCGATCGGATTGGTATCGGGTGAAGTAATCACGACTTGATCGCCGTTCACCGTAGTGCGCTTGGCTCGGCATTGCAGGCATTGGAGCACCTTCGAGCGCGAGTTGTGCAGAATGCGCTCAGTGATCAGAAACTCTAAGTGGCTTTTAAAAGAGGGTGGCACCGTTTCGCTTACCGCGATGTTGCGGATCGAGAGGTTTTGCAGGCCCGTGACTTCGCCGTTCTTCAGATCAAATTCAAAATCACCCACCACGTCTTCAAGCACGTCGTAAAAGTTTCGCGCACCTTGGGAGTCATCCGCGCGCGACGTGCTTGAGCAGAGAACCACCGTTGCCAGCACTCCTGCGATCGCCCAAGCTGTCGTTAAAAACCGGTGTTTCTTCAATTCGTCTCCCATTAGAACCAAAAAGAGGAGTGACCCCTCTTTAAATGTTTCGGTTTTTTAGGAAGGGTCTTGAAGATTGTTTGAAAAAAGTGTCCGAAAAAAGCAATTTAAGAGCTGTTCGCCGTCAGACAGCTGTCATCTCGGACGGCCGAGGTTTCATTTTGCTCTCTTTTATGTCATTTCCTCACCATGCAAATCAGTAGCTGGAACGTCAATGGTATCCGAGCCGCCCACCGTGGCGGCTTCTTGACATGGTTCGAGGACTCGCCCTCGGAGATCGTCTGCGTACAAGAGACCAAGGCTAGACCCGAGCAGGTCGATGAGGCCGTTCTCCATCCCAAGAATTACCACTCGTATTGGCACTCTGCCGAGAAGCCCGGATACAGCGGCGTTGCGATCTTTTCAAAAAAAGAACCCCTCAGCGTCCAAACCGGGATGGGCGTAGAGGCGATTGATCGCGAGGGCCGCGTGCTGGTTGCCGAGTACCCGGAGTTTACGCTCGTCAATGCGTACTTCCCCAACAGTCAGCGCGAGCACACGCGCCTGGGCTATAAGCTCGAGTTTTGCGCTCAGATGCATGGCTTTCTTGAGAAGCTCAGGCACAAGGGCAAGCAAGTCGTGATTTGCGGGGATTTTAATATCGCTCATCAGGCGATCGACCTTCGCAATCCCAAGAGCAACGAGAAGAACGCGGGCTATTTGCCCGAAGAGCGGGCCTGGATGACGAGTTTCTTGGAGGCGGGCTACGTGGATGCTTTCCGTAACTTTGAGAAGGGCGAGGGGCATTATACCTGGTGGAGCTATCGCCCGGGGGTGAGAGCCAAGAATGTGGGTTGGCGCCTCGACTATTTTTGCGTGAATCAAGAGTTCAAGCAAAGGCTCAAGACGATGGTGCATGAGCCGCAGATCCTTGGGTCGGACCACTGTCCGATTTCGCTCACTCTCAAAAATTGAGCTTAGTACGGGGGTAGCGCGAAGTGAGCGGGGTATGTCGGTTTCTCAAATGGCCTGGTGATTGTTTCAATGGGTAATTCGTTTTCAGAATTAAAATGCGCAGTAGGCAAATAGGTCACGCCGAGGTGGACGGAGACTTTATTGTCCAGTTTGGATCCTTGCGGGCCTTTGATAAATCTATTGATCTGCGCAGGCCTGCAGAGGCCCGTACTCCTAAATGTTTTGAAGCTTAGGTTCTCGCCCGCTTCATTGGATGTAGGGGAGGTGATCAAGGAATCCGCATTCTTGGTAAAACCCGGAAAGCTTCCGCAGGTTACGGTTCCAAGTTTTCCCCGATAAAAGACCTGACGCGTGTCACGGTCGAAGTCCAAGCCGGCGACCCAGGTGCGGCCAAAGGCCTCATCCCCAGGCTCGTCGCCCTCGAAAACAACCGCGACATGTGCCACGCCATTGTCAGCGCTGAATAGCAGTCTTCTTGCGAAGGGCACAGGTTCAGCACTGCCAAATTCTCGAACAGTGATTTCAGGCCCGATCTCAGAGATCGGTCGAACGAAATCAGTAAACAAGTCGTTTCCCTCGTTGGGCATCTCGAGGCTTTCGATGCTATTGCCCACAGTGAGCATTTCTGCGCTTTCGCCGTTCGGCATCATGATGCGTTCTACACCGTTGCCGACCTTGTGGACGAGTTCCTCGCAATTGCCATCCGCGTATGCAATTCCGCTCATCATGAAGAGAATACTGAGAAGTAGGTTCGCAGAATTTTTCATAAGTAGGCAAATATCACCTACATAATGCGGAGCATAATATTTTATTAAGATACATTCTCTTGAAAGTAGATAGGGGTGCTTTATGCTTAAAGAAAGAGCCAGGAAGGCGAGATATTGTGACTGTAGGCAAGACACTCAAGAACATTCGAATTAGGCTGGGTCATTCAAGCGCTAGATCATTCTACCTAGGACATCTCGAAAAAAACGGCCTGCAGGGCATGAATTACGCCTATTACATGAAGGTCGAGAACGACGAGGCTCTCCCTTCTCCTACCGCGATTTCGGCGATCGGCGCCACACTTGGCCGTCCCGATCGTCGCGCGCTCATCTTGATCTACTGCGAGACGCTCTTTCCTAACGACAAAAGCCTATTCACCAAAGGCCCTCAGGAGAAAGTACCCGAGCGAGTTTCAGAAGACACCTCTTACGGGACAGCGACAAGTCCTTCTCAGCAAGTCCTGTCCCAGCGGCAGGTAGCGAAGATTCTTGAGTCTATTCAACACTATGCCTTGTTTCTCGTGATTGAGATGGCACGTTATCCAGTTTCTATTGAAACCATCCAGAAGTTCCTGCCCAAAGCTGATGTTCTGAGCTTAGTTGGCGAGTTCGAGCGACTCAGATTAGTGCGAGTTGATGACGGCAATGTCTCGCCCGTCTCAACTGAAGTAAAATTTCCACCGGCAGATAACAAGGCTCTCGAGAGTCTCTATGCGCAAATGGATCTCTGGGCGCCCTCAATCGATGGGATGCTGAGTCTCCAAAAGCAACGTCAGAAGGTCCTGGTTCGTCGTATTTCTGAGCGCTATCTCAGTCTGATCGCCAGGCAGACGGATTTGCTCGTAGACCTCATCAAAGCTTCAGAAGAGGTTGATCCAGTTCACAATGACCAGGTTGTTACGCTCAACCTGAGCCTCTTTTCCGGCCCCGTTCCTGGCTAGCCGCTGCTGGCTGACTTTGCTCGGGCGAGCACGCAACGTTCTTGTTCCTGGCGCCCGACTTTGAGCGCCTTCGCGATCGTCGTAGGAAGATCGCCATTCGCGTTGAGCACCTCGGTGGTCTTCTGCACGATGGCGGAGTCACAAAGATCCGGGTACATCGCTCCCGCAAATCGTTTTGCGAACTCTTGGTCTTCGAGAGTGCGTAGCTTGGGGATCATCTCAAAATATGCGTCGACCGCAGCTTGGCTAAGCGCCTCTTGTCCCATGATGTGGTATTTGCGCATGGCCTCTTTGAGTTTAGGATAGGGGAGCTCGCGTTTGGTGATTTTTGCGAGCCAAGCTGCCTTATTCTCGCTCGTGGGGATCTGTACCTGTGCCATGATCGCAGCCTTCTGCCCCATGTCGGTGTCATCTTTCTTGAGATCGGCAGCAATGAGGTCAGCTGCTTCTTTGCCGCCTTCACGCGCAAGCGCTTGGATCAAGTCCCAGCGATGCTCTTGGTCCATGGTGAGCTTGTTGAGCTTAGCCTTGCCCGAGAGCAGCTTGCGAACCAGTTCCATCGATTCGGGCGCGTGTGCGGTTTCGTAGAACGCTTTAAACCAAACCAACTGGGCGTCAGAGCCGCCTTGCGCCACCAAAAGCTGCTTGCGTACCACCTCTTCGGCTTTCGCTCTCACCTCGTTGCGCAGCTCTGGTGCCAGGTATCTGAGCAATGAGTCTCCAAACGGATCCGTGATTGTGCTGAGAACATGCCCCAGAACCTTAGTGTCCGTTTCCTTGGGTATATGCTTTAAAACGATGTCAGCGTAATCCTGCGCGCGCAGCTTGGAGTCGACCACCATCTGCCAGAGATCGTGCCAAACCATTCGTCTTAGAAACGCGTCCTCGAACTTCGAGAGAGATTCATGCGCTGTTTTTGTGCTGATTGGATCGAGGTCCACCTTCGCGTAGTCGTAATCTCCCTGGTTTGGATAAACAAAGTCTGGGCAAGGGATCTCGGTGGTCGTTGCGCCCGCTCCTCGGGAGTCTTGCTCAAGCAATTTGCCCTCGGAGTAGATTTTAGGATTCACATCGCTGAGTACGGTGATGCTTCGATCCGATCTGAGCTTGCCGTTCTTCATTCGGTATAAACCTACGATCGTGCGATGTTGGCGATCGTCGCGCTTTCCGTAGTTCAGGCTCATATGATCGAGTTTTCCGCTTGAACTGCAGCGCCACTCCACGCTTACCGGATCCACCCCTGAAGTGAGTAGCCAAGTCTTTTGCCACTTGTTGAGGTCTTTGCCCGAGGCTTCTGACAAGGACTTGATAAAGTCTGCCAGGGTGGTGTTGCGGAACGCGAATTTCTGAAAATACCGCTGTAGCCCTTCGCGAAAGTCATCCTCGCCTAGCAAGAAGGCCAGTTGCTTGAGGCTCGCGGCTCCCTTTCCATAGCTGATCCCATCAAAGATACTCGATGCTTTGTCGGTATCAAACACCGGGACTTCGATCGGGTGGGTGGTGACGAGTTGGTCTTCCCAATAGGCCCACTCTTTATCGCCAAAGAAGTCTTCCCAAGATCCTTTGAACGTCGTCGCTTCGTTCACGGCTTTAGCCGCCATAAAGGTTGCGAAGCTTTCGTTGAGCCAGAGGCCGTTCCACCAGCGCATGGTGACGAGATCCCCAAACCACATATGCGCCATCTCGTGCAGGATCGTATCTGCGCGCTGGCGGCGTCGGTCTACAGTGACCTTGGTGCGATAGATGTACCTTTCGTTGAAGGTCACCGCGCCAACGTTTTCCATCGCGCCGCTGTTGAAGTCGGGCA
>CAZGCK010000032.1:16844-28677 GCA_964524175.1 uncultured Bacteriovoracaceae bacterium | reverse complement strand
TCGTACTTGGAGAACGGATAAGGGTAGCCAAAATAAATCGAAAACCAATCCAACCCCTGTGCGGTGATTTTCAGCCATTCGTCGTGGTCTACGTATTGCTTCAGTGATTTTCGCGCGTAGAGACGAGTCGGGATCCCGCCGGCGTCTTTTTTCCACGATACGTAGGGGCCTGCGTGCAGGGCCACTAAGTAGGTGCTGAACACAGGGGATGGCGGGAACTGCCAGCTCCTGCGACCATCCACTTTGGTGACATCTCGTTCAAGCGTATTGGAAATGACTTGCCAATCTTCAGGTGCTTCGACCGTGAGTTCGTAGCTCGCCTTGAGATCTGGTTGATCAAAGCAGGGAAAAGCCCTGTGAGCGTCGTAGGGCTCGAAATCGGTGTATAGATAGACGCTTGAATCAACAGGGTCTTTGAATCGGTGTAGTCCCGCACCATTGCGACTGTAGGGATGCGTAAAGGCGATCTCGACTCGATTGTTGCCGGCTTGGAGCTCAGAGAGTTGCAACGAGACGTGATGCCCATCAAAGCGCTTGGCCACTTCCTTGGGGTCCGCACCGCGGGCGATGAGGCTTTGTCCATTGACAGTGAGCGAGGACAAGCTGCCCTCCTCGAGGTCGATGAGCAACTCTTTGCCGTGGTCTTTCGCCTGAGGCTTGAGGTCAAAGCGAATGACTGCTCTGCCTTCGTAATCTTCGTTGACTGCATCGAGGCCAAACCAAAGGCTGTAGGCAACATGGGATACCATCTGCGATCGGGCAGCGGCTGCGGCTCGCGAGAGAGCGGTGGGGCGCACCGGAGAGGATTGGCTGCCGCCTTCGGAGTCTGCTTCAGCTGTTGGGGCGTCAGCGGTCTTTTTGTCTTTCGAGGCGCATTGGCTAAAAAGCAGCATTGCGGCGGCGAGAGTTAGAAATGCGAAGTGTTTTTTCTTGAAAGGAAGTCTCATGGGGCGCCTCATCTAGATAAAGTTTAACTCTTTAAGTGCTCGACCTGGATCCCCACAGTCTTGAGGACCTCAAGCGAGTCACGGATTCGATAGTCTTCGCCGTAGTAAATCTTCTTTACGTTTCCTAAATTGATCAACCGTTTAGCGCACTGGACGCAAGGCAGGTGGGTGACAAACACGACCTTCTCGATAAACCGAGGGGCGTCGCAATTGATCACGGCATTCTCCTCGGAGTGCAGGCATCCGCAGTTGCCGGGCTCCTCGCGGTCGCAGCAGTTCGGCAGTCCCGTAGCGTTGCCGTTGTAGCCGACCGCCAGAACCTTTCTAAAGTCCGTCGAAGTGATGACCGTGCCGACTTTGAGGCGGCCGCAGGTCGATCGGCCCGCGAGGGTTTTGGCTAGCATGAGGTAGATGGCTTCGAAGGTCGGGCGCGTAGGAGTATCACTCATGGGTTCCCTTATGACTTCTCCGCAGGGATTTGCACAAAAGATAAATAATAAGTCAGCTCACGGATCGACTCATGAATATCGTCTACAGCTCGGTGCGCATTGCCCTTCTGAAACGAAAGCCCATAGCGCTCGCGAAAGATCTCCTTGAAGGAGCTGACGTCGATCAGCCTATAATGAAGGCGTTTGGCAAATTCAGGGAGGTACTGATCCACAAATCGACGGTCATTGCCGACCGAGTTGCCTGCAAGGACGATCCGATCGCCAGCGCTGTAGTGTTTGTTCACGAGCGCTAGCAGCTCCTTCTCGACCTGAGCGAGTGGTGTGCCGTTAGGAACGGCGGCTGTAAGTCCACTTTCTCCATGAGTTTTTTTGCACCAGTCGTTCATCCCCTCGAGGACTGCAGGCGGCTGAAACACGATGCGGTGGTACTCTTCGAGCGGTTTGAGCTCGATATCCGTTAAAACGACGGCTACTTCGAGGATCGAGTCGATTTTCTCGTCGAGCCCGGTCATCTCTAGGTCAATCCAAAGCAATGGGTTTTTTTTGGGCATTTTATGCGTCCTAACAGGGGAATCCGAAATCTAACGACTTAAGCGACTGCCGTCAAAGGGTTAAACACTGATATGCCTGGAGGTTTCAGCATTTAGACCTTGAAAGAACCCTATCTTTTTGGTTAGAAACCCTGGACTCATTACTTTCACTTATCACCTATCAAGGCTTAGACTCCTGAGGTTATTTTCATGACTCGCATTCGTATTGCCACAGAGAAGGTTCGTAATATTGGTATTTCCGCCCACATCGACTCGGGCAAAACGACGCTCTCTGAACGCGTTCTTTTCTACACGAACAAGATCCATAAGATCGAAGAAGTTAAGGGCAAGTCCGGCGTTGGCGCGACCATGGACTTCATGGATCTCGAGCGCGAAAAAGGCATCACGATTCAATCCGCCGCCACCTATTGCGAGTGGAAAGGTTATAACGTCAATCTGATCGACACTCCTGGTCACGTTGACTTCACGATTGAAGTTGAGCGCTCGCTGCGCGTCCTCGATGGTGCAGTTCTTGTCCTTTGCTCGGTGGCAGGCGTTCAGTCTCAGTCCATTACTGTTGACCGCCAGATGAAGCGCTACAAAGTTCCGCGCATCTGTTTCGTCAATAAGATGGACCGCGCCGGTGCGAACCCTTTCCGCGGCGTCAAGATGCTGCGCGAGAAGCTCAGCCACAACGCTCACCTGATTACCTATCCAATCGGCGCTGAAGACCAATTCAAAGGCATCGTCGATCTCGTCACGATGCGCGCTTTCTATTTCGACGGCGATAATGGCGAGCACATCCGCGAAGAAGACATCCCAGCTGACATCATGGACGAGTGCAAGAAGTACCGCGATGACCTCATCGCTGCCGTCGGTGAGTTCGACGAAGCCGTCGGTCTCAAATATATCGAAGGCCAAAGCGTCACTGTTGACGAACTTCGCGCCGCGATTCGTACCGCTACTTTAACGTTGAACTTTACACCCGTTATGACGGGCTCCGCCTATAAGAACAAAGGCGTGCAGCTCCTTCTGGACGCGGTCACTTATTACCTTCCGAGCCCAGGCGAGAAAGAGAACGTCGCGCTCGACCAGAATAATGCTGAAGCCAAGATCGTTCTCAAGAGCGATCCTAAGCTTCCGTTCGTCGCGCTTGCGTTCAAGCTCGATGAAGGTCGTTATGGTCAGCTGACCTACATGCGCGTCTATCAAGGCACCGTGAAGAAGGGCGACGTGATCTTCAATTCGTCCAACGACAAGAAGGTCAAGGTTCCTCGTCTCGTTCAGATGCATGCCGACGAAATGCATGACATCGAAGATGCTCAAGCTGGCGACATCGTCGCCTTCTTCGGCGTGGACTGCGCTTCGGGCGATACCTTCACCGACGGAACGATCAAGTACACGATGACCTCGATGTTCATCCCGAACGCCGTGATCTCGCTCGCCATCGCTCCCAAAGAAAAAGCCAACGCGGCCAATTTTTCCAAGGCGCTCAACAAGTTCACCAAGGAAGACCCAACCCTTCGCGCTCATCGCGACGAAGAGTCCGCTCAAACCATCATCAGCGGGATGGGCGAGCTCCACCTCGAAATTTACTGCGAGCGCATCAAGCGTGAGTACAATTGCGAAGTCATCGTCGGTAAGCCTCAAGTCGCTTTCCGTGAGACGATCATGCAAAAAGGGACCTTCAACTACACCCATAAGAAGCAGACGGGTGGTAAGGGTCAGTTCGCTCGCGTGGCTGGATACATTGAGCCATTGCCATCTGATTTCATCGGCAACCACGAGTTCGTGGATGATGTCGTCGGCGGCGTGATTCCGCGTAACTTCATCCCAGCTTGTGAAAAAGGCTTCATGGAAGCGATCAAAGAAGGTCGCTTGATCGGATTCCCGATTGTGGGCGTTCGCTACGTCATCGATGACGGCGCGTACCATGACGTCGACTCCGACGAATTGTCCTTCCGCACCGCGTCCCTCATGGGCTTCCGCGAAGCTTACGAAAAAGCGGGTGCGACTGTGCTCGAGCCGATCATGAAGCTTGAAACTCAGGCTCCTGAAGAGTTTCAAGGCAGCGTGATGGGTCAGATCAATCAGCGCCGCGGCATGATCGTGAACAGCGGGACTAACGAAGGATACGCTGTGATCGAAGCCGAAGTGCCTTTGAACGAAATGTTCGGCTACTCGACTGACTTGCGTTCAGCGACGCAAGGTAAGGGTGAGTTCACGATGGAGTTCTTGAAGTACTCTCCAGTGCCGCGTAACGTTCAAGAAGATATGGTTAAGAAGCATCAGGAGAAGAAGTCTAAGGACGCCAAATGAGCTTGCATCAGCAGGCTCATGGGAGAGTTTAGCTAAACAAAACGGCTCCGTCATAGCGGAGCCGTCAAAGCTTAAGTCTTCTGACGAGTCAATCTAGGTCAGGAGAAAAGCTGAGTCCGAAGGAGATCCAAGCGTGCAAACTTTTATCACTGTCGTTCATGTCGTTACCTGCATCCTTCTTGTGCTCGTTGTCCTGATTCAATCGGGCAAGGGCGCCGAGATCAGTGCTTCCTTCAGTGGTTCTAGCCAAACTGTGTTTGGGACCTCGGGCGGAGCAAACTTCTTCACTCACTTCACGCAGGGTGCAGCGGCGCTCTTCATGATTACGTCGCTCACTTTGACGGTGCTGGGTGGCCAGACCCGCAAGAGTCTTTTTGAAGGCGCACCTGCGGCTCCGGCTGCGCCGACAGCTCCAGCTGTACCGACGGGTGACGCAAAGCCTGCCGCTCCAGCGGATGCTCAAGTCCCAGTAGCTCCACAAGCTCCTGCAAAGACTGAGTAGATCTTTTTTAAACCTTTGTTTTTCTTAGGCGGATGATGCTTTGGGGCTGTTTCCCGAGGCGATCAGTGTCTACTCTCGCTCTGCAAGCAATTGTACCCCTGGAAGTATCTGCTCATGGCCTAGCCTCTTCGCGGACCGATGGCTCTCCGGATGATCCAAATGGCTGCCCCCAGCGTCATGAAAAGCGCCATGATAAAGACCCCAAATAGAAAAAGCACCGGGATGCCAATGCCCAAAGCGATCGGCAGCCACCAGCGGCCACGGTAGACTTTGATATGCGCATGACCCATCGGGCGACGAGGGGCTGTGAACTTCGATGGTGTTTCGTCTTCAGCTCCTAAAATAATTCCTTCTCGAACCGGGATTGTCGTCATCTTGAGGAGAGGTTTAGCAGGTTAGATAAAAGTAATCTAGTTGGTGTCTTTGGGGCGGTCGGCACGACAATCGCTAGGGTGTTACCTGGCATGCACATCGCTCTTATCGCACCCTTCTATGAAAGCGTCCCGCCTCGTACCTATGGAGGTACTGAGAGGGTGGTTGACTATCTTTGTCATGGCCTTACGCGAGCTGGCATAGAAGTGACACTTTTTGCGTCAGGGGACTCAAGAACGGCGGGAAGGTTGGTGCCCGTGATTCCGGAGGCGGCTCGCTTTGCGCAGTACACGAATAGAGATTGGGTGCCGAGCAATCTCAAGCTTCTGGCCGAGGTTAAACGGCGGGCCTCAAAGTTCGATGTCATCCATAACCATCATGACTATTGGATGTTGCCACTATCAGAGATGACAAACACTCCCTTGCTTTCGACTTTGCACGGTCGCTTAGATCTGCCCCAGATTTTATCTGCATTTGGGAGTTACCCTCGATCTCACTATGTGTCGATCAGCGACGCTCAACGCTGGCCTATGCCACAGCTGCACTGGCTAAAGACCATTCATCACGGGATAGATGCGAGCTTGTTCGATTTTAAGCCGGGACCAGGCAAGTACCTTGCCTTTTTGGGGCGAATGTCTGCAGACAAACGTCCGGATTGGGCGATCGACATCGCACTTCAGGCCGGAATGCCGCTCAAGATGGCGGCAAAGATCGAAGGCGCCCAGGACACTGCTTATTTTGAGGAGAAGGTGAAGCCTCGAATCGATGGCCGTCAGATCGAGTATTTGGGAGAAATCTCAGAGCGAGAAAAATCCGACTTTCTTGGAAACGCGACTGCGCTCGTGTTTCCGATTGATTGGCCGGAGCCGTTTGGCTTGGTGATGCTCGAATCCTTAGCGTGCGGCACTCCGGTTATAGCTCGTCCTTGTGGGGCAGTTTCAGAGGTGCTGAAAGATGGCGTGACAGGATTCGTGCATGCCGACATCAATGTCTTGGCCGCGCGATTGCGAGAAATAGAAAATATCGATCGAGTCGAGTGCAGGCGATGGGTCGAAACCCGATTCTCGCTTTCTCGCATGACGGAGGACTACATTCATGTCTACCGAAGTCTCGGGGCGGAATCCCATAGTGGTCGACGGGATCTCCTACATTCCGTCCAGCGTTCTGCTGACCGGCACTCTTAAGCTCAGTTTCAAGGATAATCGCGCATTTGGACTAGTGGATAAGCAGGGCGAGTCGCCTCGTCTGTTTTCATACCTATCGACGTCGACCTCGGAGCTTGGCTTTTTCTTCAATGATACGCGTTACCTCTCCATGTGGGAGATGACGATTAACGGCTCCTCTCCCGTAGCGTTGACCCATGAGCTTAAGTATGGGGGAAGTGTTCTCGTTTTTTCGATGACCAATCGAGATTTGGTCAAGGTCAACGGAAAGGGGAGCGGGGGGCAGCGGATCCCACGCGATACTCTCCTGATTAGAAGAGTGCTCGCGTTGCATGAGGATACTCTTTTTGAAACGGTCGAGATTAAAAACTTTTCTTCAGAGTCTCATGAGCTCAATCTCGAGTTCTGGGCTGGGGGGCGTTTCGAGGATCTTTTTGAGGTTCGGGGCTATCCAAGGGTTAAGCGCGGACGATTGTTGCCACCAGAAGAGAAGTCTATCGATGGGCATATCCTCACGACGCTTCAATACGAGGGGCTTGATGGCAGGATCCGCAAGACTCATATTCAGCGTCTTTTTCCCGCAAAGCGAATCGAATTATTGCCCAACGTGAGTGGCCAAGGGGCTTTAGTTGAAGTGCCAGCCAAGGGATTGATCTCCTTTAGGACAGTAGTCTCATTTGATCAGGTCTCGTCATGCCTGCTCAAAAAGCGCGCATACCGCGAGATCTCGATTGCGGAGAAAATGATGCTACTTTCGGACCATGGAGAGGCGTCGACCTTTGGTGGTCTTCGCTTTTTATCGGACAATGCCATCATCAACCGGGCGATCAAGAACGCTCAGACCGATGTCTTTATGCTTCTGACGGAGGAGAGCTCAGGAGACCTGTATCCCTATGCGGGTATCCCTTGGTACTCAGCGCCATTTGGGCGTGATGGACTCATCACTGCCTATCAGCTCCTGCCTTGGTATCCAGAGATCTCGCGAGGAGTGTTGAACTACGTTTTTAAAACCTTGGGTACGCGATTGGATTCTTTTACTGATGAGCAACCGGGCAAGGTTTTTCACGAATTGCGTCGGGGTGAAATGGCTTGCACTCGCGAGGTGCCGTACATCCCCTACTATGGGTCAGTGGATTCGACACCTCTGGCTCTGGTTCTCCTGCATGAGTTTGTGCGCTGGACGGGGGATCTCAAGGCGCTGCGGGAGTGGTGGCCTGATGCGCTTAGAGCGCTGGAGTGGATCGAAAAGTGGGGGGATGCCACAGGCGACGGATTTTTGTCCTACGCTAAGCTCTCTCCCACCGGCCTCGTCAATCAAGGCTGGAAAGATTCACACGACTCAGTGATTCATGCGGACGGAGGCCTTGCTCAGGCGCCCATCAAGCTTTGCGAAGTACAAGCGTACTCGTTTCGAGCGCGGATGGGGATGTCTCAGTTGGCTCTTCTCTTGGGTCATGGTGATCTCTCGGCAAAATTGCGGTTCGATGCGTTGCGATTGCGAGCACACTTTATCGAGAAATATTGGGATGCGAGCAGACGGTTTGTCTATCTTGCGCTGGATAAGAAGAACGCACCCTGCGCCGTTCTCTCTTCTAATATGGGACAATGCCTTTGGGGGCGGATTCTCTCACCGGAGCACGCCGCGAGCGTGGTGGGTCACCTCATGTCCGATGCGATGTTTAGCGGTTACGGGATCAGAACCCTTGCCGATACCGAAGTCGCCTACAATCCGTTGAGCTATCACAACGGATCGGTTTGGCCGCATGACAATGCTATGATCATGGAGGGTTTCCGGGACTACGGGCACGTCTCGGCGCTGGAGAAGACAGCGCTTGCGATGATAGGAGTGCTTGAGTCGAGCGATGACTTTAGGCTTCCTGAGCTCTTCTGTGGATTCAGGCGAAGAGGAGACACGCCGCCAGTTCCCTACGAAGTGGCGTGCAAGCCGCAGGCATGGGCCGCTGGATCCATTTTTCTCA
The DNA here is from genome assembly GCA_964524175.1 of uncultured Bacteriovoracaceae bacterium. Lineage (GTDB taxonomy): Bacteria > Bdellovibrionota > UBA1018 > UBA1018 > UBA1018 > CAZGCK01. Next base: position 20,416 of record CAZGCK010000032.1, on the reverse strand, counting down.
TGATCAAAGCCCTCCTGGGTTTGAGCAAAGAGTTTGACCAGAGGTACATCGTATTCAACTCTCCGATTCTGACGACCAAGCAGCACTCGTTCGAGATCCATGGACTCCGAGGGCATGATTGGGAGCTGGATCTCTCTCTGAGGCGCAGCCGGGGAGGGACGCTAGTAGACGTTCTCAGAAAGTCAGGCGATGTCAGAGTGCTGACGGTGAAGTGACTTGTGAAGCCTCTCTTGCAGGTGCTTAGGGCGTGGTATTCTAGAGTGCGATGTTGCGAAACTGGGCGCTCTTCACAGGCTTGCTCATTTCTTGCGCGCGTCCTGCTCTGGCTGCGGGCGTGGGCGGGGTTCCCTTTGATCTCGATCCGAGCAGTCTTGTTTCCGATTCGGTGGTTAATGCGATCGTTAAGGAGATCGGGCTTTCATTTGATCTCAAACCCTACGAGCCGGCGACACCTTTAGGTACGCATGTTGGATTGGATATCGGAGTAGAGGTCTCCTTGTTGAAAGTGCCGGACGCATTCTTCGAGGCCCTAGCGAGCTCTGGGTTTGGAGGCGGGATGTCTTCTGCCTCGGTGCCTTTTCTCCCGACAGTGAGTTTGCAAGTGCACAAAGGGATGGGTGAGTTCGTGGATGTAGGCCTAGGGGGTCTTGCTCTTCTCGGGAACAAGATTATAGGCGGAGACATCAAGATTGTAATTTTGAAGGGAGAGGAAGAAGGACCCACTTGGGCGTTTCGCTTCTCCTATACCTATACGGATCTCCTGCTTTCTGGAATCAACATCAGCACCAAGACTTTGACGCCACAACTTCTTGTCTCGAAAGAAATCGAATTCGCTGATCCCTACCTAGGGGTCGCCGCGCAGTATGTGATGGGTGACATCGACGCAACGATTTCGGGTGCCTCTTTGGCAGCAGGAGCAGGCGTTCCCGAAGGAACGGCAGTTCCAGATCAAAGTGTTCAAAAGTCGGGCAGCGGTTACGGGGCAAAGCTGTTTGGGGGTGTGTCGTTTAAAGTGCCGCGAGCTGGATTGAGACTTACGTTAGGTGGCGACTACAGTATTGCGGGAGTTAGTGGTATGGGAGTTAAAGTCAGCTTTACCTTTTAACTACATAACTTTAAAATATAAAAAGTGACGAAAAGCCTAATATTGATCTCCGAGCGAGAAGAGGACGCGGAGTTCGCGCGCTTTGTAGCGGCGACGAACGGGATGACTCTCTTCATCGCCCTGACTCCCGAGCAGATCGATAACGTCGTGACTGCTAACCCCCAATGCGTGATCTTTTGGGAAGCGGATGGAAACAACACCAGCGCGGTCGCGAACGCTTTGAACAACGGTATCCAGCCGATGCGAGTTTTCGCGATCACGGACAACCCGCTCAATACGTATCCCAATCTTATTAAGCTTCAGGTGTTCAGTCATCACATCTTCAGACGGTTTGAAGGTCCGGCTCGCGTCTTGATCGCAAAGCTTGCGGCTTCGGTGCTGCTGCCTTCGTCCTTTGGGTTGGAGCGGTACTTTCCTGAGGGAGTGGTAGTTCAGCAGATCGAGCTTAAGCGCTCGAGCCACAAACGCGCGGCTGTCGAGGCGATGCAGAACTTCTTCACCAAGCAAAATGTCAACTCGCGATTGGCTGCGCTCGTCGCGCAAGCTACCGACGAGCTGATCATGAACGCGATCTTCGATGCTCCTGTTCTGCCCAACGGTCAGCCGTCGCGCAGAGGTTTGGATCGGAGCACGGATTTTGAGCTGAGTCCCAAGGAAACCGTGCAAGTCCGAGTCGCCTCAGGCGGCGGATACGTGGGCATCAGCGTGACCGACCACTTTGGGTCGCTCAAGAAAAACGTGCTCCTGAACTTTTTGGGCAAAGACTACCATGACGAGGCATACGTGCTTCGAAAGGGCGATCCCGGCGCAGGCCTTGGACTTCACGGAATCATCCAGTCTGGATTGAGCCTGCTCTTTGTGACGAAGATCGAGACGATCACCGAAGTGATGATGTTCTTCAATAAGGAAGGGTCCTACAAAGACTTCCGACAGGGGTTCAGGTTTTTGAGTTTTATCGCGCCGTAGCTATTGCCCCAGCTGCCAACAGCGCCAAGAACCCATCCGGCTTCAAGCTTGCCCCGCCGACCAGTGCGCCATCCACATTCGCGCAGGCGAGAAGCGAGTCGACGTTCTCGGGTGTGACGCTTCCACCGTAGAGTATCGGCGTGCGCCCCGAAGCTTCCATTCCAAAGCGATCCCAAAGGAGTTTACGCAAAGTCTGGTGCGCTTCTTCGGCCTGTTCCGGCGACGCCGTAAGCCCTGTGCCGATTGCCCACACGGGCTCGTAAGCAATCACGAGCGTGCCGTCCAGAAACTTCGCCGCGCCTTTTGCCTTCTCGGGCAGCGCGCCTTGGATCTGACGAGTGAGCACGCTCGAGGTTTGTCCTGCCTCCCGCTCGGCTCGGGTCTCGCCTACACAAAGGATCACTTTGAACCCCTGTTCAAGCAGGCTCTCCGTGCGTTTGCGCGCTGTTTCGTCAGTCTCACCAAAAAACTGCCTGCGCTCTGAGTGGCCGACTAAAGCCCACTTCAATCCCAGCTCATGAAGCATGGGGCCGGACACTTCGCCGGTAAAGGCGCCTTTTTTTTCCCAGTGAACGTTTTGTGCGGCGACCTGTACGGGTGGGTAGATCATTTCTTGCGCGAGTTTGGCGGCCTTTTCGACAGAAAACATCGGAGGGATCACCACAGCCTGAAGCTGCTTCGACTCAAACGCCTTTTTTGCTTGTGAGGGCAAAGACTTCTCAGCCTGTGCACGGAGGGTCGCAAAAAAGCCTGACGTCTCTGCAGACGTATGATTCATTTTCCAGTTGCCTGCGATCAGGACGCCTCGCGGTTTTGCCACTTAGAGAGCCTGCTGCGCTTGCTGCTGTTGACGAGGGGTGAGTTTCAGTATGTCGATCCCGGGCAAGCCATTGCCTTCGAGATACTCAAGTACGGCGCCGCCACCTGTCGAGAGATGGTCGAACTGATCGGCAACACCTGACTTCTTGATCGCCGAAACGGTATCGCCGCCGCCGATGACTTTGACGGCAGACGTTTTTGCCACCGCATGCGCGACTTCAAAAGTTCCGACTGCGTACTCGGGCTTCTCGAACCAACCTAACGGGCCATTCCAAAAAATAGTCTGCGCCTGAGAGAGGATCTCGTTGAATCGTGCCACAGTTTTGGGTCCGATATCGAAGCCTTGGTTGGTATCGAGAGGTACCACCAATTGAATCTCGCGCCTCTTCGCTTCTTTGAGGATTGCTTTCGCGGCCTCGACATCGTCAGGTTTAGGTTGCTTCGCGCCTGCCGGGATCGTGTCGCCTTGGGCAGCCCAAAATGCATGCGCCATGGCGCCGCCAATAAGGAGTCCGTCCACTCGGCGGAGCAACGAATCGATCGTCTTGATTTTATCAGTGACTTTGGATCCGCCAAGGACCGCGTAAAATGGCTTTTTGGGATTGTGAAGAAGAGGGTCGAGAAATTTGAGTTCTTTCTCGATCAAGAATCCAGAGCCCCGGTTAGGGATCAAAGTGGGAAC
>CAZGCK010000032.1:0-16834 GCA_964524175.1 uncultured Bacteriovoracaceae bacterium | reverse complement strand
CTCCAAAAGTCGAAGCATGCTTGCGATGGGCAGTCCCGAATGCATCAGTGATGTAGATCTGACCCAAGCGCGCGAGCTGTCGAGCAAACTCAGGGTCATTTGCTTCTTCTCCGGCATGGTAGCGCAGATTTTCGAGAAGTAGGATCTGCCCAGCCTTCATCGACTGGATCATCATCTCGATGCCGTCTCCTACGCAGTCATCCGCCAGCGTCACTTCGACACCCAAATGCTCAGCCAGGCACTTCGCTACAGGCTCCATAGAGAACTCTGGCTTGCGCTTGCCATCGGGTCGACCCAGGTGGGACGCCAAAATCAACTTCGCGTTTTTTTCGAGCGCGTATTTGATCGTGGGCAACGACTCGGTGATGCGACTATCGTCCGTGACTTCGCGGTCGTCGCCCAGTGGGACGTTGAAGTCCAGGCGCATGAATACGTTGCGATTGGCCAGTTCGAAATCACGAATCGTTTTGATGATGGTCGTATTGGCAACCGCAGGCGGCGCCATATCGGTTTTGAGCGGCGAAACGGGGGATTGGCTCATGAGCTTTAGGTTCCTTTTCGAGCCATGAAAGTCGTGAGGTCCAGCATGCGTGCCGAGAAGCCCGACTCGTTGTCGTACCAGGAGATGACTTTCACAAAGCTGCCGTCGATGACTTTGGTGCAATCCGCATCGATCGTCGAGCTGTTGAGGCAGCCGTTATAGTCGATCGAGACGAGTGGCAAAGTCGAGTAACCCATGATGCCTTTCATTGAGCCTTCTGAGGCTCTCTTGAAGGCGGAGTTGATCTCGTCAACGGAAGCGGCTTTCTTGAGCTCGCCCGTGAAGTCGACTACCGAAACATTGGGAGTCGGCACGCGGATCGAAAGACCATCGATTTTGCCCTTGAGGTGCGGCATCACCAAGCCCACGGCCTTTGCAGCGCCCGTCGAGGTGGGGATCTGAGACATAGCGGCGGCACGAGCGCGGCGCATGTCTTTGTGCGGGAGATCCAGAAGTTGCTGATCGTTGGTGTAGCTGTGAACCGTGAGCATCGTGCCGCGGACGACACCAAACGCATCGTCGAGCACCTTTACCAGCGGGGCTAAGCAGTTGGTCGTGCAAGAGGCGTTTGAAACCACCGTGTGCTTAGCTGGATCGTAAGTGTTCTCGTTCACGCCCAAGCAAAGCGTTTGGTCCGGATCTTTAGAAGGGGCGGAGATAATGACCTTTTTGGCTCCTCCTTTGAGGTGAAGCGCAGCCTTCTCGCGATCGGTGAAGATACCCGTGCACTCGTGAACGTACTGCGCGCCCCATTGACCCCAAGGCAACGCGGCCGGATCTTTCTCGGCTGCAAGTTGAATCTTGTGGCGACCTACGATGAGGGTCTTGCCTTCGATCCGCACTTCTTCCTTGAGAGCGCCATGAACAGAGTCGTATTTGAAGAGATGAGCAATAGTCTCGGGGTTGGTCAGGTCGTTGACCCCCACGATTTCGATATCGTCTCTTTCGAGGGCTAAGCGAGCGACTTTACGGCCAATGCGGCCAAATCCATTGATTCCGACTTGAGTAGGTTTAGGCATGGCTCGGGTATACTCCTCCGAGCCACCCAGTTCAACGACTTCCCCGCAAACGACCGTCACCTGGCAGGGAAAACTGATCGACCTCGACGAGTAGCGGCGCTTGTTCGTAGCCATTCAGCCATGTGCCAAATCGAAGCGTTGGTGTACGGCTCATGGTTTGACCGCGTCCCCAGAGCAAAGTCGCTGTTGTTGTAAAGGATCCAAGTCTCGCGCCGCGACAATTCATCTGCATGGCAATGGGACTCATTGGGCCATCTTGATCAAAGGATTGAGGCTGACATATCGCTTCACATTGATTGCCAGTCCAGATTTGCGCGCTCAACTCGCCTGAGGATCCTTGTGCTCCGACGACGAGCTTGTGGCTTTGGGGTTTTCCGGTACCCGGCTGAATCCATTGAAAACTGGCCGAGTAAGAAACTTTAGACATCGGCATCGGACAAGAGACGTTCTTCTTTAGCGCTGCTTGCGAAGACGGAATCAGAAGAATTCCTGCGGTAACTGCGAGAAAAATCCATACCCACGAAAAGGGGTGGGATTGGCCGAGATAGTAGTCGGCCTTGTGGGTATCGCTCTTGAATTCTCGTGTGATTGACCTCATGCGGCTCCTCCTTGAGTATGGGTCTCCTGCCAGGCATCGTGCCTGGCCGTTGAGGGAGGTTAATTCAAGGCTTGTGCCGGCGTTAACGCGTGTGGAAGGTCTGATTTTCTAGGGTATTTTTAAAAAAAGGAGGTCAACTTGGCCTCCGAGGCCAAGTGGCACCAGCTAGATTCGTAAGGAGTGTCACCTTTTTCTACAGTTCTTCGTCATTAGCTAAAATCGCACGCAAAGCCGCATTTTCTGCACGGCTCGGTGAGATGGTCAAGTCTTGCTGCCAGATGTCTCCAAACGCGCGAAGCTGCGCTTCGAGTTCAGGCAAGGACTTGCCCGCCTGCGGGAGCGGAACTTGCCCTGAATCCCGATCGGACTTGAGGCGCTCCTCAACTTTTCTCTTCAAGATCGCGATGGCTTCGATGAGTTGCTGATCCTTGCCCGCTGCGCGTTCGGCTTGAGTGGCTACAATCTCGACATCGGGATGGGTACCTTCTCCTTCGATCGTGCCGTCATCAGCGGTTTTGCCGCGTACGACGGAGTATCTAAAAGAGTGCTTCGAGAATGGAAGCTCAAAGGCAAGTGGAGTCCCGGTGCCTCCTCCGGTAGACTCGCCCACGACTTCGGCGAGGCGGTTCACTTTGAGTGCGGATACAAAAGTATCGCATGCGCTGAAGCAATCTGGGCCAATCAGTACGACGACGGGTTTATCCAAATACTGTCGATTGGGGGGTGCCGGAGAAACAGAAATGTCGTGCCATGGAGCAAAAGCAGCTCCTGGAGTCGCAATCGTAAAAAAGTATTCGGGCCTCGAATTGAGCACAAAATTGTCGAGACGCTCACTCACTCGGTATCGTCTCAGCATTGCGCTGGCGAGGCGAGAAAGGATCTCGTTGCCCGATTGGTCTCCGCCGCCGTTGCGGCGCACGTCTAGTAGCAGTCCTTGGGTGTGTAAGATTCCGTCCATGAACTGACTGAGCAACTGTTTGCTTTGACTGCCCGAGAACGCATCGATGCGCAGGTATGCCAATGCTCCCGGCAATATCGCATTTTTAAAATTGGATAGCCCCGTGTCCGCGGCCAACTGCTTGAGGCTGTCCTTGGGTTCGGGTGCGGTCTTGAGCTCCATGGATCGCGGGATGTAAACATCACGTTTAGTGCGAGATCCAGGACTGAGGAGCGTGATTTTGAGTGTCCGTGCGCCTTTGAGTGCTCCCATCGCATCCACGAGGCGGCGCGCGGCCCCACGTCGCCTCATGCGGCGAGTGCTGCCGCTGACTTCTTGCTCGGCCTCGTCGAGCGCGCGCGAAGTAGGGACGTCGTCAACTGCGACCACTTCATCGCCCACTCTTGCGCCGGTCGAAACAACGCCTGAGTCATGGTCTGCGGCGATTCTCGAGACAATGAGTTTTTCGCGGTTGGATCCGGCACCGAGCAATTCAAGTCGCAACGGAGCTGTATAGATCGCGATATTAGAAGAATCAGCTTTCAGGATCGCATTGACGTGACCGTCGTGAAACGATGCCGCCCATCGGCGAAGGAGGACATAGTAGTCTGTCTCTGCCATATCCGAGACGATCGTGGCTTCGAGAGTCTTGGCGAATGCGTCGAAGTCGAGCTTTGTATCCGCGATTTTCTCGTCCCAATAAGCGTAGATCGCCTTGCCAATGTGAGTGACGTACTGAAATTCGCGACGTCGCTTCTGGCACTCCACATTGCAAGAAGCTCCAGCAGTGGCTGAAGTGCTAGCGCCGCTTGCTTCCGCGGTGGCGGCCGCTTGCTCGAACTCTTGAAACGTCGGAATAGTCGGTCGATGATAGGTACTGCTCAGCAAAGGCGCCAAACTCATCGGTTCCTGAGTCTGTAGAGAGGCTAGTGCATCTTGGCCTTGGAGACGTCCGGATGGCCCACAAGCTGGCAAGCCGAGCGCGAGAAGACCTACCCATATGTGACGTCTTTTCAATCGAGTCGACCGAGGCTTCATATCCAATTTTGCTCCCCATTCTCATTTTCCACTCTCCGGTCGCGAGGTTTAGCTGGCGGGGTCATATTTATCAAGTATTTTTGACGTGTTGAGTCAAGTCATGGGTTTGTTATTCTGACTAATAAAGACTGGTACAGTCAACCGCCCGAAAAGTATGTGCATCGCCTAGAATACCCGCAGGCTCAATCTTGACGATGCACACCTGGAAATGCAGGGACGGTCGGGCTATTGGGAAGACATGCCTTCACATTCAACGACTGCCGCAGCGATTGAGCTGCTCGACGAAATGCACCATCTGATGTCTCTCCGGGGCGAAAACGTTTTTAAAGTTCGGGCCTTTGAAAAAGCTTCTGCGTCTCTTGTGGAAGTGACGGACCTGAACGATCGCGCTCTTGCTGGGACCTTGACCGAAATCCCGGGTGTCGGCAAAGGGATCGCAGAAGTACTGTCGGATTTTATTCTTCACGGCAAGACCACCGCTCGCGACGAACTGGCTCGGTCGATTCCTCCTGCGTTGATCGAGCTCACGAAAGTGCCCGGGTTGGGGCCCAAAAAAGCGCAGCAGCTCATTGATGAGCTGGGGATTCAGTCGTTGAGCGAGCTTGAGTACGCGTGCAAAGAGAATCGGCTGCTCAAGCTCAAGGGCTTTGGCGACAAGGTTCAGAAAAAAATCCTTGATGGCGTCGAATTCGCGAGGGCAAGCCAGGGTTTTCAGCGATTGGGTGATGTCTTGGATCCGATAGAGCGGCTCTTGCCTGAATTGCGCAAGATCGCGGGCCCGCACCGCGTATGCGAGACCGGAGCTTTTAGGCGCAAGGCTGAGACTCTATCGAAGCTCGAATTCTTGATCGAGGCCGAGCCCAAGTCTGCTTTGGCCACGCGCCTCGAGAAGGCCATTCAAGAGCGAGTGGGTCCGGTGGGCTTGCCTATTGTACTGCATTTTGCCGAGTCTAATCGGTTTGGGTACGAGCTGGCGCGGACAACTGCGACTGCGGAGCATTGGAGCGCGTTGGGGTCTCCTGCTTCGTTTGCCGCATCGAGCGAGCAGGCGTTTTACGAGAAGCTAGGACTTTCTGAGATTCCTCCCGAGACACGTGAAACGGGTGAAGAGGTCAAGCTCGCCAAGAAAGGCAAGCTTGGTGGGCTTTTGCCGTGGGATGGAATTCGCGGCGTGTTTCACAATCACACGGTACGCTCCGATGGAACTGCGACGCTTGAGCAGATGGTAGTCGCAGCTAAGGGCATGGGATACGAGTATTTTGGAATTTCGGATCACAGCCAATCGGCGTTTTATGCTCAAGGCCTGCGCAAAGATGCGCTGGCGGAGCAGGAGCGAGAAGTCCGCGATCTTCAGCAAAAGTACCCAGAAATCCGAATTTTCTGGGGTATCGAAAGCGATATCCTCGCTGACGGATCGCTGGATTACGACGATGCTCAGCTTAAGCGTTTTGATTTTGTGGTCGCATCGGTCCATTCGCGCTTTCAGATGGATCGCGACACCATGACGGCGCGAGTGCTCGAGGCGGTTCGCAATCCGTATACTCGATTTTTAGGGCACGCGACGGGGCGACTGCTACTCGGTCGAGAGGGCTTTGATATCGATATGCCTCGGGTGATCGAGGCGGCCTCGGGCTGCGATGTAGCCATCGAGATCAACGCCAATCCTGCCCGACTCGATATTGATTGGCGCTGGGGGCCCGAGTTGCGCGCAAAAGGTACAGTAGTTTCGGTGAATCCTGATGCGCATGCGGTAGCGGGGCTAGAGGACACGCGATTTGGGATCGCGATGGCGCGCAAGGCGCTTTTGCCTGCGAGCCAAGTGATCAATTCGAGGCCGCTCCAAGAGGTCGAGCGATGGCTCAAGCGAGGGTGATATCGGGGGCGAAGGCGTCCAAGCGCACGCCAATCAAGCCGCTCAGCCCAGACGAGCTGCGCAAGAGAATGGCCCAGGTCCTCGTGATATTGGAGCGCACCTATCCTGAGGCTGAGTGCAGCTTAACCCACAAGAATGTGTTTGAGCTGATCATGTCTGTGATCTTGTCCGCGCAGTGCACGGATGAGCGGGTCAACCAAGTGACTCCAGCGTTGTTTAAGCGGTTCCCCAACGCGCGAGCCATGGCCGCGGCGGACCTTCGAGAGCTTGAGGAGCTAATAAAAACGACCGGTTTTTTCCGTAATAAGGCCCTTTCTCTCAAAGAGTGCTCGAGAGCATTGGTGGAGAAGCATGGCGGAGAGGTTCCGCGCGATTTGGAGTCGTTGATCGAGCTTCGTGGAGTCGGTCGCAAGACCGCCAACGTGGTGCTGGGCGTGGCGTACAAAATCCCTGGTCTGGTGGTCGATACTCATGTTGGGCGCCTATCGCGACGGATGGGGTTTACCCGAGAAAAAGATCCGGTCAAAGTCGAGCATGAGCTGATGGAGATTGTTCCGCGCGAGAAGTGGACTGAGCTTGCGCATTTATTTATTTACCATGGCCGGGCGATTTGCGATGCGCGCAAGCCACTTTGCGAGGAATGCCAGGTCGCGCGAGTTTGTCCTAAGCTCGTTTAGGGCGCTAAGTGATCTTAAGCGACTTTTGAGCGGTCAGAGAGGCCGTTGTAGAGATTGATGCGCGATCTTAGGTCGCTCGGTAGCTCCTCGACCATCTGAGACTTGATTTCAGCGGGGATGTCTTGCGCCACGGCCCAAAGATAAGCGCAAGCGACGTCTTCGCAAAATCGGGCATACTCGTCTTCGGAGTATTCGAACCTTGGAGAGTCGAGCAAGTCTGTGAGGCCTAAGATGTGTCTCGTGCATTCGACAAACATGGGAAACCCAATGCTCGAGTCGCACCGAGACTCCGCGCACCCGATGAGTACTCGATAGTCAGTGCGTTTTGGGAGAAGGGTGATCAGCGTATGAGCAAGGTGCGGCGGCAAGCGTTCGAGCAAGAGCAACGATAGCCGCTCAGTCAGATGATGTGCGCACTCGGCTGTTTCGGGATACTTGAGTTCTATAGATAGGGCGGTGTTTCTAAGCCAGTCTATTTCGCGCTTGGCTGCCATAGTTGCTCACCAAGCAATCGGTGAGCCAGTTCAGGTACCAGGTTTGCACGGCTGGTAAGAAACGGAGATCCTCAATGCCTAAAAAAGTGAGTCAAATGTCTCTGAACGAGCAGCCGATTCATTGGTTTCGCGCATTCATCTGCGGAGTGGGTGGAGCGACGCTCATGTCGGCATTTATCGACTGCTTCTACATGTTGGGGCTCACGCCATTTTCTTTCGAGCTGTATTTGGGAAGCCTTCTTCGCGGCTCGCCCTATGGTCCTCACAATTTCACTCTAGGGTTGTTTGCCAATTGGCTACTTGGTGGGCTTTTTGGCTTCGTCTATGCCTACGCATTTGAGTACGTGTATCGGCGAGCGACGAGTCGAGTCGGAGTCATGCTGGGCCTAGGGCACGCAGTTCTCGCAGCAATCGGGTTCTTTCCGTTCTTTAATCTTCTGCACGAACAGACTGAGACCGGGCTCTTCACGTCGTTTGGCTTCTTTGGTTCAGCGCTCGGGGGGCCCACTCTTATTCTATTGTTAACGGGCCATTTTCTATTTGGTGCGATGATGGGGACTTTTTATGGGCCTGTCCGCGCGGCACGAGTCCGAGCTCACGAGTATGAGCCTGGGGAGATGGGGTTTCCGGGCGATCCGGACGTCATCACTGATGAAGAGGATTCAATCGATCGCATGGCGGTTTGAGTTGTAGATACCCTACCCAAAAAAAGAGCCGCTCTTTGGTCCTCTTTCCCAAAGAGCGGCTGATGGTGTGTGACGTTGTGGTTGATGTCGACTATTGGCAGTAAGCGTTGCGGACGCAGGCCTCCTTGTCTGTGTAGTGGTTGATGCGGCAGGCGGCTATGACTCGGGCGATGACGATATCTGCTCCTCGCCCCGGCAAGTTGAACGCCCGTCCATTGCTTGTCGTGCTACATACGACCTGTCGGTTTGGGTCGGCGTATGGAGGCGCGGGAGGATAGTGGGTAGGCGGCCCCGGATCGTACGGAGGTGGTGTGTAGGGGGGAGGTGAGCTGTGTCCTCCGGTGCATTCGACGTTTGCTCGGCATTCTCCGTTGTTGGTATGGGCGCTTTGCTCGCAGTTTGAGACAGTGCGGCCGAGTGCTGTGTGGAGATCCGTGTCTCCGTCATAAAAGGTGAAGCCTCGGCTTCGAGTCACGCAACGTGCGTACGAGCCTGTGAAGTCTGCGTCGCAGGAGATGTTGTATCGGCATTGGCCATTGTTGGTGTGCGCGTTGCTTGTGCAGTCGCGGATGGTGCGCGATCTAGCGTTGGCGATCCCGTAGTCAGCGTTTCTGAATTGGAATCCTTTGCTCGAAGTTTGGCAGGCTAACCAGGCCGAGTCTAAGTACGAGTCGGCAAGCGCTTGATGGGTCTGCAGCGTACAAATCGCGGTCATTGCGATCGCGAAGATCGAGGTTCTCGACATATTGAACTCCTTAGTTTGAGGCAGGGAACAGGTTTTGTTCTTGTTCGGCGGGCATTGCGCCCGCCGCGTGCTGGTCCATTGAGCAATGCGTGTGCCGACAAAAGCTGGTAAAATCAGCCTTTTTTGGGGCCAAAAGGAGTCATTTCCAAATCAAATGGATCAGATGTTGGGGCCAAATCTGGTTATTTGAGTGGCCGAAACAACACCATGCACAGGTTTTGGGCGCGCAGGTCATTCATCAATTAAATGAATCGGATAATGAAGTCGCAATGTTGTTTGATCGATTGAATTTATAAATTGACGCTATATGTCATAAGCGCTAGTAAGCCGGCACCTTTGATAAACCAATAGGAGTCCAAAAATGAAACGTAACCCAAATTTGCTCATTTTTGCAGCGACGGCGATTTTCGCTGCCAGCGGCTGCGGTGGAGAAGAAGGTCCTCCAAAGCCAATGACCCGCTCGATGAACGCTTCTTCACAGGAGTGTATTTATGGCGGAACCAAGACGGTCGGAGGGTTTGACACCCACGGAGACGCTGGTCAGGACTCGCAGCCAGATGGTGCGCTTCAGGATGACGAATTAATTTCGGCTTTTACTGACATCAATTGCAAAGTGCTCGTGATGCGAATCGCGGAAGCGGCGCCGGACGCTCAGCATTGTGAGTACGGTGGACTCAAGAGTGAGTACGGCATCGACACCAATGGCGATTACGTTCTCCAGGACAACGAAGTGGATGCTGCTCTCACCACGTATGCTTGCACCAATGCAGTTCAGTCAGTCGTCGCGGTTACTCTTGAGGCCAGGGGTTCTAACTGCAGCGCCGGTGGCTTCAAGATCGAAAGCGCAATTGACGGCAACGGAGACGGCAGGCCTCAAAGCACCGAGTCCGAGTATCACGTCGCTTATGTGTGTAACGGCACTAACGGCATGAACGGCACCAACGGCATGAACGGCACCAACGGGATCAACGGCATCAACGGTGAAGATGGCTTCAACGCTTTAGTTCGTCTCGGCGTGTTGCCTTCGAACGTCGCTCAGTGCCGTTTCGGTGGTACTCGCATTGATTCCGGTCTTGACCGCAATCGCGACAATATCCTTCAAGATACTGAGGTTCTAACCACGGCTGCAGTGTGCTCGGTTCAAGTCATCGACAACGTGATTGTCGAAACCAGCGTCATCCTGCCTAGCACGGTTTCTGTGCCCACTGCCTGCGTGAACGGCGGTGTTCGCGAGACCATCGGTGTTGACACGAACAACGACCATGCCTTGCAGCCTGCTGAAGTCACTGGCTCCTTTGACGTCTGCACCCAAATTCAGACGATCGCTGGGACCTCGGCTCTCATCAACACGACCACCGCGACTGCTGCTCAGTGCGCGTGGGGCGGTTTCATTTTTGAGACGGGCCTAGACAGCAATCACAACAACTCGTTGGATGCTGTCGAAGTCATCTCTGCTGAAACCCGAGTGATTTGCAACGGCGCAAACGGTTCCGCAGGCTTGATCTCTTCTCGGACCAACTTGCCTGTTCCAAGTCTAGAGTGCGGATCCGCTGGCGGCTTCACGTTCTACTCCGGTTTGGACACGAACCACGACGGAACATTGCAAGTGAGCGAGCGCAATCCAACGGCTCCAGCAGTCGTTTGTAACGGAGCTACCGGACCTCAGGGTCAAATGGGGACACAAGGCCAAAGCGGATTGTCGTCTCTCATCACTCAGTCTGCAGTTGCGACAAGCGGAGCATCGGCATTCTGCGGCGCTGAAGGCGGCGTGAGAATTGATACCGGCTTGGACGACGACCGCGATGGCTTGTTGGACTCCAGCGAGATCAACTACACCTCGTACGTCTGCCACGGCGAGACTGGCGCTCCAGGCCTCACCTGGTTGTTTGATGTTCAATCGATCTCGACCTCGAGCTCGACTTGCGGTGGCATGGGTGGTTACCTCGTGCGCGGCGGTCTTGACTTGAACAACAGCGGGATCCTTGGGCCTCCGCCTGAAGAAGAGTTCTCCTTCCCGGTCTGCAACGGCTACGATGGACTCGACGGACAAAACGGCTTGGACGGCTGGATCGCCAGCTCCACTCCGCTTTCTGTCGGCGACTTCTTCTGCCCTCAAGGCGGATATTTGCTCGAGTTTGGTCCGGATAACAACGGCAACGGATCAGTTGATTCGTCCGAAGTTCAAAACTCGACCTACCTCTGCAACCCTTAATCGGTAGCTAGTTAGGCAACAAAAATGAAGAAGGCCGGGGATCCGATGGGTCTCCGGCCTTTTTTGTGGCTAAAAAGTCCAACCCATTCGGATCGCGACATAGGGTAACGCCTTGCTGCCGAGTTGGTTGCCTGTGGATTCGAGATTGTCTTTGAGGCGCTGATAAGAGGCACTAGACTCGACAAGCGTCTGAAGTGGGGCGAGCGTGGGATCTGTGAGCGTGTTGGTCATCGTGCTCCGCACTGCGAACGGAAACTGAACGCCCAGATCAAAGCCAAACGCAAAGCTGCCGCGTCCGCCGAAGTTCCAGCCGATGTGGGGCGTCGCGTACATGCAATGGATTGCGAAATCGACATTGGTTGCGGCGCTGAAGTCTTGGTCACCGCTTGAGATAGAAATCGTTGGAGAGCCAGATGCTGAGGCTTTTTGATAGCCTCCGGTGAGGCCTAGAAAGAATGCGCCTTTGAACGGAAACCAACGAGCTTTGCTTTCAATCCCAAGGACCGCGATCTTCACGGGTCCGTCTGACGATTGTAAAGTAAGAGGGACGCCGGGAGCGACGACCCCTGCCACGCCGATTGCTACCCCAAACGCAGGCGTCGGGCTAGCCGCATATTCGACTCCCGTGCCATGCGGGACTTGAGCCTGCAGGCTGATCGTTGATTTGATATCCACTGCCCAGCAAATTGTAGGAAATGCTGCTACCCCACCCAATACCGCCATCCTGGCAAGCGCACGAATCATCCTTAGATTTTAGCCCTATTCCCAGGCGCTGCAACTATGGTATCTCAGCCAACTAAATGACACCCGATCAACTCAAAAAACGCATAGAATCCTTGGCTCCTGGCACTCAGGCTGAAGTCGTCGACTTGACGGGCACGATGGATCACTATCAAGCCCTTGTGATCTCACCCGTGTTCGCCGGCAAAATGATGATTGAGCAGCATCGCCTCGTCTATGATCTTTTCAAAGTAGAGGTTGCCTCGAATGAGGTGCATGCGCTGACGCTCAAGACTTTCACCCCAGAGCAATATTTAAACTATAACAATAGGAGATAGTTCTCATGTCACACCCACTCGTCTCAAAGGTTCAGGAAATCGTGAATGCCAGCCCTGTCGTCATTTTCATGAAGGGCACTCCGGATTTTCCGCAATGCGGATTCTCGGCTCGTGCTTGCCAGGTATTAAAAGCTGCTGGCGTTGAGAAGATCAAGGGTGTGGACGTTCTCTCGGATGATCCACTCTGGACCGCCCTCGAGGAGTTTACTCAATGGCCGACGGTCCCTCAGGTATTCGTGAAGGGCAAGTTCATCGGTGGCTGTGACATCGCTGTGGAGATGTACGAGCGCGGCGAGCTTCAGGAAATCCTGAAGTAACTCAAAATAGCCTTACTTTCCGACTACCAATGTTCTTTTGAAGATCTGCTCGAAAAGCTGCTTTTTCTGATCGATTCGAAGCATCTCTAGATCCATTGGCGCCCTTCCCGAAAGGAAAATCCGGACTTTCTTCAAGTCGGTTTGCACGCGCGCGATTTTGACCGTGCTCGTGTGCCCACGATCCAGAGCGTCTCCGACTCGAAGCAGGGCTAAGAGCTTATAGAAGGCATCTCGGCGCCTCTTGTCGCCGCCGAACTTGACGAGCTCATCTTCTGCCGGTTTTCCGTTCGCATGCCAGAGGCAGAGCTGTGCGACGAACTCCGTTTCCCATTGCTCCATGGATGGAAAATCCGCGTTTCTAACTAAATAGCACGAGTGCGCTCCGTGACGGGTCGAAGAGATGGCCTCTCCTGTATCGTGAAGGATGGCGGCTGCCGTGAGGTAGGTGCCCCAGTTCGCATCGAGTTTGTGGAGTGGTTTGAGCTTCGCAAAAAGTGTCTCGCAAAGAGAGACGACTTGCTTGAGGTGTCCCTCAGCTGAACCTAGTCGCTTAGCTTTGGCGTAGAGGTCGGGAAGGTGAAGTGCGATGTGAGACCGTTGGTTCTCGCGATGAAGCTTGAGCTCTTCTTCAAGAATCCCGTCTCTGAGTGAGAAATCCGTCGGCTTAAGCTTCTTGGCGCTCAGAGCATCCATGCACTCTTCAAGTAGGATCGCTCCCGCGAGGATCATATCGACGCGTTTGCCTTCCATCCCCGGAACGGCCAAAAGCTGGGTCGTCGTCATGGTGCTCATCGTTTTGACGAGCTTGCGTAGGTCCTTGAGCTCGATGCTCTTGCCACCGGCTCCGCCTTTTTTAAGCATTCGGGCGAGAGCGCGGATGGTGCCGCTGGATCCTAGGACAAAGTTGGCCTTGGGCCAATTCTCCGAGATGATTTTGGGGAGAAGTGTCCCCTTGATATGTCTGCGAAGCTCTTCGATGGGCGTTATGCCCCCGCGAGATGCGGCTTTGGGTGGGCTGCTTTTGAGAAATACTTGCTGAAGCCTGGCCGTACCGAGCGGGAAGCTGGTGGAATGGCGAATCGCGCGTCCTTGGCAGATGCTGATTTCGGCGCTTCCGCCGCCGATGTCTAGCAGAGCGTATCGGCCCTTGGGGGGCTTCTCGTGCTGAAGAATGCCTAGAGCGATGAGCCGTGCTTCCTCGACTCCTGAGATGACCCGAACCTCGATCCCGGTTTTTGCCCGAATCAGTTGGAGGAGGCGCTGAGAGTCAGAAGCCTCGCGTAAGGCACTTGTGCCGAACGCGACGATCTTCTGAGCGTTGAGCTCTTCTGAAGTTCTCTGAAAACTCGAGAACGCTTGGACAGTCCGGCGAATGGCATCTTTGTCGAGCTTGCCCTCGAGAAAGACTCCTTGGCCCAAGCGGACCATGAGCTTTTCGCGATGGAGCTGACGGATCCTGTTGCCAGGACCAATCTGGTGGACATCAAAACGGACGGAATTCGTACCGAGATCAATGACCGCCAGTCGCATGGATCAGATCGGTTAGATCGCGTGAAAAGCGTTCTTTTTCTTCGCTTTTTTGCTGCGTTCGACGGCTACTTTGTGGGCAGCAGGAGCTTCGCCCTTCTTGTAGGCGGTTGCTTTGTCGCGGCGGCTGTTTTTGTGCTTAGTGGCAAGTCTTTTGGCCATGGAAAACTCCTGGTTAAATCAGATTACATGAGACGGCTACTCTGTGTATTGCCTGAAATGGTTGGTTTTTCAAGCTGAGTCGTCAGGCAGTGGGGCAATGCCGCGGCGGCATCGCGATTCTAACGGCTTCCGCGAAACGGAAGTGGGTCGGGAGGTAGGGTAGGGCAGGGTTTCCCTTCAATTGTCGCTTAGTGTGACTATTCAGCCTCACAGGGCTGTTGAGGGGTTCAAAATGTCTCTCTTTTTTGGCTTCGGAGGATTAGCTCGCCTGCTCGAGCCCCTCCGTTTGTACCTTTTCTACCTACGAGCTACACTAAACCCACCCATGGCCAACAAACTCACCAAAATCAAAGAAGGAGCCCTATCGCGCGGCCTCGCTCTGGCGCGAGTCTCGATGTCGGCTGGAGCTAAAGCTGCCTCTCACGCCATGGGGTCGATCTTCGCATCCGAAGAGTCCAAGGGTGATCGCCTCAAGGCGCTCGTGCTTTCGCAGGTCGACCTCCTCAGTCGCGAGCTGGGAGAGCTCAAAGGCAGCTTGATGAAAGTAGGGCAGATGCTTTCGATGTACGGTGAGCACTTTCTGCCGCCAGAGGCCAATGCCCTGCTCAAATCCCTGCAGAGCCAGTCACCGCCGCTCGAGTGGTCTGTGATCGAGAAGTCCCTGAAGCGTCAGTTCACCGCTGAGCAGCTTGCGCAGCTCGAGATCGAACAAGAACCGATAGCGTCAGCCTCTCTGGGGCAGGTGCATGGTGCGATCCGAAAATCCGATGGTCGCCGACTGGCCTTAAAAATTCAGTATCCTGGCGTCGATCAAGCGATTGAAGGCGATCTCAAGGCGTTGCGCTCGATTTTGTCCGTGGCGAAGCTGATTCCTCGAGGTCCCAGAACCGATGAGCTCTTTCGCGAAGTGAGGATGATGCTGCATCAGGAAGTTGATTACTCTCGTGAGCTCGAGCTGACTGAGGAGTATCGCGCAGCCATGGCATTGGACTCTCGGTACGTGATTCCGCAAACTTTCCCAGAGTTTTCTAGTAAACGGGTGATGACTACGAGCTTCGAGCCCGGGGTTCCTGTAGACAGCCCTGAGGTGCTAGCCCTCTCTCAAGAGCGCAGAAATGCGATCGCGTTGGCCGCAGTGGATCTTTACTTCAAGGAGTTGCTCCAGTCGGGCATGGTCCAAACAGACCCGCATTTTGGCAACTATCGGGTGCGCCTCTCGACTTCGGCGGGAGAGCCCGATCAACTCGTGCTTCTCGACTTTGGAGCGGTTCGCAAGTTTCCCCAGACTTTTCTCAAGCCTTACCGAGCTATGGTGAAGGCCGCCTATCGTCGAGATCGGCAGGCGCTCTTTCAAGCCGCGCGAGAAGTGGGTTTTCTCGAGCCTGAGGATTCAGAAGAGCTACTTAACGGCTTCGCAGATCTGGTGTTATTGATCACCGAGCCGTTCGAGTCTTCCCTGCAGCCCTACGATTGGGGGGCAAGTGATTTGCCCAAGCGCTTGGCCACTCGCGGCGCTCAGGTCGCGTTTCAGTTCAAGCTCCGCTCGCCTCCTCGAGAAATCATTTTTCTTGATCGAAAAATGGGCGGGGTTTTTGTCTTCGCATCCGTGCTTAAGGCTCGATTCGACGCTCGCGCCGCTCTTGCTCGTTATCTGTGAGGGCCAGATTTTTTGGATTGGCTTTGAAGTCACAATAGCCTGATTTGCTCTTTTGAGCGTGCTGAGAGGCTCTCGTTGGTTCGACTGCTGCAGGGGCGCGCGCTGAGGTGGTAGTGTTAGCTGCACTCGCGCTTTTGTCTACCCGGCGCATGACGATAGCATCCAGATCCTCTGCGGCGTAGGTGGTTGGCAAATTTCCCAGAATGAGCCAGAAAGCGACCGCCATCGCTCCGAACACTAGGATCTTAGCTTGAAAAAATCGAGAGTCTGTCATGTAAGAGGCTTATCGGCAGTGAGTTGACAGCACTGGATGATCTAAACAATTATATATAGAAGATGTTTAAATTATCGATTTTGAAGGAGTTCTCGCCAGTGCGGGGGGCCACTGATGGCTGCAATCTTTTTAAAACTGCCGCACTAGCCTGTTGCTGGTGACTCAGAAGTTGAGCAATTCCTGAACGTTGGCGGGAGTTTAGTGCAGTACCCTGTCCATGAAGGTAAGGATTTCAGATTTCTTTCCAACAAAATGCCCTGCCTCTGAATGTATGGCTGGTGATTGAGGCATATCGAGAGGACCTTTCCGTAAATTTTACTCCACTCTTTGGGTCAACATCAACAGGGTGATAGACCAGTTTATACCCTCTACCCCGCATAAAAGTTTGCGCCCGACCCCCTGACTCAGCCAAATGCCTTTTCTACGGATCCGGACTGTGCAAAATTGGCGATATGCCAAGTGTATTGCACCGTCTGGCCCGTTGGGCCGAAGCTGACCCTCAATCTGCCGCTCACTGTTTTAAGCGCAACGGACGCTGGGAGAACATCAGTGCCCAGGAAGTCTGCGATCGCGTCTATGCGTTAGCGCTCTTTCTGGAGTCGCGTGGACTCACCCGCGAAAGCGCCACCTGTATCTTGTCGCCCAATTGCCCAGAGTGGGTACATATGGATTTGGCCTCTCTTCTCGTGGGCGCGCGGTCGGCGGGTCTGTATCCAAATTCGACCTCCAAAGACATCGCTTACGTGCTCGGTCATACCGATGCTGTCGTCTTGGGGGTTCGCAATAAGGAGTATTTCAGCAAGCTCGGAGATGCCGACCTTTCCCTCATCAAAACGATCATTGTATTTGATGGTGACACCTCTGTCTCGCCTAAGGCTGTTGCTTACGAAGCCGCAGTTGCCGAAGGTCGTCGATTGGCAGCCCAAAAGGGCGCGACAACTCTCAAACAATACCTCGATCGTCTAGATGTCGATCGCGGGGCGTTCATGATTTATACTTCCGGCACGACAGGCAATCCC
>CAZGCK010000031.1:32787-35089 GCA_964524175.1 uncultured Bacteriovoracaceae bacterium | reverse complement strand
ACCCTTGGCAGCTTCATTGCTGTACAGACTCTCCGCGCTGAGATCAGAGATCTCCGTGAGAAGAGAAGCGACACCCTGACAAGCCGGATCTTCTTGAAGCGCTTGAGCAACGTCTTTGAGGTTCTGCGAGAAACCAAATGCTGTCGAAAAGAGCGCTCCGTTTGCACCCTCACACTTCGAACCAAAAGCAGCCATGAGAGTGTCTGAAGGATCAAAGGCGGCGGCAAAAACTGGCTGGGATCCCAAAATCAACGAAACAAGTAATGCGCAAAATCGAAGCATGGTGATCTGCGCGTACCATAGCTAGACTGACTCAGTACAGTAAATATCAGACCAAAACGTTATAGAATTACAACCCCCGACTGCGCTAGAACTGATCCCTCAGCCTGTTGATACCAACTCAAAGAGTCAAATAAATCCCCTACAAGAAAGACCCTTAGGACTGGGGGCCTGTCAGTATATATAACTTAAAAAGTCAACTATAACGGGCTGCGATCGAAACGAAGAACCGATCCCAACAGCTCTCAGTGAGCGTCTTCAGCCTTAAACTTCTGGATGGTCTCAACGATTTGCTGCTCAAGATCATCGTCGGACTCATAAACATCATCAATATGGGACGATCGCATAAAGTACTCTGCGATGGAGCGCGCTACTGTCTTGATCGGCTTCTGGAAGTAAAATCCGTTCAGCTCGTACTCTCCAAATGATGCCCGCACAACCGCTTTTGCGGCCTTGTACTGCTCACCATCCGTAAATTTAGTATCAGCCAACATCTCAGCTTTTGCGCCAATCTTCGCTAGAGTGCGCTCGCGGAGATCCTCGTCAGTTAGGACGTATGGGCCAACGAGGCCTACGATCTCATCCTGAACTATCTGCCGAAGGCGAACCGGGAAGCTGATGGATTTATTGTTTTCCAAGCGGGTCACAATGCTCTTGAAGAGGATGCGAACCGTTTCTTTGCGCGTGGATGTCGTCGTCATCGGGCTTCCTTCACCTCTGTGCGAGCGTGAATCCGTGCTTGCTTCCAAAGGTGCCTCCTTAGATCAACCTTAGCTCAAGTTTTCTGGCGGCTCAGCTTATTTTTCAGTTTTTTCAAGAAAATATCTGAGACAGCGATGGTGTCCTCGAGCCGAAGCAACTTTCCTAAGAGGAGAACCAGGGCGGCACCTTCGAAAGTGACCAAACCCACTTTGATCACTCGACTGAGCACAAGCCCGGTTTTACCGAGAATCTCAAACAGCACACGATCGGGAAACAGAGTGCCTAGTAACCGGTGAGAGGCCAGGCAAGCGGCTCCCATGCATAACGCGACCCCTAAATGCTTGAGAAAAGCTTCGATCATGGGACCCAATACCAACCGCCCCCCTGCCGCCTCAAGAAGACGTCGAATGGCGTGAATGAGAAAAAGGGAGTTAAAGATCGCGGCCAGCGAGGTCCCTAATGCCAATCCCCAGTAGCCAAACGGCTTGATCATGATGAGATTCAAAACCAGGGTAAGAAGAACTGCGAGAACGCTCGAAATCACAGGAACACGGGTGTTGCCCAGCGCATAACACGCAGGAACAAGGACTTTGACAGCGGAGTAAGCGGTAAGTCCCACGGAGTACATGGCAAGCGCCAGAGCGGTTGCGCGGGTATCCTCGGAGTAAAAGCGACCGTACTGAAAGATGAGCTCGATGATGGGATACCCCAAAAACGCGAGTCCCGCTGATGCAGGCAGGTTGATTGCAAAAACCTGCCTCAAACTTTGAGTCAAAGTCGCCTCAACGCCGGCAATATCCTTATCAACCCATTGTTTTGAAACTCGCGGAAGAGTCGCTTGAGCCAACGAAACGCCAAAAACACCAATCGGAAACTGCATGAGGCGAAAGGCGTAATTGAGCCAAGAAACTGCGCCGGGCGCCTGCGAAGTCGCTAAAACAGTGTTCACCAAGAGATTGATCTGAGTTGCGGCAAGGCCAACGGTGCCGGGCACCATCATCCACAGCATTCGACGCAAATAAGGATTGCCATGCCAGGCAGGCTCGCCAGGAACTGCGGAGTAAAACCGATAGCCCACCCGATAGAGCAACGGGAGCTGACAAAATGCCTGAACGACCCCCCCCGCGAGCACCCCGATGGCCATCCCTTCGATAGGCTGGATTCCCCACTGAGCCCCATGCACAAAGAGGTATTGGGCGCAGATCACTCCTACGCTGATCGAGGCAAGATTGAACAAAGCAGAAGAGAGCGCGGGGATGAAAAAGACCCCACAGGCATTGAGAATGCCCATAAAAGCCGCTGCCAACGCTACTGCGTCTGG
>CAZGCK010000031.1:0-32777 GCA_964524175.1 uncultured Bacteriovoracaceae bacterium | reverse complement strand
AAACGGAAACATGATCCGAGTCATTCGAACTGTGAGCTCGAACTTTCCGGGAATGTGCTTAAAAGCTCCTGCGTAGAGACCGACGAGCTGGGGTGCAAAAACAAACCCAAGTACGGCTAGCAGACCCACCGACACGAAAAGCACCCTAAAAACGAGCCCCGCCACACGCCAAGCTTGCCGATCTCCCCCTTCCTTTCGAGCGCGAGTAAAGGTGGGGACAAGCGAAGCGCTCATCGCCCCTTCGGCAAAAAGATCGCGCAAGAGATTTGGGATTCTAAAGGCTACGTTGAAGGCGTCGGTAAAGTTACCCGCGCCAAAGAGGATGGCAAAAGCCTGCTCGCGCACCAATCCCAGAACGCGGCTAATCAACGTGGCGATACTCATCACGCCAGCCGCGCGCAAAACGCTTGATTGAGGCTTAGTCTCGCTCACGCCTGGTTGAAGGTTTTAGCGACCCAGCGATCAATCCCTTCATCGATCTTGCTTCTAAAGGGAGTGGCTAAAAGGCTCAGCTTCGCATCCAGCTGGATGCCGGCCTCTTTGCAGGTCAATGTCGCGGAGAACATCGAGGACTTGACCTGAACTTCCTTTTTAGCGGGATTTCGATCGACCTCGAACTTTCCCACCGAGGCTTTTTCAAGAAACCGATCGATGTCGGAAGCGACTTTATCGTAAAGCTCTTGGGCATTCTTGCCTGGGACGGGAACCGTTCTTGTGTAGCTGGGCATGGTGAACTCCGTTTCCAGCTTAGATTATAATAAGTAAGCCCGGGGCGCTAGTGGACGCTAGTTCTGTGTCACAATCTCGAACTCGGCCAACTCTTCACCGGCAAGCACCCCATCCTCTGCCGCTTTACGCCAACGGATCACGCGAACATCCACAGGGAGCGCATGGGGGACAAGCGTGCCCAGCGACTCGACAATGACCAGAGGCTCGTGTGCCGGCACGACTGTGCCTTCGCGATAAAAAATTGAATGCACACGCCCTTGAATCAGCGCAAAAAGCTTGGGAACGCGCGCTGACCGAGCCCCTTGCTGGACAGCGACTCGCCTACAAGGCAGTACCCATTGACCCACTCGAACCTGCCACCGCTCAGGACCCATGGGATAAGCACAGACCCTAACCCCTCGGCCATCCTCAAGCCTAAGTCGACCCGATAGGCCAGGCATCCCTTCGACCTCCCAATGAGAAGGATCTCCTTCCCAGGTTGGGTACTCCGCAGTCGTAGAAGCGACCAACTGCTCTTCAACCTTGAGCCACTGATCCCCTACCGACCAGCGCGCGGTAAGTCCGGCGACCACTGGGTCAGCCCTTAAGTTCACAATCACGCGAGCAAAGACCATGCGGATTTCGATAGGAGGGCGCACGACCGGCAGAAACTCCTCATCCACGAAGCCTGCATGAAAAATCCCTTCCTGCACCCACGGATGAGCCAAAAGCTCCGAAAGAAATCGCTCATTGGTCTGAATCGAACCTGCGATCCAAAGCTGATCAAGAACACCACGGGCAATCTTGAGAGTCTGCTTACGATCGGGGCCCCCGACCCAAAGGAGCCCTACCATTCCGTAATCGGACGGAAGGATCCTCCCTCCCGCTTCTACGGATAGTTGCAACTCGGCCGAAATTTGGGAGCCCTGCCCTCCTAGGTGCCACTGTTTTTTTGATTCGACTTCACGGACCTCTCCTGGCTGCGGGAGTTGGAGAAGCGAGTCCTCAGCATAGAGTCGCAGCAAGAGTCCCGAGGCCCATTCGGTTGCAGGCAAACACTTAGGCTCAAAGGGAGCCAAGTGATCGGCACCTCGACTCTCAAGAGCCTCAAGCTGCCATGCGACGGCACTCGTGCCTGCCACCCTCTCCCAAAGATGAAAACCCGTATTGAGCCGCGCCGAACCCTCGACCAGAAATCCGCGGTCGTCATCGACGAGGTACTCAAGCGTGCCGATGCCCACATAACCCGTCTGTTGCGCAAAAGTTTTGGTCCAAGCCTCCAGCTGTGAGGTCATCTGCGGGCTGATCTCAGTTGCAGGACAAAGCTCCACGACCTTACGGAAGCGGCTTTGCAAAGATGCATCGGTCATTGGAAACACGCGGACCCGGCCATCCCAAAATCTAACAAACGGCACGACAATGTGCCTAGCACCCTCGAGATAGCGCTCGGCAAAGAGGATCACTTCTCCGAGATTTCGTCTCAGTTGATCCAACCAAAGTGGGATTTTACGCTCAAGATCCGAAACGTCATGCACGACTTGAAGGCCAAAGCTTCCGCCGCCCTTAACGGCCTTCAAGACAAACGGAAAAGGCTTGCGAGCCAGAGCTTGATTAAACACCAGACGCTCAATCTCCCGCACGCTGTAAATCGGATCAAAGCTGACCACGAGATGAGGGATTCCGGCGATTTCAGCTTCAGCGAGCAGGTTGAGCTTGTTAGCATACAGCGCAAGCTGCCTCGGGGGCGGGCAAATAATGTCGAGTCCCAGCTCTTCGCCCAGCGTAGCTAACTCCGCTCGCTCAGCCCAAACAGTGACGCCGGGATGCACGCACGGACTTTGCGACCCCCTGGATTCGTTGGCAAAAGCTTCTAAAATTCGCCTAAGAGATGCGACCGCCCCCGGATCGGAGATTGCGGGCAATCTCTCTCCAGAAACTCTTGCATCGAAACCGTGGGAGCGAAGCTGGGCGACGATTAGATCGGCAGCGCCCTGCGCCCCTAAGACGAGGGCTTTGCGGGAGGCCATATTACTGGCCAGACCCTAACGCACCCTCTGGACAAAGGCCATGGGGTTTGGTCTGGTGGGGGCCTAGAAGGAAATATTCTTTTCGATGAGAGTCCCTGTTCCCCTTTCGGAAGCCTTTGGCCAGCCCTTTGAAGACCTGCTGAGTGGTTTCTGCCATAGGCAGGGCATGCTTCCAGCGCCCGAGGACATACGATCCTCGCGTTTTCTTTCACGATCCGTATTGCCTCATGTTCAAAAGCTCTCAGCGCTTTTTAACCGGATCAAATCCATAGAAGAGGATGATGAGCCTCAATCGCCTCCTTCTAAGAGACGAGCCCCTGGCAAGCGCCCCAAGACCGTGAGGGCGTCCGCGCCCGACGAGGGACTTGCTCCCTACTGGAGAGAAGGATCTAACCTCGCCAACCTGAGACTCGCCTATTTGCTTTGCTTCATGCCTCCCAACCTATTTAGGACTGCTTCGATTTGGGCGGAGCTAGGTCGACTCGGCTATCGATGGCCCGAACGCTTAGCGGGACAATCGTTTCGCGGCATCGAGCTTGGAGCGGGACCCGCTACCGGCGCGTGTGGAATCGCTGCGGGAGAGAACTTCGCAAAGCTGGGTCTCCCGGCTGAAGGCAATTGGGCGTTGATCGAGCAAGACAAAGCCACTCTTGAGCTGGGTGTGGAGTGGGCACAGACTTACTTTGAAAATCAAAACCTGGCGCAGTGGTCGACGCGAAGTTTTCATCGGCGTATCGACTTTTCTCGCGCCCTATTGCCGGCAACGGCACCCAAGTTTCACCTTTGGCTGATGAGCTTCTTTCTCAACGAGGCGACGGAATCTCCCCATGCACTAGCAAGCACGCTCATGGATGCTTGGGAGAAACACCTAGAAGATGAGGGACTCATCATCCTTGTCGAACCTGCCCTGAAGCTTCAGTCGCGGCGCCTGCTTGAACTGAGGCGGAGCCTTCTCGACGAGATAAATAGGCGCACCGGACCCACTGGCCCCAGCTTAAAAATATTGCTGCCCTGCCTAGGTCACCAAAGCTGCGGTGCGCTAGCAAATCCAGAGGATTGGTGTCACGAAGAGGTGAGCTGGTGGCGACCTCCTTACTTGAGAGAAATCGACAAAATGGCGGGCTTGGATCGCAAGACGCTGCCTTTTAGTTACCTGGTGTTGACTAAGTCCCGGCGCTCTCTCCCAGAAATCTTGCCAAAGTTGGCCAAATATTCTTCAAACTCGCTCGAACGCCTCGTATCACCAGCACATTTTGAAGGGCGCGACCAAGAGTTCTATCTCTGCGGGCAAAGCGGCAAACGACGGGCGCGGTTTCGCGCGTTGGGCGCGCAAGCGCAAGAGACACATCCTGCCTCGCACTTGTCGCGAGGCGATATTTTGTGCGACGCAGAAATTCGTGGCGATGTGCACGCTTCACGTATCGAAAGACTTCACGACGTCGTTTGATTTTACCTCCCCATTTTGAGCTTTTAAATTAGCGAGAGCTCGGCGAACGTCCGGGCTTCTCAATGAAGTTCATTTTCTGGAGGATTCTAATGACGTTTCGCATTCTGGCCCTGTTGATGGTTTTCGCTGCTCCGATGTTTGCCCAAGTTTCTTTTGCTGATGAAACCGGCACCCCGTCGGCGCCTGCCGTAAAGACTCTTCCCCTTCGCACCACGATTGAATTCCGCGAAGGCGTGACTGACTGGAGCTATCAAGACACGGTGGACATGTCTGTTCCAGAAAACGGCCAGTACATTCAAAACATTCATTTTGTAAGTGGTGGCTACCGTGAGTCTTTCAAAGCTCACCTCACCTTCGTTGCTAAGCCTTTGGACAACAACACGTGGGAACTTACCGTCACCCGTCGCGACACAGTCAATGGCTATGCTTACGGCAAAGTTCGCTTCTCGAAGTTCACGATCGCGCGCGGCGCAACCTCACAGGTTGTGCTCGGCGGAACCTACAAGTGGCAGCGTCGTGATCTTCGCCTGACAATCACTCACTGATCCACTGATTCGATTTTTGCTCTCACTATGCGCGGCGCCCACTGAGGACTAGATCCTCTGGGCGCCGCGGTTTTTTTTGGGAACTCTTCAGAACCGCTTTTCGTGGCTCATTTATTGAAAGTCGCATGGGAAGACTTTCTAGCTGTTTAAATAACTCCGGAGATCCCATGAAAGCCCCATTCTTTCTCACTCTCTCACTGATACTTCTCACCCCTGCTTCGGCCCTCGCCAACGATATCCATCAAACTCACCCAGAAGTTTACGTCGATGACGAATCTGTCGATGAAATCGACCCAGAATGCCTCAGCAACAGCATTTCTCCCCATGTAGTCATTGAGTTTCAAAACCGCGGCCCCTGGCGCTACATCGCCACGCGAAAGCTCTGCATCAATAACGAAGGAGAGTCCGCGATCCACGTCAAGTTCAAAAGAGAGACCTACGTCGCTCACTTTTACGTGCGCGGGCGCCGCATCGACGACACTCAATGGAACATCGAAGTGACTCGCCAGGACACCGTTCGCGGCGTCAACTATGGCGAGGCGAAGACCTCTTCTTTTGAACTCCCAAAAGGCGTGGGAGTGTGGAGCCAGTTCTACGGCTACTATGGATCCGATGCTCGCAATCTTCGCTTCAGATTCAAGTACTAGGACCTGTTTGAATTTATTTCGTGCGGCCAGGCCACGGGATTGAGTTCAAACAAACCCTACGTGGACTGAAGCTTGGCTCGAATGTCCGCCAAGAAGTTCTTCACTTTGACTTCATGCTGCTCCTTGGCTTCTGCGCTTGAATGCTCAGGTGAGTGAGATTCGTCGCGAGTGAGCAGGAGCGCACGGGGGATGTCAGACAGAAAGCGACTTGGATAACGAGGAACAGGCTTTCCAAATCGCACGCGGTTTTTTGCACGAGTTAAAATCAAGTGATCGCGAGCGCGAGTGATGCCAACATAAGCTAGCCTGCGCTCCTCGCTAAAGTCCGTGGCCTCTTCGATCGTTCGCTTGTGAGGAAGAAAGCCTTCTTCCATTCCAACCAAAAACACGATGGGGTACTCAAGTCCTTTGGCTCCATGCAGAGTAAGGAGAGTCACTTCGTCGCGATTGGCTTTCTTGTCGCGATCTTTACGGTCCTCCTCTGCTTCTTGGGCGTTAAGAGTCATACGAGCGAGAAACTCCTGCAGCATCGCAACGGCGCCTGTGTCAGCAGTAGAAGGGAGCGTAGGTAGGGCATCAGACTCGGTGGATGTCGGCAGCCCCAATGTTGAGGTCACACCAGAAACGGCCTCGCTCCCGAGCGCAGCCGCTATTGACGCTGCATCGGCTCCAGGTTCGTTTGCGAAATCGTCCTCCATTGCTACTTGCCCGAGAGAATGCACGAGCTCCTCGACGCTCTCCCACTTGCGCGCAGCTACGGCCGGATCTTCTTCTTCCGCATCGATCGCGCGCTTGATGCCGATATACTCGAGAGAGCGCTTTGCCCAGTGTGCGATCATCTCGGGTTTTGCAGGAGTCTGCTCGAGCTGCTTTCTCAGCGAGAGAATCAGCTCGCGAAGCTGAATCGCACCAGCTGCACCCTTGACTCCCAAGTGAGGTGCGTCCGAAAGAGCTTCGAAAAAGGATTTTCCCTGCTCAAAGGCCTTTGTCCCCAAGGTCTCGATTGCAGTTTTGCCTAGACCGCGGGCTGGATAGTTCACGATGCGCCGAAGGGAGGCATCGTCTTTGGGATTTGCGACGAGGCGCCAATACGAAAGTGCATCTTTGACTTCTTTTCGGTCGAGAAACGACATCCCACCCACGATCTTGTAAGGGATCGTGTGCCGCCTAAGCGCTTCTTCGAACACGCGAGACTGAGCATTTGAGCGATAGAGAATTGCAAAGTCCTTGAAGGGACGAGGATTGAGCTTGATGCGCGCGGCGATCTCTTCAGCGACAAACTCTGCCTCTTCGCGGTCTTGCTCGAGGATCACTTCAGTAATGGGCTCGCCGGTGCCGCGATCTGACCAAAGCGTCTTAGGAAAGCGCTGCTTATTGGCTGCGATCACCTGGTTGGCAGCATCCAGAATCGTCGAGGTGCTGCGATAGTTCTGATCCAACGTGATCGTCCGGGCTCCGGAGTACTGATTTGCGAAGCCCAGGATATGCGAAGGATCAGCACCGCGCCAGGCATAGATCGATTGATCATCATCACCCACCACGCAGATGTTTTGATAACGGGTCGTCAGTAGCCGTAGCAGCCTAAACTGCGATGCATTGGTATCCTGATACTCGTCGACCAAGATGTGGCGAAACCGACAAGCATAATGCTCGCGAACTTCGGGCACCGTATCGAGCAGATGGACCGCGTTGTAGAGAAGGTCATCGAAGTCCATCGAATTCAGAAGCCTGAGCTGCTCACGGTACTTGCCATAACAAGTCGCGGTTGCAATCGCGTAGTCGGAGCCTAGTGCTTTGCTTTCTAGAAAGTACTGCTCCGCCTGGCTGTCTGTTAGAAAGCGATTCTTCGCTCCGCCGATCGCAAAGAGAATCGTATCCAGATCAAACTTGCGTTCGTCGATTTTGACGTTGCGAAGTATTCCTTTGAGAATGTCTTTTTGGTCGCTCGTATCGACGATTGTAAAATTGCCCTGATACCCAATCCGATGCGCATGTTCGCGCAGAATTCGAACGCAAAGGCTGTGAAAAGTGCTGATCGTCAAACCTCGAGTTGCGCTACGCCCCGCAGCTTTCGAGACCAACTGAGTCACGCGTTGCTTGAGCTCACCTGCCGCTTTATTGGTAAAAGAAAGCCCCAAAATTGAAGTGCCCGCAACATGTCTCGCTGCGATGAGATGAGCGATACGGTAGGCCATCGTGCTCGTCTTGCCACTGCCCGCGCCCGCAAGCACGAGAAGGGGACCCTCGGGATGAAGCACAGCTTCCTTTTGGTTAGGATTGAGACGATCCAAGCTCAATGACATAGAGACGGAAAGGTAAAGGATTTCGGATTGATTTCAAGATTGAAACGTTAGATGCCTACAGAATGCTCGGCCTGCTGACTCTCTTGAGTTTCCTGCCTTTGCTTCAAGGTCACGCTGCTCTAACGCCTCCTAGCCTCTCGGATATCGAACGAAGCCGCCTTCGCTATCGCCTTGAGAACCTGTTCAACGAACAGGACCTCATGATCCGCAATCAAAAGGTCGACAAATCCGACATTGAGCATCAACGCAAAGAAATGGAAGCGCTACGCGTCTACGATCGCATTCCCTTTAAAAACGATATTCCAGGACTTCGAACGAGCCTGGTCACTACCGCCAAAACTCATGCTCTGACGATTCAGGCCTTCAAGCTTTTGCCAATGCCTCGCGCGCGCCCCCGACCTGTGCCTCAATGGATCTATACCGATGTGCAACCTGCGTTTCGCTTCAGCGAAGATCAACTGGTCAAGCAGATCCCATTTGCCGTAACCGTGCGTGGCGATGAAGAGGCCGTGCGGAACTGGATGACCTCATGGGCGACTGACCAATGGAGACTCGCAGAACCGATACGCGCCTCTCAGAAAAGCCCCATTCGCAAAGTAGGAGCCGGCCTATATGAAGTGTCGGGTCGAGCATTTCGATTTACTCCCGTTCAGTTTCCCCAGCTCCGCACGCGGGACCCTATCGCACTCCTTCCTGCCTGGGCCGCGCATTCACCGCAGAAGTTTGCCCAACAAGAGCCTATGATTTGGGACTATGTGACGCGCATCCGCGGCATCGCTCCCCAAGCTCGTCCGTTTTATCGAAATCGAGAGCGGATGCTCCTCGGCAGCGCACGCATGTCATTCTTTATCTCTCGCGCCGTATCTCGCGGTTTGCCACTTGCCCCTGGCAAATAGCAGCGTAGACTCAAATCATGCTTCGCGACGAAGTGGGTATCTTAGTCGTAGACGACGTCAATACGATGCGGGTCCAAATCAAGGATCTGCTTAAATCGTTTGGATTTAGGAACATCCATCTTGCCGGAGGCGGGGAGGAGGGTAAGGCCATGCTTGAGCGGCAGTCCATTCACCTCATCCTTTGTGATTGGCACATGAGCCCAACCGACGGATTGGACTTTTTAAAGTATGTTCGCGCCCATGACCTACACAAGTCGACCGCGTTTATCATGGTGACTGCAGAAAGCACCAAGGAGCGCGTCGTCGAAGCAATCAAAAGCGGCGTCGACGACTACCTCGTAAAACCCCTGACTCCCGCGCAGATTCAAACCAAAGTCTATGGAGTGCTCCTTAGGAAACAGGTGCTAGCATGACCCATCAACACGAAAAAATCTTAGAGTTTGTTCAGGAGCTCAGCGGCTTCGCGGCAACCGCAGAAGAGACGCTCAAGAAAATCGAGAGCGACCTCGAAGGCAGTAAGCATCTTTTCTCGGTGTTCTCAGAACGGATGTTTGCGATTCGGGGGACCGCCGAGCAACTGAGCCTCCCTCATATTGCATCAATCGCAGGGCTTGCAGAAGAGATCGCCATCAAGGCAACCTCTGCAGAGACGCGTCCGCAGATCCGCAAATGCGTGGGCGCGAACTATGATGCGCTTACGACGATCAAGTACTTGCTCGAGCATTACGCAGAAGAGACCAATGAGGAGCAGAGGATTTTGATTCATCGCCTTGAAGCGACTCTAAAAGCGCTGGGTGGACGGCGACCCACGGTCACTGCGGATGAGATCGAGACGCTGCTGAAGCAACGGAAGTAAAAGCCGACCGGAATCTCTTAGGCTTTCTAAGTGCAGAGATCGCAAAATGAGCCGATCAAAGCGCAATACAGGCCCTGCCCTTTAGGCCAAAATCGCGAAATACCGTGTCAATCACACACCCATCTCAACCTTTCGCAACTTGACCCAAAGGCGCAGAGCAAACGAGACCTCTCGAGTCTTTACTCAGAGCTATATCTGAGCAGAGACGCAGAACTTTGGGAAAACCTACTGATTCTTGCCAGCCCGATCGATTGACCAAGCCGTGCAGTAGTTGCCCTTGCGAGCGCAGTATCCCACAGAAAGCCATTGATAACCGCGCAACTCCCCAAACGAGCCCCAAGAGTTCTTGACCAGCAAATAGGCTCCGCCTTCAACCGTCTCGTCGATTCGATAACCCACGATCGCGACCGCATGTCCGCCGCCCGTCTTGCCAGAGCCCGCAGAAATCACGGCTTTTTTGGCATACATTTCGGACGGAGTATTGAGTGCTAGGTAAACAGGATTGCCCTGATCGAGAGCTTCGAGCATCGCTTTGACGTTATCTCCCAGCAATTTGAAGTCATAAAGCTTGAAGTGACTCGCTCTCAAGTAGCCTTGAAGAGGATTGAGCCTGCTCTCAGGCCACCATTCTTCTTCGATTATCCCGCCGCCGTTCGTGATCGCTTTCATCGCAGCGGCGCTAGAAGGCCTGCAGTACTGGCTCCAAAAGTGACGCTCAGAGAGGTGAACCCCGCCGCCCATCGCGTTCTCAATGACTGCGGCCAGCCCAAAAGCAGAGCAAGTCCCGACCTTGTTGCGAAACCCCGCGCACTTCTTCGCTGAGAACTGCTGCTTCACGGCCGTGTCTCTATGCCGCAAGTCGATCTCTCGGCTGCCCATGAACGTGCTCAAGTCATCTGCCTTGAGTAGCCCGTTAGCCACGCCCTCCTTGCGCTGATCAATTTCTACCTGGGTCTCTAGCGGAATCAACTCCTCGAGAGGAGACTCATCTGTCTCGTCGGGGACACTTGCAAGAACGCTGAGAGGAACAAGCGACAGGAACGAGGAGATCAAAAGCGAGTACATTAAGCTCTTCTTGGCCATACACCCTCCATGGGTATGAACTCGAACGTGGGTACTTCTACAGCACTGCAGCCAATAGAATCACAATCCCTGTGAGACCTGATTTGGCTGATGTTTAAATTATATTATATTTTTTGTATTTAAAAACTAAGGAGCCTAAAAAAGCCAAGTAGGCAAAAGCTTCCCACCCCGGATCCACTCTGGAACCACAGTTAAGCGCCCATTTTTATTAAATTATTTGAATATAAAAATACACGCGAACAACGCTGGTCGGCTAACCCAATTTGGCGAAAACCACCCTACTTTGCTGCAGATGGTGCATCCGCCGCACCAGACACTACCGCACGCAAGGAACTCTCACGCCGCTTATACACCCAAGCGACGACGCCCACGTAACCCAACTGTAAGGCCACGAAGCCAAACATCGAGGTAAATCCCCCGCTCGAGAAACCGTAGGAGTGCAAACCGGCGCCAAGCACGAAGTTCACGCCGTACCAAGCCATGATCACGGAAAGGAAACTGACGATCGACCAAGAAGCGAAACCAAATTGCCCGACCCAGCCCGTAAAACGCGCATGCAAAATAATGAGATAGCAAAGGAGCGCAATGAGTGCCCAAACTTCTTTGGGATCCCAGCCCCAAAATCGGCCCCAAGAGTAGTCGGCCCAGACACCGCCCAAGATCGTACCCGCTGCAAGGAGCACTACACCAAACTGCATGGCTCGGTAGGTGAGCTGATTCATCTGCGCTATCTTGGCTTTGGCTCCCGGCCGATTGCTGCGCAAGAAATGAAAGAGCGAAACATTGCCCAACCCCAAAGCCAGCGCGAGGGCCGCATAGCCCAGAGTGATCGTGAGCACGTGGATCGTCAGCCAATAATTGCTTCTGAGCACAGGCACCAGCGGATGGATGCCGGGATCCATCATCGCGGGAGCCGCGTCCGCAACGATCAATCCCACCGTACCGAGCACGGTGGCGACACAGATCGCGATGGACTGACGACTCATGAGGTACAAGATCCAAGCGAAAACCAACTGACCTAGACTCACCCAGATGACAGACTCGTACATATTGGTCACCGGAGGACGGCCTGCGATAAAGCAGCGCATAGCAATGCCTGCGATGTGCAGCCCAGCACCCAACGCTGTCACAAAGTGCGCGACACGATCGAGCCGCGAAGCTTTGCTCTCCTGGGGCGCTGAACCAACAGACGCGATCGTCCGCGAAGCGATCCACATGAGAGCAGCAATCGCATAGAGAATCCACGCGATCATGAACGGCCGGACGCTATTGTAGGTGGCCTCGATCGAAATTCTAAGTCGCGAAATATCGGTCCAGCCTGGGATCTCGCCTTCAACTGAGGCCTTGACCAGCCGAGCGGAGCGCTCGAATGCGTCTTCATCGCTCTTTTGATATGCCTTGAGCATATCGATAAACTGCTTACGAATCAGATCTCCCCTGGGATCAGATTCAGCAAGCGAGCTCCACCCTGCTTCAATCCCTCGGGCGGCAGCGGCCGGAGAGGCCACAGGCACCAACACCCAACCTTCGCCGGTCACCACGCGCCTAAAAGCTCCGAGGCGCTCAAAAACGCGTCTAAACTCCTGCTCGCGAGGATCCGCCTTGGACGTGTTGGCAATCGGTGCAGTCACCTGCGAAGACCCACCTGAATGTTGCGCATATTGAGCAAGAACCGAGTTACCCATCAACTCTTGAGGCGTGTAGTAGGTCCGTTTCTCATCCAATCCGAGCTGTCTGCGCACATCTTCACGAGTGATCTGGATAAATCGATAACCATTCCATGCATCGGGCGTCGCCAGTTGAGAAAAAAGCATATCAACCGGATCCCAGCCCTCGAACTTCCTAGAGCCTGTCTCAAAAAGAACGATCTCGCGAGCGAAAGAGTCTAGAGGCTTGACGCGTCCACCGACTTGCACAGGAATCTTGCGCGCTTCATCAAACGACCAACCTGCGCGCCTCACCGGTCCGCTGCCAAAATCAGGAGTTGCGAATACTGAAGCGCTTGTCGCTGCAGTGATCAGAAGCGCACTAAAAACATTTTTTAAGCAACTCATAAAACCTCCTGTGACTCGGACGGCCGCATGACTCCGCGCGCTCGAGTCTTACTGCGGTATTTGACGGCAAAGAGCATGATCGACCCAACAACAAGGAGAATCGATCCCCAGTATTTCCAACTGCGGCCCGGATCTCGATTCACAGAAAATATCGATACGACCGGCCTGGGTGACGCGTCCTCATAACTGGCTTGGTAAAAAGTCACCCCTTTGTGCGTGAGGGGCTCGTTCATGCTGATCTTTTTCGAAAAAGCCCCCTCGCTAGAGCCATTGGGATTGACGCCCGGATCGACGGTCACTTGCGACCAATACTCAGAAGGATCAAGGCTTCCTTCATATCGCTCGACTTTGAATCGATCGAGCCTCACAGCATAGGGTAAAATCACTCTTTGCGGCATGAACCCCACCTCCGCATCGCCCTGCGGAGTACTGAGGACTGCGCGATCGCCCAAGCCGAGCCAAACATCCGGTCCGCCGCCTGCAGTCGCCGTCAAATGAATCGCAGCCGGCGGCGCCCCCATTCCAAACTGAACACGCGCAGGCGTATAGGTGGTGTTCGCGATGGCATCGGGCAACCATTCGAGGATCGTGATCTTGAGGCCGCCCTTCCAGCCAGGATCGAACATGTAGTCTTTGACTTTGGATGCTTCAAGCTTGAATTCGGAGACTTTGCCATCCGACGTGTGAGATCGAATCGTGAGGCCCGAGGGTTGCGGGATCAGCGAAAGATCCGGACGTCCCGCGATCGGGTCGAGCGCGGTGGGACCTAAAGAGAACCGCGATGGCCCCATCTGAATCATTCTGAACGACGGATCCCCTGCCCACATCCAGAGATCCTGCGTGATATTCATCGGCCCACCGGTGAGCTTGAGATGAACAGCAGGTCTTGGATTCGCACCGCCCACAGCGGCTTGAACAAAGCTATACTTAGGATCCGCATGAGAAATGTAACGATCCATGACGATGTCGAATCCCAACGTATCAGCAGTATCTAGCTTTCGAGGCTGAAAACTCACCGTCGGCGGAATCCATTGCACCGGTATTCTTTTGAGCTGGTTGCCCTTCGAGAGCACAAGACTCGAGTCCTCCATCTCCACGACGCTCGAAGTCTCGCCCTCGGCAACGCGCATGGACCCATCCAGTCCAAACTTCTGAGTCATCCACGATCCCGCAAGCAGCATGAGGATCCCGAGATGAGCGAGCAAGAACGGCACGTGCTTTTTCTGCCAAGGCCACCGACTCACGGCTACGCAGAAAATGTTAATCCCAAGGAGGGCGAGCACGCCGTGAAACCAAAGCGAACGATAGACATAGTACTGAGAAGTCGGAGTATCGTAGACTGATTCGAGGACCGTGCCCGTGGTCAGCGCAATCGCTAGAACTAAAATGATGAGAACCGCAAGCTTAAGGGAGCAGAGCAGATCGAAGAGACGTTCTGCTGCGCGGCCAAGCGAACTGAGTTGAGACGATTCAGTCACTCCTCTCCCCTTCACTCGAAGCTTTGCAAATGGCGGAAGCTCCATAGGCGTGATCTTGCCGCGATCTGGAGGTGTATCTCCCATCGGTACCATCGCGACTCCCGCCAATGCCATCACTTCTTTTTGAACAGCACGCTCTCGAGCAAGCATCTCTTTGGGCAGCTCGCCTGCCCGAACCTTTTCATCAAAAACTCTGTCATAAATGCTTTTGCGAAACCAACCGGCGTTACGCCCCACCGCGAGCCGAGCTCCCCTACGAAGCTTTCTCGAAAAGAAAAGACCTTGCCGCTGCTTGGGTCCAGTAAAGTCGATGAGCAGGTCAACGTGCGCCGGTGCGACAGCTCCAATCGACTTACCGCAAGTGGTCATAAAGTAGGTAGTAGTACCAGGGTAAGAAAGCAAAACCTTTTGCCTCAACGATTCGACATCGTAAACCATTCCGGCCGCCGAGAGAACGATCAACACAGTCCTCACACCGGCGTGGCGATTGTTGCGATAGCGCTCTTGCTCAGCCATACGCGCAAGAAACTGAGTCGACTCGGGATCAGCCGCAACAAAGGTATTTGTCGTCATAGTGCCCCTCAGCTTAGCAGAGTCTGTTGCTGCATCCTAGTCCCGCCAAAAACAAAATGCTTTGACTTCCCTCGAAACGAAAATACAGTTTTACTCAAATGCACACTACCCAAGACGCTGTGAACGAAGTCCGGTCCTTGGCCCGCAAAATATTAGCCAAAGAGCTAGCTCCTCAAGTGGAGAGAACAGAAGAAAGCGGGGAGTTTTGCCGCGAAGCATTGATCAAGCTGGGCGATGCGGGACTCGCTGCGCCGATGCTGCCAGAACCCTGGGGCCAGGGAGAGCTGGCGACCTCTTCGACTTCGGCGAGCGGCCTGCTGCTTCAAACGGTCGTGGCCGAAGAAATGGGTTTTGTCTCGAGCGGCTTCGGGCTTTCTGTCTTGGCAAGCGTAGGCCTCTTTGGTGGCAATGTGGGCAGACAAGCGACCAAGGAGCAGAAAGAAAAATACTTACCAGGCATTGCCTCAGGCAAAAAGATCGGCTGCTGGGCACTAACGGAGCCAGGCGTGGGAAGCGACGCTGTTTCGATCAAGGCACGTTGCGAGCGCCAAGGCGATTCTTACGTGATCAATGGCTCGAAGACGTTCATCACCAATGCGCCGATTGCCGATTACTTCATCGTGCTGACCCGCGAGTACGGCGCAGACGGCAAACCCGTCGAAGGATTTCAGGGCGGAACCGCGTTCATCCTTGAGCGCGGAATGGAAGGGCTTCGCACGGGCAAGCCATTTCACAAACTCGGGCACTTGAGCTCGCCCACCGGCGAAGTTTTCATGGAAAACGTCAAAGTCCCCTCCTCGCATGTCCTCGGCAAGCCGGGAGCTGCCTTTTTAGGAATGAAAACCTCGCTCGATATCGAACGCGCGATTTTTAGCGGACTCGGCGTCGGCTTGATGCAATTTTGCCTGGAAGCGGTCATCAAGTACGGCGCGCAACGCAAGCAGTTTGGAGTACCGATCCTTGAGCATCAGCTGATCCAGGATAAAATCGCGCAGATGGCGGCTTCGCTCGATATGACACGGCATTATCAATACATGGTGCTCGACAAACTAAGCCGTGGAGAAACCGCCAACAAAGAGGCCGCAGTCCTCAAGCTTTTAGGCGCACAGTTAGCGAACGCCTCGACGACCGAAGCGGTGCAATGCATGGGCGGCTACGGATACATGCGCGAGTACCAAGTCGAGCGATGCATGCGCGACGCCAAGCTTTACGAAATCGGCGGCGGCACCAACGAGATTCAGAAAATGATTATTGCCAAGCAGGTCATCAAAGAAGTGCTGAGCGGGGCGCGAGCCTAAGGAGCCAATCCATGGAAACGACGCGAGAGCTATCGACCCGGTTACAGTCGCATCGAGCAGTAGTCCGCCAAATGGGCGGTGACGAAGCCGTCAAAAAACAGCACGAAAGCGGGAAGCTTACCGCTCGTGAGCGCATCCAACTTCTCTTTGATGAAGGATCGTTTAACGAATACGGAATATTGGGGACGCACCAATCCCTCACTCCCGACATGAAGGACAAAGTCACTCCAGCAGATGGCGTGATTACGGGCGTGGGCATGATCCATGGACGTCCCGTCTGCGCGGTGGCCTACGACTTTACCGTGATGGCCGGCACGATGGGCGAAGTCGGTGAGCGCAAGGTCAAGCGAATGCGCGAATTGGCATTGCGAGAGCGAATGGGGATCGTGTGGTTGCTCGACTCGGCGGGCGCGCGCATTCAAGAAGCGGCGGGCGCGCAGTTTGCCGGCACAGGATCGCTGTTCTTTGATCAAGTGACGATGTCAGGCATCGTGCCTCAGGTAGCAGCGATCATGGGACCGACAGCTGCGGGCACAGCTTACATCCCTGCACTTGCGGACTTCGTACCGATGGTGAAGGAAACCTCGTCAATGGCTCTGGCGGGCCCCCCGCTGGTGAAGGCCGCGATCAATGAGGATGTGACGACCGAGGAGCTCGGCGGCTCGCAAGTGCACTGCCGCGTGAGTGGCGTTGCGGATCTCGAGACGGCAAATGATCAGGAATGCCTGGCGGCGATCAGAAAGTATCTTTCTTATTTCCCGCCCCACTCTGGGATGAAACCCGCTCGCGTAAAGCCCTCGGGCTTGCGTAAGAATAAGTCCGGTGAGGCCGGCGCGTTTGGTAAGTTCGCCAAAGGCGCGGCGAAAGCCGCTAAAACCGGGGCAACGGATCGCTTAACGATGAGCGATGCGGTCCTGGATGTCCTGCCTGAGGACTCGCGCAAAGCCTACGACATGCGCAAGATCATCTTGCAGATCGTAGATGGCGACTCTTGGTTTGAAATGAAGCCTGAGTTCGCGCGCAATATCGTTACGGGATTCGCGCGCATCGACGGGTGGGCAGTAGGCATCTTAGCTAACCAACCGAGCGTCATGGGCGGAGCGATCGACATCGATGCGTCGGACAAGTCGGCGCGTTTTCTGTGGCTCTGTGACGCTTTTAATATCCCAGTTGTTTTTCTGCACGACTGTCCTGGCTTTATGGTCGGTTCTCGTATGGAAAAACTAGGCATCATACGCCACGGCGCAAAGATGCTCTTTGCAGTGAGCGAAATGACAGTGCCAAAATTCTCAATCATCATTCGGCGCTCCTATGGCGCAGGGTACTACGTCATGTGCGGCAAGGGTTATGAACCAGACCTCATCGTTGGTTGGCCTACGGCTGAGGTGAGCCTCATGTCGCCCGAGGGTGCGGTGAACATCATCTTCCGCAAGGAGATCTCCGCCGCCCCGGATCCCGAGGCCGCGCGCGCCGCCCGGACTGACCAATATCGCCGCATGATCGGCGGACATATCTCCGCTTCACAGGGTCATTTGGATGACATCATCGATCCG
This sequence comes from uncultured Bacteriovoracaceae bacterium, assembly GCA_964524175.1. GTDB lineage: Bacteria > Bdellovibrionota > UBA1018 > UBA1018 > UBA1018 > CAZGCK01. Next base: position 15,309 of record CAZGCK010000031.1, on the reverse strand, counting down.
CGCGAAACTCGCCGAGTGCTGGCCCACGCGCTGGAGCACACCCGAGGGAAAAAGCTGCCCCGTCCACCAAAAAAACATGGCGTAATGCCCGTTTAACTACATTGAGCCTATGGACTTATCTCTGCTGAGGTCGGCAGAACCTGCCCAATAGGATTTAATCCAGTATCCGTCTAAAATAAGTCAGTGGCTGCCTTCAAGAAACTTAGCTGTATCCTCACGCTCGTCGCAGCGACTGTGCTCTATCCCTCTTCGGCGCACGCAAGGAGGCTGTTCGTAGGCTTTGCTGCGGGAGGCAACCTGGGAAAAACGCAGTCAGGAAGCGTCGAACCCTCGGCCTTTATGGGATCCTACTCCGCGAGCTTCTCCGTTGGACTCAACATTCTTCGCTTCATCCGCCTGGGGGCGCGCACTTCATATTCCTACATCGTGCAGTACTCAGACACCGACACGACCGGTAATCGCGGAGGCAGCCGCTGGACCCCGTTCGCGCCTTTCTTGGGCATCCGCTTTCTTCGACGGATGGAGCTCCGAGGCGACTATCAGTTTATAGGTGATTACACTCTTGCTAACGCTGATAGCAGCGGCAGGGAGATCTCATACGGCAAGGTCAGCGGTTTCAGCGCGGAGCTCACGTATTCAATCACCTCGCGCGTGGCTCTCGGAGCCAGATTCGAGAGCGTGTCCTTTGCGGAGGAGAAGGTAGCCGGAGCAGCTACTGCGCTCAGCGAATCGCTTTCGATGACCTCCTACGGCGGAGTACTTAGAATCGAGTTATAGGTCCTAGGATTGCGGATTTTTGAGGCAGAGGTTACTGATACCCCATGGATCTCAGCAACTCCATCCACCTTTGGGCCGCAAGAACGCGCTGGCTCAAGAAACGCCTGCCCGGCTTGCCAGAAACCGTTTACGTGCCCCTGCCCGGCGGCAGAAGAATCTATGCGGATGCTCACGATGTCCGAGGCCCCTCTTTTCACGTGATGTATGGAGGCCTCACAGGATTTGAGCACTACGAGCTTGCAGAAAAAAATGAGATCTTAAGCCACCTGCCCGACAATGGCACCTTCATCGATATCGGCGCAAACATAGGCCTCTTCTCACTATACGTGCATTGGCAAAAGCCCGGCTCCACCATCCATGCGTTTGAACCTCATCCACGCAACATCGCGTGCCTCAAACGCAGCTGCGAAGCCAACCGCATCCAGCAAATCCACCCTCATGCCTCTGCGATCGGGGATCAAGTCGGTGAGCTTGAGCTCTTTTTTAACGACACGGACTCGGGCGGACACTCTGCCTACCGCTCCATGATCGAGGATCATCTCGGCAGCCAACCCAAGAGCGCCCGGGTTCCCCTCACGACCCTCGACGCCTTTGCGGACGAGCAACGCCTTGCCCGAGTAGACGTGATCAAGATCGACACCCAAGGAGGCGAAGCATCGGCGATCAGGGGCGCAAAACGCACTTTCGCGCGATTCAAGCCCGCGCTCCTGATCGAGATCGATTATCGATTTATTATAGATAAAATAGACTCCCCCCTTCGGGCATTGCAGGATACCGGAACTCCCTACCGCGCTCGCCGGGTAGGCGAAAAGACCTCTATTGATCTCAACCAACTAGAAGAGTTGGCCAAGTACGAATTGAATCACCAGATTTACCAACGCAACTTCGTCTTCGAAGTTCAAACATAGAGCCCCACGGAGAGCATCACGGCAGTTTCTGCCGATGCCTCAAATTTCAATATCAAATAAGAGACGCATGCTAGAATCTGATTGTGATGAGGCGGCTCCCGTTCGCGATAGCTTTTACTTTGGGATTCTCGTGCGCTTTTGCGCGCGCAGCGGACAACGTAGAGACAGTGACTGTCTCCAAAGGAGCTATGGTCCGCATCTTGAGCGAATGGGACGGAAAAAATTTTCCGGATGTGCTCTTAGCAAGAATTCTCACCGCGGGAGAAAGCTCTGTAATCCAAGGAGCTCAACCCGGCGACATCGTCACGCTCGACAACAGCAAGGGACAGGTGACGCAGTTGTTCGATGCCTTTCGAACTCTGGGCGACTTGTACCGCGACAATCCTCAAGCACTGAAGACGAACGTAATCGCCAGGGCTAAAGCCGCTATCCAGTCGCTATCAGTCAACCCGGACGGAACACGAGCCGCTGAACTTGCCGCGATTGAAATCGCCGAAGCCCTAGGAAACATCGACTCCTTTGGCACCCCGAACGATTCGAGCAACGCTGCCAGCTGCTTCGACACCGCAAGCGAGCCACCTCCGTTTAAAGTCTATGAAGCGAAAAACACCGGCATGAGCTACCCGGATTTCAAATTCGACTCTTGCAAGAAGGGCAACGGCTACCAAGAGAATAGCAACCAGCAAGTCAACGAGCTTCTCGCCGGCCTCGGAATTCCCGCAGGGAGCGCGCTCGAGCCGCAAGACAAGAACGGCTTATCTCCGGTGTGTATTTACCAAAGCATGAAGCACGCGCTCCCTTCTAACAAATATGGCTACTGCTCCTCAACCACTGGCAAACCCTCTGTCAAAGTCCCCTGTGGAGACCGAGGAAAAGCCACTTGTAAAACGCAGATGCCTTGCGTCTCAAAGCCCGCGTTCGAAGCCACTCACAACTCGTTTGCGCTCGCTACGAGCTGTTTGGACGTCAGCGGTAAGGAGCTCTTTCCTTTGCTGAACCATGAATCAGGCTTTCAAGCCAGTGCGATCAGCTGGAGTGGATGCGCGGGGATCGGTCAGCTCTCAGGCATCGGCATCAGGGATGTCAATGAGCTGATCGCCAGAGACAAAGCCAAGATCACTTCCAAGATCGAATCCAAATCGCGTCCAGAATGCAAGGCGGTGCTAGACGCCATGAGCGAACCCATGCTCGACCTACCCGGCAACCGGTGCGCTGCCACTTTTGGACCTCAACAACCTCTAAAGAACCTGGTCTTTTCGGCCCTTCACTACAAGAACTACGAGTTTCAAATCAGAAGCGGAGTCGAAAAAGTCCTGGGCTTACTGCCTAGTTCGTACAAACCCACTTTCACGCCCGATGAGCTCGACAAACTGATCCTAAATCTTTCTCGGCAAAGCTACAATGGCGGCGTGGGCACGGTCAAGACTTACGTCAAAGCTGCCCTTACGACACCTAACAGGTACAAGAGCATTCAAGCACTTGAAGATAAGATCAATGAGTTGATGAAAAAGCGGGCTGATAGAGCTCGCAAGAGCCCCAAACCCAACCAAGGGGATCTGCGCTTGCCTGAGGTCGCTGACTACAACGAAGGACTCCGGAAAAGCGCAAGACGCGTGCAAAAGCATCTGAAGGGGGCTGAATGCGGATTCGACTAGGACGATTGGCCGCGCTGTGGATTTTTGCAATTCCCCAGATTGTGCACGCTGCGCAACCGGCCGCTTTTCAACCCACTGTCTTTACTCAGACGGTCACACGGCTAGAGACTCGCATCCTCGACATTCAACAGCCTCAGTCGATTCGCCTCAAAGCGGCCAAAGAGCTTAAGAAGTACGTCGTGGAGTCCTCCGACTCCCTTTTGCGCACCCAAAATCCCGCATATGACCCCGACTTGCTCGTTACTGTACATGGGCTTGAGACATTTTTTGATGTCGTTGACCTCGAGCATTTCTCCGCCTCTCAATGCGAGCCGTTCCTTTTTAGGATCATGGCATTGGCAAGTCCCCAAGACCCCTCCCCCCAGCAACTTCCTAGCGAGGCGCTGCGGGTCTACCGAATGACGGCCGCCCTTTGTAAATAGCTCACCGCACCACCCCCTTCGTCGTTGACACTCTGATCCTCCCGCAGAACAATCCGAGGTCATGCAAGCAACCTCACCTCGCGAAAAGGTCATCGTAACGGCGGCACTGACCGGCGCACTCGCCAATCGAAAGCATTGCCCAGGCATTCCCTACACGGCTGCCGAAATCGCTGACGAAGCGGTGCGCGCCTACGAGGCCGGCGCATCCATCGTTCACATCCATGCGCGAGAGGACGATGGCACGCCTTCTTGGCGACCCGAGATTTTTGCGGAGATCGGTGAGCGCATCCGGGGACGTTGCCCGGTGATCCTCAATTTCTCTACGGGTGGTGTCGGCAATACTATCCAAGAACGGGCGCGCCACATCTCGATGGTTAAGCCCCAAGTCGCTGCGCTCAATATGGGCAGCATGAACTATTCGATCTACAGCTCGCGCCAGAAAAAATTTCTCATGCAGGGCGTGTTTCTCAACCCCTTCGAAGACATCGAGTACCTCCTCAAGCTCATGGCTGAAAACAACGTGATCCCCGAGCTCGAATGTTTTGATGCAGGCCACATCTGCAACGCAGATCCCTTCATCGACATGGGCCTGCTGAAGCCTCCGTTTCACTTCTCCATAATTTTGGGCGTGACGGGTGGTCTCTCAGCTACTCCGCAGAATCTGAAGAACCAAGTGGGACTACTCCCCGAGGGAGCCCACTGGCAGCTCATTGGCATCAGCCAAGAGCAGTGGCCACTCCTGGATCTCTCGCTCGATCTTGGCGGGCATGTGCGAGTGGGGCTTGAGGATAATTTTTATCTCCCCGGGGGAGCCATGGCCAAGTCCAACGGCGAGCTCGTGGACATGGCTGTGAAGAAAGTCCGTGAACGCGGACAGAAGGTCGCAACCGTCGAAGAAACCCTGGCATTTTTGAAGCATTAGCCTGAGCCTAAGAAAGAAAACATGAATCCTTCTCTGTTTGCAGTCGCCGCACTCCTCGCAATCACTATGATCATGAGCCAAAACGCTTGCTCGACCCACAATCGCAAACCCCTGTCCGACGGAGACGACCCTCACCTCTGGCTCGAAGAAGTCGAAGGTCAGGAGGCCCTCGCCTGGGTGCGCGCTCACAACGACAAAACGCTGCCCGAGCTGCAGAAAGATCCTCGCTATGCGGGACTCGAAGCCGACCTTCGCAAGGTGTTGTTGGCCAAGGACCGGATCCCAACTCCTGGCATTCGCGGAGGGTGGGTCTACAATTTTTGGCAAGATCCGGATCACGTTCGGGGCATTTGGCGCAGAACCTCACTCCAAGAGTATCGCAAAGTCGAGCCACAGTGGGATGTCATCCTAGATATCGATGCGCTCGGCAAAAAGGAAAATGAAAGCTGGGTTTGGAAAGACCTCGATTGCTTGGCGCCCAAATATGAGCGCTGCCTCATCACACTCTCACGTGGCGGCAAAGACGCCTCCGTCGTCCGCGAGTTCGACCTATCCAAGCGGGATTTTGTCACCGATGGATTCACGCTTCCCGAAGCCAAATCCTCGGTAGGCTGGAAGGACGAGAATACGATTTGGGTGGGAACTGATTTTGGTCAAGGCTCATTGACTCACTCAGGCTACCCTCGCCTCGTAAAACTCTGGAAACGCGGCACTCCGCTTTCGCAAGCTCAACTCATTTTTGAAGGAAGTGCCGAAGATGTTTCCGCAACGGGCATGACCATTTTCTCGCCTGAGGGAGTGACTCATGGGATCGTTCGCTCTCCGAGCTTCTTTGAGTCCGAGCAGTGGATCTGGACAGAGGGAGCATCTGGGCCCGAGTTGCGCAAGGTCCCCTTCCCTAAAGATGCAGACTTTAAAGGCGTTTTTAAAGGGCAGCTGATGGCCCTGCTCCGCACCGATTGGGGCCAAGGCAAACGCGTTTTTAAGTCGGGCACATTGGTATCACTGCCTGTAGACGAAGTCGCTCGATCGGGCGAGAGGCTTGAGATTGGTAAACAACCTCCAACCCCTGTGCAGAACATCGCCCCTCCAGCCTCACTTCAAACGATTTACGCCCCCGATTCGCGATCCACTCTCGAGGGGATCTCCCGCACTCGCAGCCACCTCTACCTTCAGGTCCTGCAGAACGTGAATGGCCGCATCCTCGAAGTGTCCCACAAAGGAGCCAAAGGATGGGGTTCTCGCAAGCTCCCACTCCCCGATCTCGGATCGGCATCCGTGGCCGCTGCTGACCCGTACGAAGGCTTCATCATTGCGCACTATGAGAGCTTTGCGGTCCCCACCACGCTCTACCTCTCTCACGCAAAAAAAGGCTCTGACTCGATCGCCAAATTCGAGCCGATCAAGCGCCTGCCTGATCGCTTTGATGCTTCCGGAATGCAGGTCAGCCAGAGAGAATCCAAGAGCGCCGATGGCACTCGCGTGCCTTACTTCTTGATTGACAAAGAACGCCTCAAACTCGACGGCTCTAATCCTACCCTGCTCTATGGGTATGGTGGATTTGAGATCTCGCTGTCTCCTACCTACCAGTCTACCAAAGGCAAAGTTTGGCTCGAAAGAGGCGGCGTCTACGCGCTAGCCAACATTCGCGGCGGCGGTGAGTTTGGGCCTAAATGGCATCAAGCCGCGCTCCTCAAGAATCGGCAGCGAGCGTTTGATGACTTTATCAGCGTGGCAGAAGACCTGATCTCCTCACGCATCACTTCTCCCAAGCATCTAGGCATCATGGGCGGCAGCAACGGCGGCCTCCTGATGGGTGTCATGCTCACGCAGCGGCCCGACCTCTTTGGCGCAGTCGTCTGCCAGGTTCCGCTCCTGGACATGCTCCGCTACCACAAGCTTTTGGCAGGAGCGAGCTGGGTGGGAGAATACGGCAACCCCGAAGATCCCGAGATGGCGCCCATCATCGCCAAATACTCACCCTATCAAAACGTCAAGGCAGGCGCAGGCTACCCGCGCGCGTTTTTCGTGACCTCAACCAAGGATGATCGCGTTCATCCAGGGCACGCTCGCAAGATGGTCGCAAGACTCGAGGAGATGGGGCACTCCGTGCTCTACTACGAGAACATCGAAGGCGGACATAGTGCGGCCGCAGACCTAGAGCAGCAGGTGAAGAGAACGGCGCTTGAGTTTACGTATTTGGATAGGCAACTCAGATGAAACTGGCTCCCTAGCCTGTTGCTAGCGACGCAGACGTAGAGCAATTCCTAAGCATTGGCAATGACTTAGCGCTGTACCCCATCCATGAGGGTAAGAATCTCAGGACTCTTCCCAACAAAATGCCCCGCCTTTGATTGGGTAGCTGTCAATTTTGGGCACTTCTAAAGGAAATTTCGGCAAATTTAATCCCATTCTTTGAATCAACATCAACAGGGTGAGAGACCAGTTTAAGATGGCCACATTCTGTAAATAATTCACCCTAGTTGCGAATCGTAACGCATCATGTCAAAAACTCGGTGTGCATACTCGTCTTCTTCTGATCTTAGGTTTGCTCACTTGGACCGGCTGCGAACCGGACCCGCTCTCGCGAGTCAATCCGCAGTCCGTCTGCCAACTCGGAGAAGCGCAGCCCTGCCAACTGTCGTCAGGCTGTAGCGGTGTCAGGCACTGCATGCAAGTCGAGGACGTCACTCAGTGGGACGCCCTCTGCGCTCTTCCCGAAGGAGAGACTCAAGAAGACTATTGTCCAAAGCCTGTTGAGCCCGTCACGCAACTTTGCTCTCCCGGCGAGACGATTGAGTGCCAAGACGGCCAAGCACGAAAAGGCCGAAGAACCTGCGAAGACGAAAACCAATGTGGCTCAAACTCCGCTTGCGCTCCCAGCTTCAATTGGTCTACTTGCCGCATAGGCGGCAGCGCCAACAGCTGCCTTGAAAGCGATAAGACTCCGATTCGAGCCACCGCAATCATCGAAAAGTTGAGGATGGGCCAGACCTATACCCTCTTGAACCCTGGCAACTACTGCCTGGCGGATGATGTGAAAATCGACCAGGCTCAAGATGAACTGCCGGCAATTCGGATCCAGGGTTCTGATATATCCCTCGATCTGTCAGAAAACGAAATCGAGACATCAAACCCCAACCAGTTTCGCGGAATCGAGATCGCCGACACCGCAGAGCGTGTCGAAGTTCTCAACGGCAAAATCAAGGGATTCCAGGACGGCGTTTCGCGTACTTTTGGCGTCATTCCGACAACCCACCTTCACGGCCTGACTTTAGAGGGATTAGAGATCCAAGCCTCTAAAATCGGGATCAGACTTGGGTATCGGGAAAAAAATCTCAAACTTCTTGGGAACAAGATTCTTTCAGACAAAGACGGGATCATCGTAGGGTACCCGTTTTCTCGAAATCGAGGCCCAGTAGAGAACCGCACAGAAGACGCTCTCATCCAAGAAAATGAGATCCGGATCTCGTCGGTGCCACCCGCACGTCCAGAGCCTCACTGGGGTCTATACGTGTACGAATCCCACACACATGTCGAGATCCTCGATAACCTCGTAGAGTTCGATCCCTACCTCGTCCCTGATGCTTTGGTTATGCAGACCGGAATCCAGGTAGCGCATGCAGATGATGCGCTCGTAGCGAGAAACACAGTGTTAGGCACCCGAGAGCACGCTGAGGATTTGATCTCGGTCGAAACAGGCAATCTGATTCCGGCGGCCTCCAGAAGCTGGTGGCACGCTGGTATCTCGGCTTGGATCAGCGGGACCGTGATCATTCGAGACAATCGAATCAAGGGGCTACTGAGTCGAGCTGCATCATCAGGCGACTACCGAGGCTATGGGATCAAGATTGCAGAGGTTCGCGACTTTCAGGCCCAGGGCAATCAGATTTGCAATGCGCTCAAGGGAGGCATCATCTACGCAAATAGCGCCTCGGACGTGAGCTCTTCGGGCTTTATCATCGGCAATTCATTTTTTGATGTACTGACCCCCACTGAACTCCTTCCCTACTCAAGAGACCCACTCCTCCTCCCGGTGCAATCCCATCTATTAACTGAATGTCCGTTTTAGAAAAATTCAGATACAATTTTTCTCATGCGGATTGACCTTTGGATACCTACCGTCCTGCTTCTTGCCCTCCTGAGTTCGCCCTTCGCCAAAGGCGATCTCGAAAACACTCAAAAACCGCCTCCGCCAAAAAAAACCATCCTCGACTATTTCAAGCTCAACCTCAAAGCGTCCAACGAGACCAGCGAGACTCGACAGTTCAGGGTCAAAGATCTCGAACGAGGCTATATTGCAACCCAGTTTGAGGAATCCGCTCTCTACGCCAAAGCAGATCGCGCTCTCGTGCTAGTGATCAACTACAAGACCGCCGACCCACCCGAAGTCAAAGCCTATGAGCTCGTCGGTAAACGATGGAAAGACAAAACCTCCGACCTCTTGCCCAAGCTCGAAGACAAGGACTACATCCTCAAGCGACTCAAAGCGAAGGGCCTCTCGTTTGATGAGCTGGACGATGAGAATCCAGTGACTCGAGTCGACATTTCACATCCGAGTAAGATGATCTCTGTCGTCGCTCGCAGAAAACCCGATGGCAAAGCGTTAGCCGTTGCGATCCCTTTGTTTAGGTATGTGCTCAAGGGCAATGAGTTTGTGGTGCAAGAGTAGGCGCCCACGCCCACCACAAAGATCTCGATCGCTTATGCTACAGATGGATCCAAGCTCTCTGACCCAGCATCAGCCTGAATCTCAGTCGTCAACCCTGTAGGAGCAGCTAGGCGCTTGCGGCGAGTCCCGTCGTACATCTCGTACTTGAGCAGCCGACACTCAAGCGCGCCGTTAAAGAGCACAAACCTGCGCGAGGAGGCCAGTCCGATCGCGTTAGCCAAATCCGGGCTGCTCGTAAACACGAAGCCATCCCAACCCGTCAGGCGTTGCTTGAGTAAATCACCGAGCTGCTTGTACAGAGGCTTCAAAGCTTCTACCTCTCCCATACGCTCGCCGTAAGGAGGATTCACGCAAAGCATGCCCTTAGAGCCCAATCCCTCGAGATCTCCCAGCTCGCGCTTCTCGATGTGCACGATACCGCCCAGCTTGGCGCGCTCGACGTTGGTAAGAGCCACTCGCACTGCTCTAAAATCGCAGTCGTAACCCACGATCTTGGGCAAAAGCTTACGATCAGTAATCTCGCCAGCCTTCGCCTCATCGAGGATCCGGCGCCAAAGCGAAGAATCATGCTGGTTCCAACCCTGAAATCCAAAATGCTCGTGCATCAAACCAGGCGCGCGATTGAGAGCGATGAGCGCCGCTTCGATGGGCAAAGTGCCGGTCCCACACATCGGATCCAAGAACGCAGGTAGCGGCATCAGAACTTGGCCCTGGGCTCGAGCCATGCGTGCGGCACGCGCTTCTTTGAGCCGCTCGGGCCAACCCGCCATGAGCAAGATCGCAGCTGCGAGATTTTCTTTGAGAGGTGCTTCGGCACCTAGCTCGCGATAACCGCGCCGATGCAGGCTGTCGCCTGAGAGATCGATGCTCACCGTCGCTTCGTCACGGTGGAGGTAGACGTTCACGCGGATGTCGGGTCGCGCGGTGTCGACAGAGGGACGCTCGCCCGTGTTGCTTTTGAACTGATCGCAGATCGCGTCCTTAGTCTTGAGCGCGCCAAACTGACTATGCGTAATCTGGGATTGGCTCGTTTGAAAATCGACGGACAGAGTCTTTGCTGGGGTCAAGTGATCCGACCAACGGATCGACTTCACGCCCCCGTAGAGTTTTTCAGGGGTAGGCGCAGGAAAAGTCTTAAGCGGCAACAAGACCCTATTTGCGACCCTCGACCAGAGACAAACCCGGTAGCCAGTCTCTAAAGTGCCCTTAAACTTCACACCCGCGCGAGTTCGCTCGATGGCCTGGGCTCCCAGATCGGCGATTTCCTTCTCGAGCAGCTCTTCCATCCCCTTGGCGGTCGTCGCGAAAAATGCAAACATGGTGAGGTCTTAGCAGGGTTTAGGCGTCATTACCAGTGCGGACTGGTCAGATTAAATAGGAGATATGTAGCAATGAAGCTGATCTGGATCGGATGCTTTGGGATGCTTGGCGTATTTGCTAGGTATTTCGTGGACCTTGCGGCTGCTCGAGTAGCGACACCTTTTCCGGTCGGCACTTTGGCCATCAACGTCCTTGGGTCCTTTTTCGCGGGCTGGGTCTTTGTCGCTGGACTGGATGGCGCCAGAACCGTCCTGACGCCCGATCTTAAGACCGGCCTTCTGATTGGCTTTATGGGCGGCTTTACGACCTTCTCGGCCTATTGCCTTCAGAGCGCACTCCTCATTCGAGAGGGCGGCTTGACGTGGGCAGCGGTATATCTGGTTCTCAGCCCCGCTCTCGGTGTATCGGCAAGCCTTGCTGGGATCGCGATCGGAACGAGAAGTGAGCACACGTAGGACATCGCAGGGCCACAGATCAAGGAAAAAGGCTCTAAATCAACCCCAAAATCTCGTCAACGTGCCCCTTCACCTTCACCTTAGAGAACACGTGCACAATCTTGCCCGCAGGCGAGATCACAAACGTGGCGCGCACAATACCCATGAACTTGCGGCCATAGAGCGACTTCTCTTGCCACACGCCGTAGGCCTCGCAAACCTCGCCCTCGGTGTCGGCCAACAACGCAAACGGCAGCTTGTATTTTTGGGTGAACTTCACGTGGGTTGCTACACTGTCTTTGCTCACTCCTAGTACGACGACACCCTTCTTTTTGAGACGAGCAAACGAATCTCTAAAGTCACAGGCCTCTTGCGTGCATCCCGGAGTCATGTCTTTTGGATAAAAATAAAGGACAACCGTCTTGCCCTTAAAATCCTTGAGACTCACCTTTTCGTTCGTTTGATCTTCAAGCGTAAAGGCAGGGGCTTTCGCTCCGACTTCTAACATTTTCTTAGCCATGAGTGACTCCGATCCAAGATTTGAGGTACCGACCTTCTGGAAACTCGACAAGCATCGGGTGATCCGGCGACTGGCAGCCACGACCGGTCCACTCGATCTGAACGGCGTTTCTATGGGCGGCTTTTGAAAGCGCTTTGAGAAACTCCTCTTCTTCAAGCAAACTCGAGCAAGAACAGCTCACCACACCCGCACCTTTGCGGGCGAGCCTAAAGACTTGGGTATTGAGCTGAAGATAGGCATGAGTGCCGGGACCTAGGTCTTTTCTTCCTTTAATCAGAGCAGGAGGATCCGAAATCACAAGGTCGAAGCTTTGATTCTGAAGCTCTGAGAGCCCGCGAAGCACGTCGGCTTTTAAGGCAATGCACTGGGCGCCTTGCCTTTCGATGTTGGCGCGCGCAAGCGTCAAGGCTTTTTCAGAAGCGTCGACCGCAGTCACTTCGACTTGAAGTCCTGCATTCTTAAAAACACGAGCCAGCTGGGCGCCCCACTGGCCCACATAACAGCACAGATCCACGATCTTAAGAGTCTTGCCTTCTGTTGGCCTGAGCCCACCCAAGCGCTGAGCAGCGAGCTGGATGTTCGCGAACTGATCGAGGAAAAACCCTGTTTTCTGGCCCTCGATCAGATCGACATCAAATTCGAGCGGGTCCCCACCTCCAACCGCTTTGACTAGTATCCTCGCATGAGCGAGATCCAGGCCCTTTAGCACTCGAAGGACTGAAGGCGATTCTTCCTGCAAGCCCTCGAGTTTTCGAACTCCGATGTCGTTTCTGACAACAATCCCAAAATCTTTTGAGCCGATCAGGCGCTCCAGAACTTCGGGCAAAAGCCCGAGCATGCGCTGCGCTCCAGCCGTGTGCGCCTGCACCGAGAAAACCCAACCCTGCTTAACTCGATAGCGATCGATCACCAATCCAGGGAGTCGATCTGCCTCGCCAAAACAGAGGCGATGACTGGTCTGTCCCATCCCTGCCAACTCTCGCAGTCGACTTGCGCGCTGAAGCGATTGCCAGAGCGCCTCTGCAGTCATCACTTCAGGAAACGTCGCTTCACGCGAAAGCACTCGAAAAGCGATGAGCGACGCCGGATTTCCGTAGCCACGCGCGAGAAACTGACCCTTCGCGTCCCTCAACTCGACAGGCGCGCCCGGCTCAATGCCCTTGGGGCTTTCAGCTAGCTCGTTTGAATAAACCCAGGGGTGGCCCGAGCGAAATCTGCGATCAAAACCGGGCTTAAGCCGCCAGAGGGTGACTGGTGAAGACATAGACAATCTCCTGGATTGACGCGCACACTATCCGTTGCCAAGATGCAATGCAAGGTGCGAGGCAAGACGAGGCAGGATAAGGAGCTACAATGAGTTGGCCTACCCTCAATTGGAAAGAAACCGCAGCTCTTGTCGATGCGATCCGCCCCGCGCTGGAGGGCCTGTTTGTCGACCGGGTCGTGGTGCCGACGAGGCTTGAATTCGCAGAAGGATTTGTACGTGGCGAATGGGCGTTGCGGCTCACGGGCCGCAAGTCAGAGGCGACTCATGCTGAGCGTCCGCCCGAGAAGGCCGTACCTCGCACTGGGACTCGGCAAGGGACCTCGCGCAGCTGAGCAGGCCACGCACTCTCCGTTTTCTCTGGGCATTGCCAAGGAGCTAAAAGGAGCGCGTATTTTGGGAATCGAAGCGCTTCCTCAAGAAAGAATCCTTGTGCTCTGGCTCACTCTCGAAGGAGTGAAGCCCGAAAAGGAAAAGCTAGGCCTCGTTCTTTGCCTAATTCCCGCGATGCCCGAGGCGCTGTTGGTAAGAGCACCAGGCTCCGCGCGCGCGGATTCACCCGGAGAATGGAAGATCATCCATCGAAGTCGCTCCAAGGGAAACTCCCCGGCATCGGGCGCGTTCGCGCCTCCGAGTGGCGCGCATGCGCCGCTAGATCCTCCTGTGCGCGAAGAGCTCTTTGCGAGTCCCGAGAGTTTCTACCGAGTGATCGAGAATGAGCTTTTGCAGGAGGCTTTTGAGCTACGGCGGATTGCAGCCGAAAAGGCCGTTCGCGAGCTTCTCAAGCAAGCCAAGCAACGACATCGGCAAAGCTCAGTTGCACTCAAGGAAGCGAGCGCCGAAGCGGATTGGCGGCGCTATGCGGATTGGCTCAAGAGCGGCCTCGCAATGACGCCAGACAAGATCATCCGCAACTCGCGCGGAGAACCCGTTCGAGTAGTCACCGACTTCGAAACTGGCGAGTCCATCGAGATCCCATGCGATCCTAAGCTCGGTGCCTCAGAGCAGGTCGAAAAATTTTATCAGCTGGCTCGCAGAAAAGCCCGCCGAGCAGATGAAGCGCAAACTCGCATGAAGGTTTTTGAAGAAAAAATCCGTGAGCTCGAGCTTGCTCTCGACAAACCAGCCTCTTACCCCAACTGGAAAGACCTAGAATCTCTCGAGCGCAAGGGAGGGATCTTCATCGAAAATAAGCCGGCCGCTTCTTCTAAAAAAAGCTCCTTTAAAGGCGGAGGAAAAGTCGCGCGATGGCTGGGGAAGATATTCACCTCCAAGGACGGATTGCCAATTCTCGTAGGGAGATCCAAAGACGAGAATCTCGAGCTGACCTTTAAGCACGCTCGCGGCAACGACATCTGGCTTCATGTGCGGGGACGCCCGGGGGCTCACGTAGTCGTGCCAGTTGGAAACGGAAAATCCGCCCCCCTCGAAACTCTCCTCGATGCGGCTGCTCTGTGCATCTTCTATAGCGGTGGAGAAAAATGGGGAAAAACCGAAGTCGACTATGCCTTTAAAAAACACGTCAAGCGGATCAAGGACTCTAGCGAGGCTTCGTATACGAACAACAAAACGCTCACCATCGAACCGGACGCCAAGCGCCTGAAGAGACTCTTATCCGAGCCGGAGGCAGGACGGTGATCGCGCCGCTGGGATCCGCCTGCCCCCAAATTCGGTTATCAATCAAGAGAAGAAGGCTCAAGATCCGCTGAGGGCGCCGCCGGGACAATCCAGTGATTAAGCCAAACGCAAGTATAGCCGCCAAAGATGTCATCCGAGAGACAAGCGCGATTTTGGATCCAGTTCCAAGGGCGAGCCGCCACGCGCACTAGGATTTCGACGGTGCCAGTAGCATTCGCGGCCAATGCTCCGGTGCAGCTAACCGTACCCCCTGTGGTCCCACCTGAGTGAGAACAGCTCGCGCTCGAAGAGAGATAGGCTACATGAGCAGGCAAGGTATCGACCAATCTCGCTCTCGTGAGAGGAACATCGCAAGCGTTTCTCACGGTGATTCGATACCTCAGCGTATCGCCGGGATTCGCTCTGTTGTTTGGGTGAGTAGGGCTAGCTTTGGAGACGCGGTAGCAGTTGTCGACGACCCCTCCATTACCGCCGTCGCCACCCCCAGGCCCCATCGGAGCCCAGTCATCACCTCCTTCAGAAAAGTCAGAGGCCGAAGCGTTAGCTGAAAAAGCTAGCGCCGCAAGCAGCGTTAGCAAAGTGGTCTTGAGCATGGTGTAGTTCCCTTCGTGTAAGCTCGCTCGACCGTTCTATGCTTGGCCCTTAGGGTTGTCATGAGGGGGGAGTGTTTACACAACAAGTCTTTAAAAATTCTTGGGTGCGACATACGGTCGCTCGCTCTAGGGGGCAGCAAGCCCGGGAACGAGCCACTGAAGCCAAACGGCAGCACCCTCAACC
>CAZGCK010000030.1:34048-35256 GCA_964524175.1 uncultured Bacteriovoracaceae bacterium | reverse complement strand
AGGGGCAAAATGAGAAGATAGAAACATCTTCAATCCCTGCAAAAGCCATCTGCACGATGAAGTAAAAACTCTCAAAAACATGACTGACTTTCTCTCCAGGAAACCCCAAGAGAATACTCGCCTTGACGTTTAGCTTGCTCTTCACTGCGGACCGCATGGACCTGAGCATCTTGTCCTTGGTAATGAGCTTTCGGATCTTCTTAAGCATCTCCTGAGATCCGCTTTCGGGTGCATAAGTAATAAACCCACATCCGGACTGATACAGCAGCGTCGTGATCTCAGCGTCGATCACGTCCGTACGCGTGCCCGAGGGTAGCTGCCAAGTAATCTTAATATCGGCCTCGATCACCTTCTTGCAAAACTCGATGATCCAGTCGCGTTTTACGATCATGGTCAAATCGTAGAAGTCAAAGTTGGTGGCTTTGTACTTGATCCGATAATCATTGATCTCGTCAAAAACTTCTTGAGGTGAGCGAGAAACCCAAGTGGTACCCCACATCTGAGCATTCGAACAAAAAGAGCACCGATAGGGGCAACCACGACTGGCCATGATGGGCATCGAGCGCCCCAGATCCACGCCCGACATGACGCGTTTATCGAGATAATTGTCGATGGGAAGCAAGTGCCAAGCCGGACGTGCTATCGTCTCCAGCTGTTTGATTCTCTTGCGCGCCTGACTGCGCAAAACTTTGCCCTCTTTTCGATAGCAGATGCCCAAAATCCCAGAAGGATCACCCTCCCTTGCGATCACATCGACGAGTTCTGCAAGCGTGGCTTCACCCTCACCTAGCACTGCGTAGTCAATCGATGCACAAGTCTCCATAGAGTACTCTGGCACCGCCGTGATGTGCTCACCTCCCACGACAAGGGTGGCCTGAGGAAATGCGACTCCAATTTTATCTATCAAGCCACGAGTAGTCAGCCACTCGAGCGAGAACATGCAGGAAACGCCAATGATCTGGGTTTCAGGATCAATGCGCGAAATGAGCTCTTCATCAGTCAAACCGTGTCGAAGGATCTCCGGGATATCCTCTGCTGGATAGTATCGCCCCAAGGCTTCGCCCGCACCGTCCACGACCTGAACAATATGCCCGCATTGCTCCATCGCAGCAGCGAGATATGCAATTCCAATAGGTGCAACGGCGTCGTCGCCCATGCCCTCCAGCGTAGTCACGGATGGCGGACGAATGATGCAAATTCTCATAGTG
>CAZGCK010000030.1:1064-34038 GCA_964524175.1 uncultured Bacteriovoracaceae bacterium | reverse complement strand
AAACGCTTAAAACGACAGTAAGCGTCGGGCAAGTCTTTTGGCATGACGGAGCGCAGTAATTCCTCTCGAGTGGGGGTTCATCGCACTTTTGATCCCGCTTGATCTTAGGTCGCTCGGATCAAGCGGGCGCCCTGTCCCAGTTCGAATCAAAATCCTATCTGAGAAAGGCGATTCTGAGTCCCTTCAGCAGAGGTCTCGAGCAAAACGACCTCTAAGCGAGCGGGTTTCAAACATTTCAAAGAGCGATCTAGATCCGCTTCATTTCCTTCAAACCACCACCAGACGGAGCCTTTTGACTCATGTGCTTTGATCAGACGTGATCGATAAGCGACGCACTCCTGGGTATTGGGTCGAAGATCAGCGGGTAGGTCCTCGCCATATCCCAGAATCACTGGAGCTCCCGTCACCGCAAAAATATGACTGCTATCTCTCGCGCAGTCACTCGGATGGGGAGATCGCCCGCTCGAAAAAACCGGGAACGGATGATTTGCGATCTCGCTCATGTAGGTGGCACAAGGAAAAGAGCTGATGAGATGAGGTTTCCAATCCCAACCATAGTCTAGAAAAAGCGCCGCAAACCATACTGCGAAACTCGCAGTTAACGCCTTGGGGCTTCTTTGCGCTGCGCCTTCATACCGTTCTGCTACCTTCGCAAACCAAAGCGCGAAAACCAGCATCATGACCAAAAACATTCGTGAATAAGATCGAATGAAGGGAAAAACCGGGAACAGGACGTTGAACTTGATCCACGTGATTTCTTGCATGCCCATGAGCGCAACACCTAAGAGTGTCGCCCACAAAAACCACGAAGTACCGCGAGTAGGAGCGCCCTTGAACTGCCGAAAAGAACGGGCATACAAAAAAACAATGCCACACAGAATCAGCGCCATCTTTGGAAAGGGTGCAGGAAAACCCTCTGCATCCACCCCATGCGTATAGGGCTTACCCAGCTGTGCCACTATCCAATCCGATGGACTTCCTGGAGCGCCACGGATGAGCTCACGCACACGGTTAGAATACACATAGGCCATCCCGGGATCGGGATGATTGCCGGTCGAGAGCGCAATTTTCATCGCGGCAATCCCACCGTAGCTCGCAATCACCCAGATGAGATCTAGCCCATAGCCAACCCCTGCGCCGAGTGCGAGGCCACCTAGCTGCTTGAGACGCTGGGGATTGCGCAAATGATCTGGAGCAAAAGCCAAACTCCAAGCCACCACAAAAAGGATCATGAACACGCCAAAATAGAGGCTTTGACTGATGAGAAGAAAATGAACGAGCGCGACGAACCAGAGACGCGGGGTCTTTTTCTCAACAAAAAAATCAAACCAAATACCGATACAAACCAAAAGAAGCGTGACCCAGGAAAGATGCACATGGATGGAGCTACGAGACCACCACCAAGGCAAGAAAGCGATCACGCACCATCCCACCACCACCGCCAGAAGCGAGGTGCGTGAAAACCTCTTCCAAAAAAAGATCCAAGTTCCCAGAATATTAAAAACGACCACACTCACAATAGTGAGCCAGACGCCCAACGTAGGGTCTCCCGCAAGACGAGTGAACATCCCAATGATTGTGAACATCAAAGGTTCAGAAAAAAGAGCCGGAAAAATCGATCGGGCCTGCCCCTCGGGAAAATGAAGGTCCGGAATCAATGAAGGAATGCCTTGCGGATAACTCAGTTGCAAGCGACCGAGCACCCCATAGAGGTAGTAGTCCCCTGGCTCGCCTGCCCGCAGCGTCCAGATTCGAGACAAAGCGTACATCAGGAGCGCAAGGGGCAGCAGCCAAAGCACTGCCCTCCATCTCGAATCGCCTCGGTTCATAGGCGCAAGATTAACGCCGCCTGCCGGGCCTTTGCAATCAGTCCTTGCAGCGCCCTAAGATCGGCCTATTCTATTAGAAAAATGGAGGCCGATGCCATGAGTTCATTTTCTCAATTCGAAGGAACCGATAAGTATCTGATCGACCGCGCATTGGGTGCAGCCGTCAATTGTGCTATCGCTCTCGAACGCCCCTTGCTCATCAAAGGTGAGCCCGGCACGGGCAAGACTCTCCTGGCCGAGGCGATTGCAGCATCGCTCAAGCTCCCGCTCATCAACTGGTCAATCAAAAGCACGACACGCGCGCAAGACGGCCTCTACCTCTATGATACGGTTCAAAGACTTTACGACTCGAGATTTGGTGACGGTGACGCGAAAGACATCAAACGCTACATCCGCCTGGGCCCCATGGGACAGGCGTTCGCAGCGCCTAGCCGCGTAGTCCTGCTTATCGACGAGATTGACAAGGCCGACATCGAGTTTCCTAACGACTTGCTTCATGAGCTGGATCGAATGCGCTTCAAGATTCTCGAGACCGGAGAGGAAGTCATCGCTCATCAACGCCCAATTGTTGTGATTACGAGCAATAACGAGAAAGAGCTTCCGGACGCGTTTCTCCGCCGCTGCGTGTTTCATTTTATTGAGTTTCCAGATGCTGAGCTCATGAAAAGAATCATTAACATTCATCACCCTCAGCTCGACAATGCGCTGGGTGAACAAGCACTCGCGGCGTTTTATCAGCTCCGCAAGATGGACAGGCTTCGCAAGCGGCCATCGACAAGTGAGCTGATCGACTGGATTGCGGTATTGAGAAAATCCGGGATCCATGAAGTGAAGCTTGATCAGCAACTCCCCTACCTGGGCACGCTCTTAAAAAAAGAACAGGACCATGTGGCGCTGGCATCGGAGAAGAAAAGACCGTGATCACCGAGCTCGTCCTCGAGCTTCGAAGCCGAGGAGTGCGCGTGGGCATGCAAGAAGTGGCAGCCTTGGCGCGGGCCCTGGCTTGCGGCCTGCACGAAAGCTCGCTTGAGCAGTTTTACTATGTGGCGCGTTCATTGCTGATTCACGACGAGTCCAAGCTGGATGACTTTGACCAAGTTTTCTCGCATCTTTACCAAGAAGTCCCCTACGCGGCTCAAGAGATCTTATCTGAGCTGATGGACTGGCGCTCCAACCCGCATGGGCGCCCTGAACTGACGGACGAAGAGAAAGCGTCTCTCAAGGAACTCAACGTCGAGGAACTGAAGCGCCTTTTTGAAGAGCGCATCCAGGAGCAAACCGAGCGTCACGATGGGGGCTCCTATTGGATAGGCACAGGCGGCAGATCTCCGCTTGGCAGTAACGGCTATCATCCGTCCGGAATGAGCCTGCGAACCGCTCAGAACTCCCAACCTAGCGGAGGACGCAGTATTCTGAGAACGGCCGACGCAAGACAGTATCGCGGCTATCGCGACGACCTTACGCTCGACGTTCGGCAAATTGAGATGGCATTGAGAAAACTCAGAAACTTTGACCGCGATGGCTTGCCAAATGAGCTCGATCTCGAAGGGACTATCGATCAGACTGCGCGCAACTTTGGAGATCTCGAGATCGTGCTGCGTAAACCCAGACGCCCCAACACGCGAGTCATATTGCTGATGGATGTGGGTGGGTCGATGGATCCGTACGCCGCGCTAGCATCTCAGCTTTTTACAGCAGCCAAGCGCGCAACCCATTGGCGAGAGCTCAGGACTTATTATTTTCACAACTGCATCTATGGGCGCGTCTTCAAGACGGAAGGCCTGCGAGAGAGCGTCTCACTCCCGGTGCTTCTCAGAGAGTGCGACGCGCGCTACAAGCTGATTTTAGTGGGAGATGCCTCGATGGCGCCCTATGAGCTTTACTCCGGAGACTGGGGTGCCTCCGATGAAGATCGCCTGACAGGCCTAGGTTGGCTCATCAAACTGAGAGAGCATTTTTGGAGCTCGATCTGGCTCAACCCCGATGGAGTGACACCTGCTTGGGGCGGAGGCACGGAGGAAACGATTGCACAGGTGTTTCCGATGTACGCCTTGACACTTGCGGGGCTCAGTGAAGGACTGGAGAGACTAAAAAAGGGCCGCTAACTCCTTCCGGCCCGGCCCAGCTCACCTATATCTCAGGCAATCCACTCACATCTAGCCTACAGCAATCGAGGTCTTTTCGCGGACCCATGAGAATAGGTTGAGTCATCTGCCAGAAAACACGCTAAGAATCCGCGTTCAACAAGTTGACTATACGCACTATTTAGCCTAAAGATCTTCCCTAATGAAAAATTACTTATTTGCTCTCTCACTCGTCGCCCTGATCGGTGTCTCCTCCTGTGGAAGCGACTCATCCAAGGATGAAGCTGGCCAAGGAGATTTTTCCTACAAGTACATCACTTGCTTGAACTGCTCCGACGCTGACAACAAGTGCCTCACGGATCAAAATCAATGCGCCGTCGGCGGCTGCACCACGGGCCAACACGAGATTACGAATCCCGACGACGTCTGCTCCACTCTCAACAACAAAGCCAAGAACAATAACTGCAGTGCCGACTCCCGCAAGGAACGCTTTGAGCAGCGAGGCTGCACAGGCACCTTTACTAACTCTTAGACATGACTACCGAAACCGCGAGTCTAGCGGGTGGTTGCTTTTGGGGCATGCAGGACCTCATCCGCAAGATCCCCGGAGTGATAAGAACGACGGTTGGCTACACGGGCGGAGCAGCCCCCGACCCAGTCTACCCTCAAGTCAAGCGTGGCGACACCGGCCACGCCGAAGCGATCCAGATCGTCTTCGATCCTAGCAAGCTCAGCTACGAGCGATTGCTCGAGTTTTTTTTCCGCATTCATGACCCCACGACAACAGATCGTCAGGGCAACGACATAGGCAGCCAGTATCGCTCAGCGATTTTCTTCCATTCAATGGATCAAAAAAGAATCGCCGAAGAAGCCAAAGAGAAAGCCCAAACTTCGGGGCGCTGGAAACGCCCGATCGTGACAGAAATCACGGAGGCTCAGATTTTTTACTCAGCCGAAGAGTATCACCAAGATTATCTTGAGAAAAATCCTGGCGGCTACACCTGCCACTTTATCCGCGACTAGAGACTAGGTGGTAGCGGCCGCAGCCTTGCGATCCTTAAGGATCAGGCGAATCAGCCACTGCGTCCCAAAAATCGCGAGCGCGATGCTGGCATACTGAGCCGGCGTCATCCCTAAGTACCGAGTATCGGGATGAACCGTATCGGTCGCTCGCATCGCATCAAAAAAGAACCGCGCCGGCGCATAAAGAAAGCACAAGACAGCCGTTTGATAACCGACGCGAAGTTTCTTGCGCCGGATCCAAAACATGACAGGCAACATGACAAACGAAAGCCAAAGAAACTCGTAAAAGCCTAAATTGTGCCTTGGCCCCCCAGGAAACTCAAAAGCTAGCGGAAAGTCCGTGCGATTGCCCGGATGATCCATCGCAATCGTACAAGCTAATCTCCCCAAGGTCTCGCCAATCGTGAGGCCTTGCATAAGCAGGTCCGCGTAGAGAACCGTGTTTTGTTTGAGCTTGAGGCGACCATAGATCAGGAACCCCACTAGCGCACCGAAGAAGCCGCCGTAGGAGCTGATCCCATCCCATACTTTCAGCAGAATGATCCAGCCTTCAGTATGGATGCGCTCAGGCTGATAGAAGAGGATGTGCAGGATGTGCGCGCCGATGAAACCGGGGATCAACACCGAACGAATCGCGCCCTCGGTATGATCCTCAAGTAGACCGAGCTTGCGAGCTTCGCGATGAATAAAAAGATAACCTGAGTAAACACCTAACACGACCAGCACGCCAAAAGGATGGATCGAAATAGGTCCGGCAATATGAAGGCTCGGAAGCTGTGTGGAAGGAATCATCAATCTACTCCTGGCTGCTCTTGTCTATGGCCGACTACCCTTGGCTTCTCATCCAATAAACGACACCCGCGGCAGTAGCCAGGCCCAAACGCCAGATCACATATTGTCCCACTCCGGTACGGACCGCGTTTTTCATCATGGCCACGATCCCAAGCAAGCTTGCAAAAAAAGCTACTACCAAAGCAGTACCAAAGGAGAGCCAGCTCAAATCGTCCGCCGGCATGGGCGCCATGAAGTTGAGATCCCTAAGATGCAAAATAACGCTCACTAAGACCAATGGAGCCGCTACGAAAAAACCAAATTTAGCAGCAGCCTCACGGCTATAGCCACGAAACAAACCAGCAGCGAGCGTCGCTGTGCGGCGATCGCACCCAGGCACCAGAGAAGCGATTCCCAAAACACCGATCAATAAAGAGTCGATTATGTTCCAATCGTACATCTTCTTATTGCGACGGCTCATGGAGTCCACCACCCACAGCAGAATCCCAAAACCCGCGACCGAGGCCGCGACCCAAGGGATCGAATCCAGTGCACGCGTCCACTCTTCGTTCAGCCAGTACCAAGCGGCGCCCATGGGCAGTACCGCAAGCAACACAAACAACGGCATCCGCTCATCCATCGTCATCGGCTTGCGACGGTAGATCAGCACCTGAAGCAAACTCGAGCTCATACTGATCCAGTCGTGAATAAAGTACACGAGAAGAGCCAAAAAGGAGCCCAGAGAGAGAGCCCCCAGTAAGGCGCTAGAAGGTTCAGGCCAGCCCAAAAAATAGGTCAAAAGCGCTCGGTGCGCGACTACCCCGACAGGCTGAAACTCAGAAAGTCCGTGTACTAACGCATAGATGATCGCCTGAAAAGTCGTGATGCCCACGTTAAACACTCTACTCAGGCAAACAGGAGTATTCAAGCTTGGCGTCCGCAATCGAGTGAACGCTTTCTACTTTTTCTAGCAACCCATCGTTTACAAGCGCCCCCCACAAGTGCTACGCAACGCGTTATCTATCCTGGGGAGGGTATTTATGAGGGGTTTTGGGAAAAACTTTATAACATCCGTGTCTCTTGCGGCGTTTGTCGCTTCTGCGATGAACTCTCAGCTCGCGAATGCATCCGCGCACACCATGTTCGAAGAAGCGGCCGAACGCGAGATGATAGGCGACCTAAACGCTGATGGTGGCTGGAAGGACGGCGTGAACAACCCGACCCAGTGGAGCGACACCTACAAATACGAGCTCAGTAAGCTCCCTACTTCTGGGCGCAAAGCTGATTTCAAGCCTTGGTCTGATATTTATTGGCCCAGCCAATTGGGCGGCATTGCGATGCGCTGGCGTTACGGATTGAAGCCTGGCTTTCACCACTACTTGCACTCCAAGCGCGAAGTCCTCGCGATGTCTCAGTCGCAACTCGCCATGCTCTCGCCTGCCGAAAAATACGACATCTTCATGGGAAGGTTTGATTATCCAACAGTACGCCACGTACGCGGCTTCAACAACCCACGCGCGCAAGCCTGGGAGGGCATCTGTCACGGATGGGCGTCGGCCGCCTTGAATCATCCTGAACCTGCCTCAGTTACGGTTGCGGGCCCCTCCGGCATTACCGTGCCATTTGGAAGCGGTGACGTAAAAGCGCTCTTGGATTGGTATTACGCACGTTTCGGTCGCGCCAATGTTTTCCTGGGTCTCAAATGCGACGCGGGCTCTGGCGGCAATATCATTCGCCGCTTACGCTCCTCAGTGAACAGCGCCTCTTGCAAAGATGTCAATCCAGGCGCCATGCACGTGATTTTTGCCAACGAACTCGGCATCAAGAAGCAAGGCTTCTCCGTCGACATCGATCGAATGCGCGAAATCTGGAACCAGCCCGTCTATGCCTTCGAGTCCAGGCAATCACCGTCGACTGTCCGCATCTATCGGGGCGCTGCTCCGGGAACTGCGCGCATCGTGCAAATACGCACCAAGATGTTCTACACTGACGAGCTCGATCAACCGAGCTGGACTCCGGTGGTGGGCACATCTTTCAACAAGGAAAGCGTCGCCACCTATGACTACTATCTTGAGCTCGACAGAGCTGGCCGCATCATCGGTGGTGAGTGGATCTCCGACAAGCATCCTGACTTTTTGTGGAACGCGCCGAAAATTCCGTTCCTAGGTGAATTTGAAGGTATCAACCAGATCTATCGTCCGGTGACGGACACGCCTCCAGCGCTGACTGCGGTCGTAACAACCGCTACGCCCACAGTAACTTCAACCGTGACGTCAACTTCACCGGTCCATCCCTAAAGAGATTCAAAGCAGGAGCTCAATAGGTGCGCGACGTGGGGTCGCTCACTTATTGGGAGCCTTGCCTTTGTTGGGATCGTAGTCGACCATCTCTTTGAGCTCTTTGCCGACTTTAAAAAACGGTACACGCTTTGGCGGAACCTGAACGACTTGCCCTGTCTTGGGGTTACGACCCTGATAACTTCCGTAGCTGCGATTGACGAAAGATCCAAATCCTCGGATCTCAATGCGATCGTCCTTCTTGAGAGCATCGGCCATCATGTCGAAAACCATATTCACCACCTGCTCAGCTTGCTTGTGTTGAAGGTGGGCCTTTTCTGCGATGACGTTGATCAAGTCCGCTTTGGTCATGGAGCTAATCCTCTCTGAAACACTACGAAAAAAAACCTGTATATTCATTAACGCTAAAGACAAGTAACGGCTATTGCAAGGAATTTTTAGAGATTTGAGTTGAAGTGAATATCTTGCGCCACATATCTGACGCAGTCACCCATTCGCGGTGACATTTAGTGCCATTTGGCAATCGAAAGCACGATTTCAAACGCGATCAGCAGGATGATGGTCATCTCGAGCATAGTTTCGCGCTTGGATTTGGAGAGATCGACGATGATCTCGACACTCTCTTGTATGATTTTGATTTTGTACTCGAGCGCACGATAACGAATATCGACTTCCATCATCGTCTTGAGCTCTTTATGCACCTTATCGAGCTCAGAATTCTCCCACGTCTCGTCAGGAGAGTCGACGATGTAAAGGTTGGAGATAATCTCCTGCTTGGTATCCAAGCACATGCCGATGAACTTGATAAGATCCTCTGTACTCTCCAGCATACGCCCTTGGCTCTGGAGTTTTTTCGAATACACGTTGGTTTTCTCGAGTAAGTTCTGAATCAGGATCTCGTAATACTCGAGCGCCGTACTCTCGGCCAAGAGCATACAAACGAGCTTCACGACGGCGTACGAGAGCGCGCTCGTGACTACCCGATCAAAGTAAACCTTGGTGCCTGGAGCACTTTGCACATCCTGTATCTCGAGCAAGAAAACATCATCAGCTCGCGCTTGAATCGCAGGCACGCGGTACTCTTGAATCGCACTCAACTCTTTTTCCTGAACATCCTCAGGGACATTGAAAAATACGACCGCTCCGTAATTGTAGACAAACAGATAGGAGTCTTCGGAGTACTGCACGACCATCTCGTAGTTAGAAAACTCGAGCGCTGGCCTAGCAAATTTCTCGCGAAGATCCTTCAGCTTGAGCTTGTCGGCGACATGAATGGCTTTTATTCCGTAAACCAGATTGGACTTGCTCAGATAGAACCACTCCTATGACCCAACACGGCCTCGATCTGGTCGCGCCATCCAGAGGCCACGCGATCGGCCGTCCTGCTGGGCACTAGGGGTAACAAGGCTTTTCTTGGGCATCTTCTCCCTATTCTAACAGAGTTATGCGATTCGAAAACGAGGCAGATTTGGATCCACGGGCTCTTCCTTGACCATCAAGTTAACCAATTGAGCGCAAGGTGGCCCATACTGACTCCAAGACACGAGCTATGAAACAACGACCGATGGGCCCGCGATTTGGACCTCGACCCGACCGTCAGAAAGGTTTCGAACGAAGCCGGTCACTTCTTGCCTAAGGGAAAGAAACTGCCTCCTTAACGTATTGCTAGGATCGAGAGAGAGGGGCAATTGCTGAACGTTGGCGCTGGTTTTGGTTATACCCAGCCCATGAAAACGAGAATATCCGGTGTTGTCCCAACAAAATGCCCTGACTCGGGTGATCAGCCCATTGATTCGAACCACATCGCCAGACTGAGGGACCCGTTTGCACGCCCCTCGCCCCAGGGATGGCACTGGATGCCATCCATTAGAGCTGCTTGACTTCGCGGATCCCAGGCGTACTCCACAGATCCAGGATAAACTTTTTGTGATCAGACCTGTGACCACTGTACTTACAACTCAGCACGCTGAGCTGCCCATTGAGTGAAATATCAAAATCATCGAGCAAAAGGTTATTTTGCGAGAGCGATTGATTGATCGCCTGTCTCACGTGACCTTGCGGATCATCCACGACGATCTCGCACGCAAAAGTGAGAGCACGCCCCAGGACTCGATCCTCAAACAGATTGGTCAGCACAAGCACAAGCACGACCGCGATGGCGCAAACCACGCCGATATCCCAGTGCCCAATGCCGATGCAAATCCCGATGGCAGCAACCACCCAAATAGTGGCAGCCGTCGTGAGGCCCAAGATCGTACCGCGAGCCTGAATGATTGTGCCTCCGCCTAAAAAACCAATGCCCGATACGATCTGAGCGGCAAGCCGGGCCGGATCGCCAAAGTGGGTGGAGTCGCCTAAAGTCGTCGAAAAAAGCACAGAAATGGAGGAGTAGAGCGCGGATCCTAAGCAGATGAGGATATTCGTCTTAATGCCGGCGGGCTTGTTCTTGAGCTCACGCTCGAGACCCACCAACCCCCCGCAAAGGATCGAGAAAAAGATGCGGGGACCGAAAAACTGCATGAGCTGCGCAAAGGTCCAACTGGATGATGTCAGCATAGTGGCATGGGTAAGAGTATCGGAAACAATCGGGCTGGGCAAGCGCGGTCCCAAAAACTAATCAGTATGTCATGATTGAAGTATGGAGTCGCTGATCCCGCTTTTACTATCGATAGCGAGCCAAACGGCATCTGCGGATCCAGCTGAACGCGTGCTCCGATACGGAGCTGGCTCTCGTTCTCTTGCCACCAGAAAAGCCGACTCGGGGTCCGGTCTTACTAAAAGAACCCTCAGTGGCATCGGAAGCGATGGTCTGCTCGACAGTGAGTCAGGCATTGTCGCTTGCCAATTTCGTAGTTAGAAACACGCAGAGTACGGACACGAAGGTTTGCGTAGCCCCTGTCATCGAGATCAGCGTCGGGGCTCAATCACCCTAAACTCCACGACGATAATACGTCGCGAAAAACTTGCCTCGAGCTTAGACTTCGGGGTAGGTTTCGAACTCGGCGGTCCCATAGTTAAATGGATATAATGGATCTTTCCTAAAGATCAGTTCCAAGTTCGATTCTTGGTGGGACCACCACTTGTCAATCTGTTCGAACCACGGAGCGGCAAAATACCGGCAAGGCCAGCTCCCCGACCGCCGAGTGGCGGGAGTGAGCTGGTCGAAGCCAGTTCCCTTTCGATGTGGTCTTTTCCCACAAAATATTCCAGTTCAAAGCCCTCTGTTGTGATTTTGTCTTGAAGCAGAAGGGCTCTACCCCACATCGAGGGGCCTTCGAGCTACCAGAGACGAAGAGTGGTGTTTATTCGTACTTTGCAACTTTGATTGGGCTTGAATCGAAACAATACCGCCTAATTTGGCTTCTAGAAGATGGCGCGATTTACATAGGTGTGGTCAACGCATTCCGTGACAGGAAGAAAGGCTAATTATGGGATTTCCGAGTGAAAAGGACCTTAAAAAAGTTCGATCAAAACTTGCGTCAGCCGAGCCGTCGCACACTCTTCCGGAGAATGCCTCTAAGGCAGATCGCTTGAAATACAAACTTTGCGAAAAATTTGTCATCTATCTAATAGAGAATAAAATCTCTCAGGCTCAATTAGCTCGCCAACTGCGAGTAGATCCATCTCGAATCAATGAAATCCTTAAATACCGCATTGATCTTTTTACAGTTGATAAACTGATGGATCTCGCTGAACGTCTCAAGCTCGATTTTAAAGTGGATGTCGCATAGTTATTTAGAGGTGGTTTTTGCCATTGCGTCGTCCAGATTCATCAGAGATGTGCCCTCCGGGATACCATATTGTCCATGGTCACGATCGTGTTTGCGCTTCAGGCACCGGTACTTGGGTCAATACTCACATCCGACGCAATCGCGGTAAGATAAGACCAGGATTGCTGAAGGAAAACATTCACTATTTGTTTTGGAATTCTAAAAGAACCTATCCAACTCTTTCTGATGTTTTTGACTTTCAATGTAAGGGCGCCGAGTACGACGCTCTTATTCAATTCTGGATCGACCACTGGCGATCTCAGGGAGTTCCGTTTCCGGATGATCTCGATCCGCTTATGATCAAGGCTTTAATTGCAGTAGAATCGACTTTTAATCCGACTGCACGTTCTAAAATCAAAGGCAGTACAGCCGAAGGTTTGACGCAAGTGACCGATCAGTCTCTTCGCATTCTCGGAGGATTTCCCAATAAAAAGGGTTGGATTGAAATGCGAAAACAACTCATTCATGTTGAGAAAGCAGAAAAGTTCGATCCCATTATCAGTGTGGCTCTTGGTACCAGATTGCTAGTCCACAAATTCTCTCAAATCACAGATAGTTCTAAGCGAAATTCCAAGACTATGATCGCCCATTACAATAGCCGCGGCAAAGAAGGTGACGCATATGCTGAAATCGTTCTCAGCTTCTATGAGAAATCCAAGAAAGTTCGTTAGCTTTTGTTTATGTGCGCTGCTGTTAGTTTTCGCGATGGTATCACCGTTGTTGGCAGATCCTCGCATTGAACGTGATTTTATGCGGCTACCGGACGGTCGGTGGATTTGGCTCAATAAAATTGATTGGGATACAACCCGGGTGATTCTTGGCAAAGGAAAAGTCAGGTCCGAAAAAAATATTATTTGGTCAAAGACATTCGTGGGTGATGACGAACGTAGTTGGGGATACGCCTATTTTGTTTATATGAGTCCTGGAAAACTATCAGTTGACTTGGATAGAAATGGCGATTCAGAAGTGGTGATCGCCACATACGACATGGGTAACAATATGATCAGGAAGATCATTATTTTTTCTGTCCAAAAAGAGAGGATGGTTTTTCTTCGTGAACATGGCCCAATCAACCTTGCTGCTGATGAGGCTGCCTTTAAATAAATGGGCAGACCATCTTCAGTTTTCTACAGATCGTTGATCGAGGCTTTCCGAAATGTTCTGAAAGCTTCGTAATCGACCACCCCTCTCGCCTGAGTTTTGCCAGCACGACGAGATCAATCTTAGGCCGAACCCACTGCAGGCGGTATTCCACCGAGACAACTATTGGTTCGACCAAACTAACGAAGCCCCCACCACTCAAGTACTTAAGCGGACTCGGACTATAAATTTTCTACTGAGTGAAAACTAGGGGACAACCAGCACTGTCCCCGTCTTTATTTGGTCCAAACCCAAACGAGTTTTTTTGATAGAGCAAGAGCAGGACCAAAAAGACAGCGAAGTGAACAAAAACAGACAACTGAAACCCTCGATGAAAAAATTTTCCGAGGTTGCAAAGACGGAATTGCTAGATCGGGGAGAACTTGAAGCCTTTCTCATGAAGTTCGGCTACCGTAAGCAGTGGCTCCAAGTTCTGCCAGTACCTCACACAAAGAGAATGGTAGCGTTTGTATTTGAGAAAGAAACCTAGGGCTTGGAACTTTAAATCAAAGCCAATCCCTTCCAAAAGACCCTTCACTCATTCATCTCTACCGATTAAATGCAGCCAACGTTGTACATGACTTGAATCGACGATCCCGCACTATAAGAAGTAGGAAAAACGACGCTGTTTGTGATCGCATCATAAGTCCAGCTCGAATCTATTGCTCCGTTGATTAGAACCGTGATGCTTGAAGCGATGGGTGGGCGCGTGAGCTGAACCCTTGTACCGGACGCACTCAGCAAGGTGTTTTGCGTAATGTGAGCTTTAAAGGCACCAATATCCACTTGACCGAGCGACTGATTGAGACCACCCAGAGCTGTTACCGCTTGCCTATATCGCTCTCCATCGTAATAACTATAGCTATCGAATCTCGTAGCAGATAAAGCCGTGATCAGATCTGGACCTGATTTGGCGAGTCGATACTGAGCAGCATGTGCTTCTGGGCTATCCCATCCCTGATCATTATAGTAAGAAAAAAACATTAAAATAAGCTTAGCATGAGTGCGGACGAACTGATCCATCCCTGCGGCCCCATTGGGACTGAGAGCATAGGACACCGCCTCAAGGCCCACTTGAGATCCACCGCCATAGTTGGTGCAATTATCTCGACTTGTCAGTCTCGAGTAGAGCAACTCTGAAAAGTTAGGAATTAATGGAGTCAAAATGCGTGGCGATGAATTATCCGTTGGCCAAAGAGCGCCTCCAACCTTTGTAGATCCCAACTGACATTGATATCCTGGCTGATAGGGCGCCAAAAACCCAATTCGAAGATCATATCCGTCATTTACCAGTTGCGAAACCAGCTCTTGAATCTGAAGCCCAAAGAGCGTGGACATGGGTGTTTGAACCGAATCTAGTACAATCAGAATATCAAGCGGGACCTTTGTCCCCGGTTGAGGTGCTACTGTGAATGAATCTGTTTGCGTTATAGACACTGAACTCTTTGCGCTCAAATCAAAGTGAAGCGTCTCAAAAACACCTCCGACTTGAAGCGGCTGAGTTCGCAGCGTCCAGGATTCGCGAAAATCACCCAAAATTGAGGGATCGAATCGCACCGTCAACTCGACCTCCGAGCCGGGCTCGATTGTGCCTCCCCTGAGCTCGGGCGTGACTTCAAACACAGCCTGAGTGGAGGCAGAACTCACTCCAACGGTATTGACTTGAATCGGATAGTTGCATTTATTAGAAAGCTTGTTTTTTTGAATCTTAACTCCGCAAGCGGGAGTGGTTTCCAAAAAATTAATCGCTGATTGATCCAAATAAAAGCACGGCGTCGCTTCGCCGGTGAGATCAACCTTCCAAGTCTGCTTACCGTTTTGAGTATGGATCTTGGCGACAGCGCTGAACACCGCGACAGAGCTGGGCATAAACTTGAAGCTAAAGTCTCTAGATTCTCCCGGCGCCAGAATCAATGGATCCTTGTCCAACGATACAAAACTGACAATAGAGCCCTCCTCTATATCAAAACCTGTCAACTCAGCATATTCAGCTCCCGCATTGACGACACTGATCGTGTAAGTCGCCTCGTTTGTCACGGGCACCTGACCAAAATCAACTGAGGCCTGACTGAGCTGAAGGCTTGCGGGCCCCTCGACAACCCCAGGGCCACTGACATCAGGAGCCGCCGAGCCATCGCACCCCACCAATCCAAAGATCGCTAAAAACAATGGGGCCAGCCATACTCCGGTGCGACCTAAACTTCTTATTTTCATGCTTCGACTACCTTCTATTCATTAACAATAAAAATTTATAGCTAGTTCTACTCTCAGCTACATCCCACTTGGTAGGTAATCGACACGTCCTGCCCCATGATCGGGTTAGTGAAAACGACTTGATTTTGAACCGAATCGTAAGTCCAGTTAACCACGCCACCTGCACCCGCTCGTGGAATCGCCACGCCATCTACCGTTACAACGATCGTCGGCTCGCTCGGAACTCGGCTCAGGTCAAAGCGGGATTTTCCGCCGAACAGAGTCTGAGAGAGCCCCTCCAAGATGGCATTCCAATCGGGCGCGCAGACCGGCTGAATCACTCCATTGAACTGACCAGTCAGATCCATATAGCGATTTCCAATGCCCTCGCTGCCGGTGCAGCTGCCATCGCCTACGATTGCCGACACGCTCACCAGATCTTGCCGACCGCCCTTGAGCTGCAGCAAAAAATTTCGGTACACGCCAACAGACCTGACAGGCGGATTGTCTTCAGCATCCGTCACGTAAATCACGGCGAGTTTTGCCGCTTCGCGCAGAAAACCCGCATTGCTTGAATTGATGAGCGGAGCGCTCAGAGCGAGGCGACTTGCCTCAAGTCCACTTTCGGTGCCTCCACTCAATCCTACGTTGACGTTTCTGGCAAAAAGACCTGCGACATTGGGAGTCATGCGATTCAAGATGCGATCGCTAGCTCCAATCGGGAAAAAGCTTCCACTTTCGCATCCGGGCGAAGGACTAGAGCAAATCTCGGTTGTGGTCGTCGCGATATTAAAGTCCCAATTATTATTTAGAGCGCCACTGATAAAGGCCGGGTACCCCGCCGCCAAGGCCGCTTGCTCATCACCCATAGATCCTGAATTATCGATCACGAAAAGAACATCGATCTTGTTTTGAAGGGCATTGTCATTTCTAGGGAAAAAATCAACCTGTGTTTGCGCCGAAACCGCTTGCCCCTGCAGACTTCCGACCAGAGGATGAGTCACATTGGCATCAAAGATCTGGAGTGTTCCAAAATCCTGGCCTAGATTGGTCGGTGAATAAGCGAGGTCCACGCGAGAGGTACCCAGAGCAGGAACCTGAAACGAAGTAGTCGCTGATGTGATCGAAAACTCGCGCGAAGAAGAGGAGCTCAAACTCAGGGAGCTCACGGTGATCGCGGCATTGCAGGTATTGACCAACTCAAAGTGTCGCGGACTAATGGGGCATAGCAAAGCCGACACTCCGAAGTCCAAAAGCACGGGCCTTAGCTCCAGGCAAGACCCATCACCCACTCCGTGCAAGGTGACAAACTCATGCACCAGACCTGTCTCTCCATTCACAAAAAAGTCGACCGTACCACTGCCATCTCCCTCGGCACCGGGTTGAAACTCAACCGGCACGATTACAGTTTGACCTGGCCCAACCGCAAGATTGGAGATGCTTCCTTGAGGAAGCAGAAAGTCGCCGCTTCGGGATGCCGTGGAGCTACTGTCCTGACTGGCGAGAGCGAGATTGTTGATCGTGCAAAATTGATCGGGCTCCGTCCCCAGATTGCGGAACTCAAACGCCAAGCGCGCAGCTCCTCCCACTTTTACTCGATTGAACTCGAGGTTAAGAGGCGTGACTTCGTAGACACAAGGCACGCTTGCGATCACATTTCCACTCAACTGTATGCTGAAAATGCGATGATTTGGATCATTAGTCTGGATCTCGAGCGTTCCGGAATTGGTTCCGAGCAAGATTGGACTATAGGTAACTTCTAAGCGAAAAACCTGCCCGTTGCTCAAATACTGAGTTCCCGGAATCGCAGCAAAAAATCCTGAACCCGGCGTCGCCGACACTCTCGTAATTTGGAGCTCGCTATTGGTACCACGAACATTGGTTCCACGATTGGTGCAGGTCACGGTCATAGTCTTGCGCGTAAGCAAGGCAACCTGTCCAAAATCTAGACTCTCGGGTGAGCAATCGGCAACAGGCCCCCCCCCGACTCCCACGAGTGGGATAGTGACTTCAGCCTGCAATGCGACGTCGGTATAGAGCTTAAGAACGCCACTATAGCTACTTAGATCCGTGGGTGAGAACTCCACCACAATATCTGAACCCTGCCCGGGCGAAAGAACGAGTCCACTGGCGGCCGCATCGACTCGAAAGGTTGGATCTGAGGTGGGAGTGATTTCTACCTGATTGAGTGTGACATTTTCAGAACCCACGTTGCGGACATGGACCGCTTGGGTAGTGACGGCACCGGGCTGAGTGAATCCAAAGTCCAGCATTCGCGGAGTAACGTCGAGCTGAGCACCCTGGGAGCTGCCCTTTAGGATGATCTGCACAGGCGTGCAACCCGGACAAGGGGTGACATCAAACGTAGCCTCCATCTGAGCCTGCGTCCTAGGGTTGTAAGTCACGTTGACGATAGTTGGGACATTGCC
Organism: uncultured Bacteriovoracaceae bacterium; assembly: GCA_964524175.1. Classification (GTDB taxonomy): domain Bacteria; phylum Bdellovibrionota; class UBA1018; order UBA1018; family UBA1018; genus CAZGCK01. The sequence goes on along the minus strand of CAZGCK010000030.1, from coordinate 16,502 downwards.
CGCAGCGACAGTGACCGCGGATTGATCCACCGAAAAATGAGAGGCGTAGGGTCCCATCAGAGCAGAGAGTGAAACCGGCACTGGGACTTGGGCGGCATTGGTAAGCACTAATTGGCGAGTAGCCGTGCCAAAAAGGGAGATCTGACCAAAGTCAATGACCGCAGGAGAAGGCAGAGCCACCGCTCTGACTGCCTGACCACTGATCAAGGTACTGAGATTGTCGGCATGAGTTTGATCATCGACAGTGAATGTCACGGTCCCAGCGAACTCCCCAATCGTGTTCGCATCAAAGGTCACCGTCACGAAGTGGCTCGACCTTGCATCAATTGTAAAGGGAGCTAGGTCGACCGCAAATTGGGCCGGAAACTGAGAGTCCAGGGCAATACTGGTCACCGCTGCCGGGACAGAGGCAGTGTTCTTTACTTCGAGCTCAAGGTTGACTGTTGTCCCTAGCAATACCGCGCCAAACCTCAGCTCTTTCGGCACTTCGAGCTGACCCTTGACGACGGACAAGCTGTCAGCGTCTTCGCAGCCCACCAAAGCTCCAGAAATCGCAAGAATTGCGCCTATACCTCTAAAGAAACTCAATAACTTCATGGCAACGCCTAACTATTTAAAAACTGTTTATAATATACAGCTCACTTTATTAAATATGTGGAATTTATAATAATCGACCTAAGAAGTCAACAACAAGCCCGATAACCTGTTGTGATTATTTATTAAATAATATGTATTTACACAGTAACCGCACCCAGCGAGAAAAAACACCATCGGGCACCTACCGAACTATAGACTCCAGCACCTCTAGCCGCCCATCCATACTCTGCGGCGCCGAAAGCCCCAATAACTTCAGCACAAAGGGATAGACATGCACATTATCAAAAGCATGCAGCTTCTGTGGCCCCTTTATGGTGGGACCTTGGGCGTAAAATATCCCGCGCATCTGCAGATCGGCTGGATTGTAACCGTGACTCGCTTTCGGAATCGTAAAACCTGGATCATGAGTGCCCACTGACCATGAAGGATCAGCAAGTACAATGAGGTCACCTGCCCTGGGGTTCTTGGAGTAGTGCAAACGCTTGGGCACATCGCTGCGCTTGTATATCTTGCCATGCTGAAGGCGCTTCTGGATCGCTGCATAGATGCGGTCACGGGCTTCGGGCTGCTTCACATAAATCAACGCCTGTTGCCCCATCTCCCCTACGGTCGCATCCTTGAGATCGGCGTAGTCATCTAAATACTCTACTTTACGCGCGTCCAGATCCCTCATCCCGTGGTCCGAGACCACGATGACATTGACGGGAATTTTTGTTTTTCGAATTTCCTTCATCAAGACGCCAAAGACGGCGTCCACTTCGAGGACAGCTTCTTTGAGCTCTTGGGAGCGTGTTCCATACTTGTGTCCCGCCGCATCGACGCTCGAGAAATAAAGAGTGAGAAAATGCGGCCGCGTCTCCACCGGAAGCTTAAGCCACTCAAGCACTCCTTGAACGCGTTCAAGGTTGGGGACTTTTCCATCATAGGCCTTCACATAGGTAGGCCGCACACCTTGGATCGCTGCCTCGCTCCCAGGCCAAAAATAGGTCCCTGCCAGCATGCCCTGCTGCTCCGCCGCTACCCAAAGCGGAGTGCCAGCGTACCAGCTCGCATCTTGAACTGTTTTGCGGTCGCTGAGCTTGTAAACAGTGTCGCTGGGATCTCGCGAAAAATCGTAGAAAAAGTTACTGACGATCCCGTGATTCTCGGGATAAAGCCCCGTCACCAACGTGTAGTGATTGGGAAACGTCTTGGATGGAAACGACGGGATCAAGCTCTCTGCCGACGCTGAATTTGCCTGAAACTCGCTCAAGTGAGGAGGCGCAAACCACTGGGTGTAGTCGTAACGATAACCGTCGATGGAGACCATCAAAACGTAGGTTTTGTCGTTCCACTTGGGGTCATTCTTTCGAGCAGGCAGCTGCACATCGACTCGCGAACCTGCGCACCCAACTAAACTCAGCGCCGCCGCGACAAACGCTGCAACTACAATCCTAGAGCTCTTCATTCTCCAAAGGTATCTCAGCCGCAGGACTCCGTGCAAGTCGCCTGCGCTTGGACGACGCTACCGCCTTGCGACGCTTTGTGTGAACCGCTTGCGAGGCCACTACCTTAGGCTGAGTCGCCACGCTAGGCTCCGGCAAGAACTGAAGGGGATTAACGGGCGAAGTGCCGTGGCGAACTTCAAAATGCAGATGAGGCCCGCTCGAACGACCCGTGTTGCCCGAAAGCGCGATCCGCTGACCAGGACGCACGAGTTGACCAGCTTTGACGAGAAGCCTTGAATTATGTGCGTAAACCGTCGATAGAGCCGGGCTATGCCGGATCACTACCATGTTACCGTAGCCGCGGATTTTGCGACCGGCGTAGATGACAGTCCCATCCTGTGCGGCCAAGACGGGCGTACCAGTGCTTGCCTTGAGATCGAGGCCCTCATGAAAAACCCTGCCCCGTTTGCCGTACGAAGAAGTGATCGCCACTTGCTCGAGTGGCCAGCGAAGATCCGATTCAGTAACCTCGACCGCTGGACGATCCGAGCCTTCTGACGGATAAGCTCGGCGAGTGGCACCTCCTCGCGCTGGATCGTTGAGACGGGCAAAAAACCCTTGCCGCGAAGATGGGATGGGGCGCGCCGTCGAACAACCCACTCCCAGCGTGGACAATACCGAAACAGCGATAAGAGTGGCGAGTAGGCCACCCTTCATCCTTTACGTCTCTTTCTTTTTTGAGCGTCACGCTTCACCTGCGCAGCATGCCCGCTCAGACAAGCCAAATCCGTCGAGTCAAGCTTGAGTGGCGTTAGCGAAGCATAGCCGGAAGCCACTGCATGGCAGTCGGTTCCTTGATCATTGCGATACCCCTGATAGCGGCCTCCAACCCAGAAATAGTTTTTACCGCGATGATCTTTGCGGCGAAGTATTGTGCCGCTATAGTACCTAAAACCCTGCCGCGTCCATTGCATGCCTTTTACGCGATCAAAAGCCACATCAGGCACATTGAGATTAAGCAGCGTATGCTCGGGCATCTCGGCTTTCTTAAGGCCGGCTATCACCTGAGCAGTCACTTTTGAAGCCGTTTCGTAGTGCAACTTGCGCTCATCCAAGCGCTTCGAAAAATCGACAGCCAGGCTCACTGCGATCGAAGGAATCCCCAAGATGCAGGCCTCACGCGCGGCTGAGACCGTACCCGAGTAGTAAACGTCCTGACCTAGGTTGGCGCCACGATTGGGGCCCGAGACCACCAGGTCCGGCATCCCTTTCATGACCTCCCGAATCCCCAAATAAACACAATCAGCAGGAGATCCACTCACGCCGTAAAAGCGATGATCGATCTTGATCAGCCGCAAAGGCTTGTGAATGGTCAGAGAATGCCCGGTCGTGCTTTTCTCTTCTAAGGGCGCAACGACCCAGACGTCTCCGATCTTGCGGAGCTCCTTCTCTAGGAACTTGAGCCCTACTGCGTGTACACCATCATCGTTGGATAGCAGGATTCGCATAGCGATCCTCAGTGTATCAGAATCGATCGTGATGGTCGCGTCTGTTCCTTCATGAACTTTTAAACAGCGTCAAAAAACTACCTAAGAAGCGGATCACGAACGGAGGCCACCTTCTCAAGCTCGCGGTTGCGCAATTCACCGTCGGGAGTATTGACACTCGTGTAGACACATCGATGCCCCGCTGCTTCGAGCTGAGTCATCGCCGCGACGAGAATCGAATGCCCTGCGAGAATCGATCCCATCGACGAGAAGGGACCCGCACGAACACCAGGTGCGACTTCGACACACGCATCACCAACTTCTCCCCCCAAGTCCACGCACTCATCGCAAACTTCAAAGAGCCTTTTACCACTAGGATGGCGCGAAGAGACTGCGCTGCTATGAGCAACGCTCGTAAACGCTACGGTGACCAGCCCTCGCTTTTTTGCCTCGATGGCAAGATCCACCACGGCGGCGTTGATGCCAGATTGAGAGGCCAACCATAGCATCTCGCCTTTTTTTGGCTCCGCACGATTCAGGATCGGCGTTGCGACGCCTACCGTGCGCTCAAGCAAGCGCACCACAGGAGGTCCAACCGTTGGCAACAGATAATCCGCCACCAATGGAACCACAAATGAAGCCCCTCCTGCCCGATGATAGAGCTCAAACGCAAAGATCGAGGAGTGCCCGCTCCCAAACACCAAAAGAGAATTCCCTTGAGGAACATCTTGCACGAGCCTTTGCACCAGCCGATTCATGACCTCGCGATTTCTATCCATCAACTCCTTTAGATGAGAAATCGCGACGGCAGCGTAGGCATTCACGTCGACACCGCCAGATTTGCTTTTTGCCAAGAGCTTCTCCTTTTCCTTAGCGATTTGGACTAATCACCTGATTTGCGACGCCGGTCACACCGCCAAACCCTGAGCCAGTGAGATTCAAAGAAAGGTCGAGGTTCCAGGCGACGCCCACACCCAAAGAGTAAGGGAGATCGACGGTAAATTTCCAGCATCTTGATGGGCTTTGAAACTGAACCATGAGACCCGCGCTCTGGACCGCATGACGGATCACGGAGTACGTCACATTAACCTGAGGCAAAATGTAATCCGAAATCGACCAAACGAACCTTGCAGTCGCCGTGTGGGTTCCGGATGAGAGATCCGTTTGCCCGTGCTGATCCCAGTCATAGTCAATTCCAAACGCACGGTTGAACAAGAAGATGTCGCGATGGACAGTTGAAATCAGCGAATACGAGACCCCTGCTGATACGGCCTGCTTGATTCCGCTAAAGTAAGGGAAAAACCGATACTCGTGACGATAATTGAATCGCTCTAAGTTCACTGCAAATGTTGAGCGAAACAAGCTCAAAGGACGCGGCTCCGCTTTTTCATACTCCTTGAAGTTAAACGACTGGGTCGCCGTGGCTTCAATAATCACGGGATAGGAGGCCGCACCCTCATCGCTCCCGTCGCGTCGAATCCACTGCGTGACAAAACCTGCGGCTAGCGAGTTACCCTGGGGGAGCAAACAGGGAGATCCGAGTTCACAGCTAAAATTTAGCGGCACTAGATCGTTGCTATCAAAATAATAGCCAGGAAGGGGGCTATCGGGCCTCTCCTCTGCGGCGTATTTGATCTGCTTTGTGAACGGATGATTCACGTTCTCAGAAATCGTCTGCGCAGGAATATAAGAATACGTCAGCACTGGCCGAATCAAATGCTTCGAGCGCGGTTGATCGAAGTCGTCGTCAAAGTGATAGATCCGCTCGAGCTGCGCCGCAAAGTCGGTCTGAAAAAGCATATAGCCACGTGCCAGTGGCGGCACCGAGAAATATGAGGTCTGCGGAAACGCGTAATAGTAGCCAAAGTATTTGACCGAAGGGACGACTGAAAAAACATCCAGCGGCCTGAACGGAACGTAGACACTCGGCGATACAGAAAAACGGGTCGCCTTACGAATCGGATCAATGCCGGCTCGATAGGAGGGCTGGAAACCATCAGGCATTTTGCAGCCGAAGCCACTGCAGCCACTAATGGGGTTAACCAACGAGGTCGAGTCGTTATCGAAAGCGTCGAGTGAGCGCGTAAAATTATCGAATCTAAACGAGACGCCCGCCGCTAGAGGACTGCCAAATAGAAGTTTGTCGTTAAAAGCTAAGCCCGCATGCGGAAAGACCTGGACCGTGCGCGGATCAAACTCCTGCTTTCGCACGACGAGATCCGGATCCGTATTGATCAGATTGCGATAGCGTCGCATCGCAACGTAGGCGCTGAGATCCGGCGTGGACTTAGATAGACTCAATGTGGTCGGCAAATACAGCTCGCCATTGCCAGGCACCCCGCCCCCGTTAAACGGAAAATCGTTGTCGCTAATTTCCGTTAGCTTGAGCTTTTCGACGATCCCCCACGGCAAGTCCTGAGTCTGGATAATATTGAGGCCCCACCGATTGGGGTTCAAGCGAGTTTGGTTGGCGTCCTTAAAGGTACTGTCGCGCAGGTAATAGTAGTTGATGTCGCCCCGACTTCGTTCCGTGAGGATGTAGCGCCCTTCGAGATCAAGCTTCTCCCCTCGCGAAGTCAGATGCCCGGGCGTAATTGTCATGTCCGACCAATCGTTGATCGCCCAGAAAAAAGGCAGCACCAAAGAAAACCCATTCTGCTGCGAAACAGAGAAGGTCGGAAACAAAAGCCCCGTTTGGCGTCGGGTCTTCATCGGTACGATCAAGTAAGGCATCCAAAAAGCTGGAGCATCCTTGATCTTTGGCACCACGTTTCTCATATGCGCGTAGCCTTCGATCTGCATGTCAACGTCTTCAGCCGTGAGACTCCACGTGCCCGGACAATCGAGACAGGTCGTGTACTCCCCCCAATGAGTTTGAAATCGATTGTCGCCAAGCTTGTTGATTCGCTCGCCCGTTAGCGAGAACCGCTCGTTGGACACTCGCCCTGTGACGATCGTGCCTGTTCGAGTCTCCAGGTTGAAGTGCATCTCCTCGCCTCGAATCACCGTACCGGCAGCGACGTAAACACAATTGCCCTTAGCGTCGAGAACACGGGTATTGAGGTCCATGGTGATATAATCGGCCGTCAGCGTCTCACCTGGCTGAGAGACCGATGCGTGCCCATAAAGCTCGACTATGTTCTTTTTGCGATCCCAAAACTGCTTATCGCCTGACGTGTGGATCGGCTTATTCTCGATCGCGGCGTGTGCAAGCCCCCCGCCAATGATGGCGTTCAGTAAAGCGGCAGCTATGAAAAAACACTTCAAACGCCGTCGGGAAAGCGGCACGTCTGTCGCCCCAATCGCCACATCCATTGACGAAGTTCCTGAGACAGGTCTTTGCGCGGAACAATCCGATCCAAAAAACCGTGAGTCAGGAGAAACTCACTTCGCTGAAATCCTTGAGGCAGCGACTGACGGATCGTCTGCTCGATCACGCGTGGCCCTGCAAATCCGATAAGCGCATGCGGCTCGGCTATGATTAAATCACCGAGCATCGCAAATGAGGCTGCCACGCCTCCAGTCGTCGGATCGGTGAGCACGGAAATGTAAGGGATGCCCTCGTTTCGCATATGAGTGAGAATCGAGGTCGTCTTTGCCATCTGCATAAGAGAGAGGATCCCTTCCTGCATGCGAGCACCGCCCGAAGCCGACACCACGACCGCAGGAAGACGATCGATCAGCGCACTCTCAAAAAGTCTGGCGACTTTTTCACCTACAACGACGCCCATGCTGCCGCCCATGAACTTGAATTCGAAAACACCCAAATGATACGGTAGGCCGCCGATTTTCGCCCGACCCACGACAAATGCATCACGAAGACCTGTATTACCTGCCGCCGAGCGCAGCCGGTCTTTATAGGGCTTAGTGTCATCAAACTCGAGAGGATCAGTAGAAACTAAATCTTCGGCATATTCATCAAAGCTACCCTCATCTGTCAGAATCGAAATTCGCTCTGCAGCCGTCATGCGAAAATGAAACGCACATTCGGGGCAAACTTGCAGGTTATCTTTGAGAACTTTAGATTGAAGAATTTCACCACACTGGGTGCACTTCACCCACAGCCCTTCGGGTACCCGAGAGGTGCGTTGTGAAACTTGCGACTTAATGCGAGGCGTCTTGAGGTCGTCAAACCACGGCATAAATGAACGATTCTCGTTTCTTTATGCCGCGAAGGTAACAGGCAAAATCAACTAGAGCAAGGCTTCGGACGCGAGCCCGCTAAAGCAGGGTCGTGTTCACCTCTAAAAAAGGTTGAGCGCGCCCAAATGCCCGAGCAAAAGCCCGGACAATGCGCGGATCAAACTGCGATCCACTCGAAGAAAAAATTTCACGACTTGCTGCATCTGGATTGCACCCAGCGCGATAAGGACGCGTGCTCACCATCGCATCGAAAGCGTCGGCCACAGCAACAATTCGCGCAAACAAAGGGATTTGCTCGCCCGCCAGCCGATAGGGATAACCTGCACCATCCCAACGCTCGTGGTGATGCAATACGCCTGCGGCAATATCCTTAAATTGTACTGCAGGCACGCCCATATCAGTAGCAGCACGAGAAAGGAGCTCGCGTCCCAACTCCGGATGAGCGCGCATCTGTTTCCATTCATCAAAGCTCAGTGGAGCACCTTTCTGTAAAATACGGTCGTCGATCGCAATTTTTCCTAAGTCATGCAACGAGGCCGTGCACCTAAGTGCTTCGAGTGCAGCTCCACTCAAACCTTCAAGGTGACGAGCGATCGCCATCGTGTACTGCACCACGCGTTTAGCGTGACCACTCGTATAGAGGTCCTTTTCCTCAAGCGCCTGCTCAAGAGATTGCACGACCTCCAGGCCCAGTGACGGCTGAGAAGACACCTCCACATCCGTTGTGGATTCAGGGGGTGAAAAATAGATTGATATTGCGTGAGGAGCCATGCGTTGGAACGGACCTCCTGTCCGTTTGCAGCAAAGGCTAGTTTGGCGAGAGGGTTGCGGAAAAAAAATGCCTCAGTGAACGATCATCCTAATCCCACCGAGGCCCACGAGAGCTATTATCCTGTCTCCCAAGAATCCATCCATGGATTCATTCCACAACCACACTTTTCAGTCTACGGGGGTTCCAAACTGGGTCAACCCCCCTCCCCTCTTTTTTTTCCAGAAATCCTCAAAGCAGCTTCATAAACGAGATTTTTGGGCATGCCAAAAGCTTGGCTTACCTCGCGAGCCGCTCTAGAGGCCGAAACCTGAGCATTCAAAAGACAATGCAAAGCCTTAACCCAATCTGAACTTTCGCTACCTGAGAAAGTACCGGATGACTCCTGTGCCAGCAAACGAATGGCGAAGCACCACTCACCGCGCGCACCTTCACTCTCGATCTCTTGCTTCACTTGGGACCTGACATCTCCAGAAAGACCCGCAAAAACGCGCTCATGAAGCTTAGTTAACTCCTTTGCAGCAACAACTTCAGAATCAACCAACACCTCTGACACCAGATCCAGGCTATCGACCAGTCGCTCTGGGCTTTCAAACCAAACCCCCACGCGAACTCCACGCCCTTTGAAGCTCTCGAGAAGGCGGCGTCTATCGCCTTCTTTTCTTGGAAAAAAGCCACCAAATTGAAATTCTGTCTCCGCAAATCCCGCCACCGAAAGCAAACACATGAGGGCCGATGCACCCGGAATCGGAGTCACCCTCACCTTCGCCTCGTGCGCTCGCTTCACCAACGCTGAGCCTGGATCACTGATGGCAGGGGTGCCCGCATCTGTCACGAGCGCGAACGACTGCCCATCCCTTAGACGCTGAATGACCTCCTTGAGCTGAGATTCACCTGCATGCGCATCTAGCCTGAACGTCCGCTTGCCTTCGATACCTAGAGCTTGCAAAAGCGTGAGAGTTCGCCGCGTATCCTCGCAAAGAATCGCGTCCGCTTGCTCGAGGGCCTGCTGCCCGCGCGGCGAAAAATCCGAGAGATTGCCGATCGGAGTCGCAACCACCCAGAGTCCGGGCGGTAAAACTTGCCTCTTTATCCCATGTGACACGTAGCGGATCATAAGAGAGGACGTACGGACTGGCAAAGAAGAAAGGGCGCGGTAGACAAGATGAAAACCCAGATTAGGAAAACGGGCGATGTGGTCGTGGTATCCATGGACGGGAGGCTCGACTTCGGTGCCTCCGAACCCTTGCGCGAGGAGCTCTCCAAGCTCATTCAGCCCAACAAAACAGACTCGACGCCCAAGAAGATTATATTCAATCTGGAGAACCTCGAGTTCGTCGGCTCGAGCGGCATCTCTTCGTTCGTTCAGACACTCAAAGAGTTCAATGCCACATCCCCGAATCGTCCTCGCTACTGCCATGTCAGAAGCGAGTTCAAACGCATCATTAAGGCGTTTGATGAGAATGAAGCCTTTGAGTTTCATGATACCGAGGAACGCGCCAAAAAGAGTTTCGACGTTTGATTTGGGCTTTTTAGAAACTCAAAACCGGTAAATCAAGGCTCACAGGCTGCTCGTTCGACCTCGCCAGGGATGGCTGCGCCTGCAACACGGGTTCAAGCCTCAGCTCCCGCTCGCGATCCACGGGATCGAGCTTGGATTCATCCCACTGACGATCACGGCGGCTTCTCAGCGGATTGCTTGGGTCATCTCGATGCGTGATGAAGTAGAATCCGATTGCGATCCCCAGATAGAGGCCCAATGAGCTACCGATGAAGACTGATCTGAGATCTTGAGAAAACGGCAATGTCGCAAGACCAATCGCAGTGCCACCTACGAGGCCGTAGGTTCCGGCTACGATCACGGATTTTACGTCGCGGCTCATGGCTTGGGCGGGCTTGGGGCTAAGTAGGCAAGCGATCGCCATAAGGGTTGCCACGGCGATCTGGCTTGGCTTGAAACGCGTCATGTTCAGATCTTAAAGGAACCAGGACGGGGGTCAAGCCTGTTGGGATGCGTGAGGGAGTGTGCGCGCCGCTAGTCCTATCCCCTGAACAGGGACCTAAATCCAAACATTGGGCAAGTGTTCCCAACTCTTCCCATCCCACGCTAAAATATCGAGACGCGCGCCAAGAGCCTTGCCCTTGTACTTGGAAAGATAGAGATCAATCACGCGCCTCAAGCGGAAGCGTTTGCGAAGCCCAACGCTTTCGACCGCGTCCTCCCAGCCCCCTTCGAGCCGAGCACGAACTTCTACGAAAACGAGTTCGATCCCACCTCCGCCAGGAACTTCAAATATCAGATCGATCTCACCTACTCGTGCTCGGTAGTTGCGATTCAATAACTGAGCGGAAGGAAACTTCTGTGTAAACCAGATCTCTGCTTGTGATTCGATTTGAAGCCCATAGTGAAGCTTAGAAAGAGGCTCTTCGTTCATGCGCGCCGACTATGCACGGCACAAGCCACCTAGAACAGGCTCGGCTGCAAACCCTCAACGTCTTGCTTGGCAGACCTCAAAAGCTTCGCCACCGGCGCGAACCCCCGCCGATGAATCCTGCACGGCCCAAGCTGTACGAGCGCCGCCTGATGCACGGGCGTAGCGTAACCTTTATGCCCCGCAAATCCGTACCCCGGAAACTCACGATCCAATTCAGCCATGCGCCGATCTCGCCAGACTTTGGCAAGTATCGATGAAGCCGCGATACTAAGACACTTGAGATCGCCTTTGATGATCGCTGTCGAGGCAAACGGCAGATTCTTAGGCAAAAATTTACCGTCAACGAGCCCATGAATGGGTCTTTGGGTGCAACCCAGTTTTTGCAATGCGATCTGCGCCGCCCGAACCATCGCCAGATGGGATGCATGAAAAATATTGATCGAGTTGATCTCCTCGACGCTCGCCACGCCAATGCCCCAACTCAACGCCCAACCCTCGATCAGAGGCACCAGGCGTTCGCGGTCCTCGGGGCCTAGCAGCTTGCTGTCCTTGATCTCCGAGACCCACTCCGGTTTGAGGCCGGGCTCAGGCAAAATAAGTGCGCCTGCGACCACCGGACCTGCAAGACATCCCCTTCCTACCTCGTCAATGCCGACAAGGTAGGTTAAAGGATATCCGAACTTTGTCTCCCATGCGAGATCCGGAGCGCGCGGCGCGCTTTCGGACTTCTTAGACTTCAGTGCCATCGAATCAATGAGGTGTGTAGCGCCGAGATTGCCTGTAGGTAATTTCGGCGCTACACAATCCTGTTACTTCTTGCCAGCAGGAGCCTTGGAGCTCTCCTTAGCGGCAGCAGAAGCCGCAGCAGATGCGAGAGTCTCAACATCGCGCTCGATGCGTGCAGCCTTACCTTCGAGGCCACGGATGTAATAGAGCTTGGCGCGACGGACGAGGCCTTCTTGAACGACTTCAAGCTTGGCAATCTTAGGCGAGCTTTCCATAAAAATACGCTCAACGCCTACACCGTGAGAGATCTTGCGCACGATAAATGATTTGCCTGCACCACGATTGGACATCGCGATGACCAGTCCTTCGTAAACCTGAACACGCTCTTTATCGCCTTCTTTAATTCTCACATGCACGCGAACAGTATCGCCTGCCTTGTATTGCGGGAAGTCCGAGCGAAGGAGCGATTTCTCGACTTGCTCTACGCGAGCCATGAGGCCGCGAGCAGACGCCTTAGCGGTGCCAGAGTTTTTGCGAATCTTTTGTTTGGTTTTTGCCATGATTTTTTCCGATCCAATGAGAGCTAAGCTCTCGTGCAGACATTTGAAACTGCCTAGCTCGAGTGACACTCTCGAAACGACGCGTTGGCCATTTGCAAGAGCCGGTTACTGTCCGAACAGGCGATCCAAAATAATCGCAGCAGCAGCTCGAACTGAGAGGTGGTTGTAGCCGCCCTCTCGACCCCCTTCTGGCCCGTACACCGGCGCTAGGATCCGGTGGACCTCGGGATAGAAGGAGTCCGAAACTCCCCACCCTGTTCCGAACACAATGACCAAAGGTCGACTGCTTTCGGGACTTTTATTTCCGGGTGCGGTTTCCTGCAACTCTCGCCGAAGCTCAGCGTAGCTGACAGGGTTCGGAAGCGGCCGGGCATCGGGGAGGACGACTTCGGGGTCACCGTCGTAATCCTTCGAACACTCGGCACGAATGGCGGCTTTCACCTCGTTGAAATCGTGCGCCAACCGGACCAAAGAAACCGCCTCAAAACGATCCGGATGATATTCGCGCACGGAGTCCGAATTCCAATACTGAAGAATCCGTCCAACGAGCTCGTGCTGGTCCTCCAGAGGAGTCACGATAAAGTATCGCTTTACTCCGTAGGTCCTGGCCGACCGTGCGATGTCATGTATGTCCATGTTCGTCACAGAAGTCGTCACGGTTAACCCATTCCGATTGATGACCGGGAAATGAAGAAGAACGATGAAGACTGGCCTTGGCACGAGCCCGTGGGGATAACACGGTCTGACGGGTTCAGGCAAGGCATCAAACCCTATCTGGCTCTCTTTAGGCCCCTATTTGCGCTTAAGATCAGGCCTTTTGCGAGACGTTCGCTCGGCTGCCTGACTCTCACGCCAGCGAGCAATGGCACCATGATCTCCGCTCATGAGCACCTCAGGCACTTCCAACCCCTCGTAAGTCTTGGGTCGAGTGAATTGAGGGTACTTCACACCGTTTTCGAGGCTATCGCCTGTGATCGAAGCCTCGTTGCCTACGACTCCGGGTAAAAGCCGGGTAATAGTATCAGTCATGACCAAAGCAGGGAGCTCACCCCCCGTCAGCACGTAGTTTCCTACTGAGACCTCACGGTCCACACAGAGCTCGATAAAACGCTCATCGACTCCTTCGTAGTGCCCACAGACCAAAATAATGTCGGTATAGCCGGCAAGCTCCTTGGCCATCTCCTGATCGAAAAGCTGACCCTGCGGAGAGAGTAAAACTGTGAGAGGTCTGCACGACTCAACCGAGCCTTTGGCTGCATTCATCGCAGCCTTCCAAGCTGAATGCAGCACATCAACCTTCATCAACATGCCCGCCCCCCCGCCATAAGGCGTATCGTCCACGGTGCGATGCTTGTCGGTCGCAAAGTCGCGCACCTGTGTCGTATGAAACGAAACAAGACCTTTTCTTGCCGCCTTGCCCATGAGGCTAAATGACAAAATAGGCTCAAATACTTCGGGGAAAAGCGTTAAAAAATGAAATCGAATCGATGGGGACTGAAGCGGACTATTCGATGATTTCGAGGACTGTGCGTTTGCGGAGCTTGGTGGATGCACCATTGAGAACCGTCCGAATGGCGCGGGCTGTGCGCCCTTGTTTGCCAATGATCTTACCCAGATCCTCTTTGGCCACTTTTAACTCAATGACCGTGGTGTTCTCACCTTCGATCTCGTTGATGGAGACCTGGTCGGAAAGATCGACCAGCATTTTCGCCATATACAAAATCATCTTGGCCAATTCGCTGAGCTCTTTGCTATCCGACATCTGGCACTCTCCTTAGCGCTCCGCAAGAGGAAGATCTTCTTCCTCATTCCACTTCTTTAGCAGGTGAGATCGCTCAGACTATTTTGCAAGGCCTTTGAAAAGTTGTCCAACAGTTTTCGTCACTTGGGCACCTTTGGACAACCAAGCCTTGACGAGCTCAGGGTTCACCTTGAGCTTGTCAGCTGGATTCTTTGCCTTTGGGTAGTAGTGACCGAGTTTTTCGATATATGCCCCGTCGCGCTTCTTCGCGGAATCCACTGCAACCACAAGATATTGTGGGTTTTTCTTAGCGCCTTGGCGGGACAAACGGATCGTGACGGCCATGAGAATCTATTCCTTCCGACATTTTCAATATTACGAATTGGGGGCCTTAGCCCCGGCACAAATGAGCTCAAGGGAGCTCGGATCTTTAGGTTTAGGGTGATTAACAGCAGACTGATTCGCCCGTCAACCCGAATCAGGTAAAGGAAGGCCGGACATTACGATAGCTTGGATAAAACGGTCCTGATCAGAGGCCAAACTATCCCAATCCGGCTTAAACAGGCGGGTAACAACCCCAGGAGGAACCGCATGATCCGCCTGAACGATGCCCGTCATGAGAACAACGCGGGTTGGGGTGCTTTGGAGTTCTTTAAGGAGGTCAAGACTCGACTCCCCGGGCAGGACCTCATCTAAGAAAACAAGGTGCGGCCTGCGACGGCTCAACTCAAGCCTCGCCTCGCCGCAGTTCTGGGCGCATACGACGTTGCGAACACCCGGGATAGCCGAAAGCATCTGCTGAAGCATCTCGCGCATCTCATCCACATCTTCGACAACCAAAAGGTCGAGCCCCAAGGACTTCATTGAACGCTTTCTGCGACCGCCTGGATCCAAAGCGGGTTGGAATTAAGAGAAGGGACGAGCTTGAGATCCTCCCCTCCAAGCTGAATAAAATCTTCGCGCCCTCGGATTTGAACCTCCTCGAGGGTTTCAAGGCAGTCAGCTACGAAGGCGGGACACATCACGGCTATCCGCTTCTTACCTTCTTGGGCGAGCTTGATATACATTTGATCTGTGTAAGGCTGGATCCATGGAGTTCGCCCTAAGCGAGATTGAAAGCAAACGCTGTATTGGGTCGCATCAAGACCCAGTTCCCGCGCCAGCGCTCGGGCGGTGGCGTAACTCTGGGCTCGGTAACAATCACGGTTAACATCGGTGATCTTGTCGCAGCAGTTGGCTTTTGCCAGACAGTGAGCGCCGCTCGAATCCGTTTTTTTAACCTGTCGCTCGGGCAGCCCATGAAAACTGAAAAGCAGGTGATCGTACTTGAAATCCACAAGGCTCTCGCGCGCGATGGACGCAAAAGCTTTGATGAACCCAGCGCTCTCATAGAAGGCAGGCAAAAATCTCAAAGGAGTTCGAGGAGCCAGCTGCGAGCAAAGCTCTCGAGTTCGCTCGCTCCGCCGCGCTCATCCCAGCGCGGGTCAAAGAGCTCGAACAGGAGCTCAACGTCATTCGAACCGAGGTTGGCGCGGTACGCGCGGAGCTCGACG
>CAZGCK010000030.1:0-1054 GCA_964524175.1 uncultured Bacteriovoracaceae bacterium | reverse complement strand
AGGAGTAAGTCGCTGCCAAAGAATACTGAGGATAGAGCGGAAAAGCTTGGATCTCAGAAACACCCTTTGAAAGCAGCCTGCCAATCGCTTGTTCGAGTGAGGGCTCTCCGTACCGCATACCAGCCTCGACAACCCACTCACCTTGTCCCGCTGTACGATCTAGATGAGCTTGCACGCCTCGAGTCAGTGCAAGGTGATGAAAGAGCAACGGCGAACCCTCTTGCGTCCAAACCTTTCTGTACGCTTCAGCCGAACGGGCCGGTCGCCTTGGAAGAATAATCGCGTGAACCAAAAGCCAACGAAACACGCTCGGGATATCGATAACTTCGGGGTCCATCAGAAACTCACGTAGGTACTTGCGAACCGCCGAAGTGGTCGGAGCCTGGGGAGTCCCCAGATTAATCAAAAGTAATCCTTTAGGCATGAATTCTCGCTATCACAAAGCGGAGCGCTTCAAAAGGAATGGTGATTGCAGCCCTTGTCAGACAGGAGGGGTTTATGAACCCATCGCTTCGATTTTTGCCCTTCGCTCTAACCTGCATGCTCTACGCAATGTCAGCGATTGCGCAAGATCCACTGAGAAACTCTGGAGTAGATACCCATAGCAATTCTGCGGCGCAGTCTGATGGATTCTCCCGAAACGGAACATCTGATCCCTTCTCTAATCCCTTCTCTAATCCCTTCTCTAATCCCCCCTCTGACTCCTTCAATGATGCGACAGACCCGAGCGCAATCGGGGTACCAGCTCAGTCAGAAGCACCTTCAGCACAGCGCAGCACCATCTGCCCACCCGACCCCATTACAGGACTTTCTCCTGCGCACTGCACCTCACAAGCCCCTGGCGAAGCGAAAGACGAACTGGGTACGGCAAAACATGAACCACAGTTTACGCCCTTGGCCGACCCCAACCGGGCGTTGCCTGGGAGCTCAGCAGACACTCTCTTAAACGAAACGCGGGACAACGTACCTGGAACGGCCGGAGTGCCAGACCCACCAGCAGCCCCCCACTAAGGGTATTGGATCTTCAAAATTTCAAGCTCTTCATCGCCTCGCG
>CAZGCK010000029.1:30276-35271 GCA_964524175.1 uncultured Bacteriovoracaceae bacterium | reverse complement strand
TGCGGGATACGAATCCATCATGAAAGATACGGAAGAGCTCTTCGCTCACGTCGCGAAAGCCATCCACGGAGCTCCGGTGATCCGCACGGGTGGACGGGAGATCTCGGTCGCTACACCATGGCCTCGTTACAAAATTCGCGACTTGTTCGCTGAACACGTCCAAGTCGATCTCGCAAACTGCTCAATAAGCAGCGCAATTGCTGCCGAATGCAGAAGACTCGGTCTCGACGCCCGCGACGATGAGCCCTGGGATGACCTCTACTTCAAAATTTGGCTCAACTTCATTGAGCCGCGACTGCCTCAGGACCGAGCGGTGATCGTCATGCGCTATCCGCCCTCGCAAGCAGCGCTCTCAATCGTCGACAGCGACCCGGATGGCTCGCGTTGGGCGCGGCGATTCGAGGCCTACGCAGGAGGCCTCGAACTAGGCAACGCGTTTGAGGAGCTGACGGATCCGATCGAGCAACGTCAGCGCTTTGAAAAAGACATGGATCAGCGCGAGCAGATTTATGGAGCTGGGTTTCCGAGAACGCCGATTGATGAGGGGTTTCTCGAGGCCCTTGCTGAAGGAATGCCGCCGTCGGGAGGGATTGCCGTGGGTGTCGATCGCATGGTCATGCTTTTCGCGGACGAAACGGATATCGATTACGCTTTTTGGATTTAGCTCTCTAGCCCTGCGCCTGCTGGTACCGATAAAGCCTAGCGTACAGCCCGTCTCTCTGAACTAGCGCGGCATGCTGCCCCGCTTCGACCAGCGAGCCTTTGTGCAGCACCAGTATGAGATCCGCCGCGCGAATAGTCGCTAATCGGTGCGCGACGAGAATCGACGTTTTGCCCATCGTTACCTGGCTCAAAGCGCTTTGCAGTTTCTCTTCGGTCTGCGAATCCATGTTGGCTGTCGCTTCATCGAGAATCCAAACCGAGGGTTGCGCTGCAATCGCGCGCGTGAATGCGAGAACCTGCTTTTCCCCCATCGAAAGATTGGACCCTCGCTCTCGGAGGTCTGGCGTATCCGAACGCCACCATTTTTCGTAGCCCAGCTCCCGAAGAGTTGCGAGCGCCGCCTGGGTGCCCGCATTTTCATTTTGCTGCCAAAAGGAAATGTTGTCGCGAAAGGTCCCTGAAAAAACAAAAGCGTCCTGCTGAATGATTCCAAACGAAGCCCTCAAGGATCTGCGATCGTACTCACGCAGATCCTTGCCATCGAGCACGATCCGACCACGCTGAGGCTCGTAGAATCGGGTAAGAAGACCAATGAGAGTCGTTTTGCCGGCCCCGGTATGACCGACGATGCCTACGGTTTGACCCGGAAGGATCTCAAAGCTGAAATCCTTGAGCACCCACGCTGGTTCGCTAGAACTATCGTAGGCGAACCACACATTCTCGAAGACGACGTGGCCTCGAATTCCGGCGAGAGGCTGCGCAGGTGTCTCCACATCCTGGGCGGTCAACTCCGCTTTCCAGTCCAAGATCGCGAAAATTCGCTCGGCTGAGATCATTCCAGACAAGAAGATGTTCCATTTATCCGCGATTTCTCGAACAGGCTGAAAAAGCGCTAGCGAATACGAAAACGCTGCTACCAACACTCCCGGCTTGATCTCCTGGTCAAGCACCATCTGGCCACCAAATCCAATCACCATGGCAAGCGCGATCCCCGCGCTCACGGTAATCGTGGGCTGAAAAACAGCGAACACGCGGACAGTTGAGATCAATGCCTCCGCATACCAATGGTTCACTCGCTCGAAGCGTTCTATATGGAGCTTCTCGCGGTTGAAGAGCTGAACCACCTTCATGCCGTTCAAGTTCTCAGCCAAGAACGCATTGAGAGCGGACAGTTTGCTTCTTGACTCGCGATAAGCAGTGCGCAGTCGCCGGCTAAAGTACATCGAGGACAGCACAAGAAGCGGAAACACGCTCGTCGCGATCAAGCCCAACTTGAGATTCAGAACCAGAAGCCAGATCAGGATGCCCAAGACCATGAGAGCATTCGACAGCATCGTGGCAAATCCGGCCGAGAACATTTCGTTAAGCGAGGCCACATCATTGGTCACGCGAGTGAGGAGCCGCCCTGCTGCGTGCTTGTCGTACACAGAGACCGGCAGACGCTGCAAATGAGAGAAAAGCTGGACACGCAACTTTTGGGTCACGCGCTGACCCATCACCTCAAACAAATAGGCTTGCGAAATCGCAGCCACGACGCGAACCGAGATCACGCCAAAGAGCGCCACTCCAAAGCTCACCACCAGATCCCAACGCTTTGGGATAATTGCGTCGTCGATCGCATAGCCAAAGAGGCGAGGCTCAAGCAGCGCTGCAAAAGTCCCCAAAAGCACCATCGCTAAACCGCCCACAAACGGCTTGCGATGCTCGGCGATCAAACCCAGCATGCGCCTGAGCCCCCGGATCCGCAGCTCGCGAGAATCCTGGTCTTCAGTCTCGAGATAGGCTTCAAGGCCGGATGACACGATCGCCTCCCTGTTCATCTAAGGACTGCGCATAGGACTCGAGATCCTCTTTTAGACGCTGCTGCTCATAGTACTTGCGGTAAAGCCCTCGGCGATCCGCGATCAGCTCCTGGTGCGTGCCAAGCTGGCGAATCGTCCCTTCTTCGAGAACTGCGATTCGATCCGCGTCCTTGATCGTGGAGATTCGATGAGCCGCGATGATTTCTGTATTGCGCTCAGGACGAGCTCGCAGTCCGCGAAGGATCATCTCCTCCGTGCGAACATCCACCGAAGAGAGCGCATCGTCCAACACGAGAATAGAAGGAGCCTTGGCGATCGCTCGCGCGATGGTCAGGCGCTGCTTCTGGCCTCCAGAGAGATTGACGCCTCTCTCTCCCAGCCGAGTTCGATAGGAGCCCGTCAGTCCCATCACGTCCTCGTGCACGGCCGCGAGCTGCGTTGCTTCTTCAACGGGGAGCGTGGCCGACTGACCCTCGACCCACTGTTGAAGCCCAAAAGCCACGTTCTCCGTCACGGTCTCGCTGAACAAAAAAACATCTTGGCTGACAAACCCAACCTGACGCCTGAGCTCTTCGAGCGGCCAATCGTTGATGTCGACGCCGTCGATCCGGACCATTCCGTGAGCGACGGGATAGAGCCGAGGCAACAGTGATAGCAACGCCGACTTGCCTGAGCCCACGGCGCCCAAGAACGCGACCCGCTCTCCAGATTCTATTTTTAAACTTAAGTTTTTTAATATGACCTGAGCCGAACCGGGGTAGCTAAAAGTGAGATTTGAGAACTCGACTTGGCCTTTTGTCCGCCCGTGAACGAGCGTTGGGATGGTCGTGACGCTGGCCTCCGGCACGTCCGTTTTGTTCGAATAGACTTCCTTAAGGCGATTGGAGCTCGAAGCGGCTCGCTGATAGTAGCTAATCGACATCCCAAGCGCAGTCATGGGCCAGACCATCTTTTGAATAAACCGCTGAAATGCCACAAAAGTCCCTAGAGAAATCGTCCCTACCCCTAGCCCCGTTGTATCCGGCCCTACGAGAATGCGCCCGCCCACGAAGAGCAGAAGCACAAGCCCCAGGCTCATCGCAAAGTCGAGCGTGGGCCCCAACGAGGTCTGAACGCGCGCCAAGCTCAAATTAAGTTTAGCAAAGCGCTCCCCTTCGGCAGCGAATCTCTGGATTTGCGCATCTTCCTTCGCAAACGATTTCAGCACGCGAATGCCCGCGATACTCTCTTGCGCCATCGCTGAGAGCTTGGCAAATGACCCCTGCACGGCCTCAAAGCGAGTATTCACCTCTCGTTCTTTTCGCATCACAAGCCACGGAATGATCGGCAATGGCAGAAATGCGATGAGCGTAAGCTCGGGAGATAGGACAAACATAGCAATCGGCACGGTCAGAAAATAAAATAGCATGTCGGCAAACGTAAGAAGCCCCGCACCGATTGCCATGCGCACAGCTTCTACATCGTTGGTCGCCAGCGACATGAGCTCGCCCACGGGCCTCTTGTCGAAAAAACTTGGAGACAATCCAAAAAGATGGCGAGCGAAACCCTGTCGCATATCCCGGCCAGAAAAAAGGCTAGCGCGAATGAGGTACATGCGCCAACCGTAGCGACCGATACCCTGAAGGATCGCGGTGCAAACATAGATACCAGAAGCGAGGAGAAGCTCACGCATGGCCTGCTCACGCGTGAACTCGCCGCTTGTCACGACGTCTACCGACCGTTTGAGCAGAAGAGGTGGAACCATCTCGAGCAGGTCCACGAGAAATAGGGCCACGAGGCCAACACCTACGAAACGCCGGTACTTCCAAAGAAAGTGTCGAATGATCGAGCTTTCTTCTAGGATGCGGGCGAATCGCCCCTTCCGAGTGTAAGCAGACATTTTTGGAAGTCCTCAGGGGGAAGGCACTGTACCGATACTTCCGTTTTATGAACCGGGTGTGGGAATGTCAAGCTAACGGCATGCAACATCAACCGCGGAGCAAGCCGAGCCACTCGCGAATCTGCGTAGAGCGAATCGCCCAAGATAGAAAAGCCCGCTTCGGAGAGGTGCACACGGATTTGGTGCGTTCTGCCTGTCAGGGGTTTGGCCTCAATCCAAGCTGCATCGCGCAGAAGCTCGAGCACCCTAAAATCCGTGTGAGCAGCATCTCCGCCAGATTTCACTGCGCCGTACTTGGCCTGCTTGCCGGCCCCAGGCAGTTTGCCCAGGTAATCGCGCACCGTCCACTCGGGCAGAGGGGTCTTCCGGGGCGGCAGCGCCACGATCGCCTGATAGACTTTGCGAGCGAGGTGCTCAGAAAAAATCTTGGCCACGCCGGCATTGGCTTCTTTGGCCTTTGCGAACAAGAGAACACCCGAAGTATCGCGATCAAGCCGATGATGGAGCGC
The DNA here is from genome assembly GCA_964524175.1 of uncultured Bacteriovoracaceae bacterium. GTDB lineage: Bacteria > Bdellovibrionota > UBA1018 > UBA1018 > UBA1018 > CAZGCK01. Next base: position 30,418 of record CAZGCK010000029.1, on the reverse strand, counting down.
GAGGTAAGGGTCCGTCACTTGGTCACGTGCTGCGATGAACTTTTTGACGGACGCAAAAAGGTTGTCGCGCGCCTCATCCAGCGTAGGCTGAGTCGGGAGACCCGCGGGCTTGTTCACCACAATCAGATAAGCATCCTCGAAG
>CAZGCK010000029.1:29285-30266 GCA_964524175.1 uncultured Bacteriovoracaceae bacterium | reverse complement strand
CCTGAGTCATCTCAAATGCGCGGTCGCGTGCCCGGCCATCTTCTTCGAAAAGCTTGCGAGCATCGATATAAACGTCGATTTTTACGCGCGCCATGAGCTCTTTGGACGCGATTCTGACGCGGCGACCGTTGAGATAGACGGCGCCCGCTACAACCAGCTTACGAACCTTGCCTTTGGAAACAGGCTTCTTTAGCGCCTCAGGCAACCACTCAGCGAGCGCTTGATCAAGGCGCTGGCCTTGCTGCTTCTGAGTGGTGTGGAGTGAATATTTCTTGATCAAAATGGAGATCCCTCGCAGCAGAGCGGTCCGGACGCAAGATCATTGCCGCGATCTGCGGCCGGACGCTCCAAATCTCCTTAACGCTTATGAGCTCAAATCACTAGTGCGGAAACGTAGGGCGCGGCACTGGCCTCGGTGGCTCACCCGGAGGAGGCGTAGTTTGATCGGCCCCCACTGAGCTTGCCATCAAATTCGAGACGATGTGAGCCCACTCAGCCTGATGAGCATGTACATTGGCTCGCTCAGGATCAGTCGGCGACACGTTCATCCACCTACGCTCGATATCCCGCGGAAACTCACCATCCTGACGATAGCGAGCTGCGATCTCCTGCTTGGCTGCCGCCATCTGGGTGTTTTGCTGAGCGATCCGATTGTCAAAAGCCTGCACCTCAGCCGCGATCTCGGCATCCGTCGGAGGACGGCCCAAACGCGAAGTGAGCGAGGCACGAAATACTGTGGTCAACCCAGGATCCACGTTCACGTTGGGGCGTCGATCAGCCGGATTCACCGGGTTGAGCTTACCTGCATGAAACGGCGAGATCCTAGTTCCATTAATGACCTGGGACTGCTCCCTAAAGTCATGCTCCTGACTGAGTCCTCCTGCCGCAAACTGAGCGTCAGTGACGGCTCGCAGCCCCTTCTCCCTCACATAGGCCTGAAGCTTCGCGCGTACCCGAGCATCGACGGCCCCACTCGGAGGC
>CAZGCK010000029.1:26259-29275 GCA_964524175.1 uncultured Bacteriovoracaceae bacterium | reverse complement strand
GTGGACGAGTGGTTGCGGTTGGAACAGGTACTGGAGTCGGAAATAAGGGATCAGCAAACGCGGACGCGCTGACCAACGTAGCTACTACAAACAGTGTGTAAGAAGTTTTCATCGGATATCTCCCGAAATCAGGCTCATTTCGTCTCTAAAGGAAGCAGAAGCACTCAAGTCGCAGTACGGCTCAGGTGTTCCACCTGGCAAAGACCTCCCGCACCAAGGACGGATCTGGTTTGGCCAGAACTCGTTGGCTCGGTGAGAGCGGGTCCCTTCCGATCGAATCCACCCCAATGCGATGTCGAGCGAAGGCAGCGAAAACCAAGTCCGCGCGCTCGCCAAGTTGTGACCCAAGGTGAGATCCGGAGATCCATCGGGCCTGGCTCGAGGCGTGCCTCCCGAAGCAGGCAAAGTCGCGTTTGCTAAATGAGTACAACGATCAGCGCCCCTGACTCGTTGAGCAACATCGCCCGCGCGACAGGCCAAAGGCTGTCTCCTCGGACGTCCGCACGGCTCACGGGGAGTGCAGCGAGGATCTTCTGGAAGATCCTGAGCACAAATATCAGTCAATCCCTGAGCGTCCCTCCTCACTTCCCAACGCATCGGACAACTCGGAGTGTAGGTAGACTCGCACTTGACGGGCTGCCCAGGACTCACTACACGACGCGTGCCTCCCGGACATACGAAGTCGTTCTCGGAGACCGTTCCGATGGCTGCGCGCTGAGCTGCGCGAACAGGACCGTAGAATACAGCGTTCATGACAGCCTGAACGTTGCCCTCCAGATGCAGCCCCACCTGACTCGGTACGGGCCCTCCACCAGCCGTGATCGCACAGCCGCGGAAAGGCCGATAAGTCGCAGTCCAATCTCCGACCGACCAGTCCCAATGCTGAAACGCATAGTCTTTCATGAAGTTGGCAAAGCCTTCGTACCAAGCGAGCGTTTGAAAATGCCCCGACTCGCACTGACCGTGATGAGTCATGTAGTCTGGACCATCAATCAGCCAGTGCACAAACCCCGAATGCAGGCCGTTATAGTACACGTGACCGATCTCGTGCGGAGTCGCTTGAAGGATGTGAGCGGTCTTCGAAAAAAACTCGTCCTCATCAACGACTACAGTGTCGTAAAGCGTAGTGGGGACGCCCATAGGTGCATCGACAGAATAATTGAAGTCCATGGGACGTATCGAAGTCCCTTGGCTAAAGCGCAACATGCTGTACTGGGTGATCCAAAACTGTTTGGCAGCAAACTGTGAAACAGTAGGTGCTGCAGCAAAATCTCCACCGACCGCGCTGTCTCCAAATGCGAGTTCGACATTGTTGTTGCCCAATCGCTCTGCAGAGACCCAAGACATGGTCTTATGCGAAGTCAGGTAATCGATGACCGCGAGTGGAGCCGTGAGTGGAAATCCTACGATCGTTTCAATCCCAATCCAAAGCGCTTCAAAGAAGCTCACATGATGGACACCCACCGAAAACCCAAGCGAGCTGCGAGCCTCAACATCCAGGTAGACGTCGGGCCGGTTAGTGAGATCGCTGCAATCCGCGGAGAAACGAACTTCGCCGCGGGAGTTCGTGTAAGCCGAACCGCAGTACTCATCGAAAAGCGTATCGCTATCACGCGCCGTTACCCTCAGACCTGCGCAAGGCACCAGCTGAAAGCGGTTGAAACTGGAGTCGGGCACATCTCCAATCGCTGAGCTTACTAATGCGGCTGGGCAGAAAATCCTGGCAGAAACGGTAAACTGCTCCGCCTGCGCCGGCGCGATTCCCATCGCCGCGATCGTTATAAACAACCATCTCCTCAGATTCATGGATTCCCCCGAATGCGTTCGCGGGCTCTTCAGTACGTCCAAGCTGCTAAAAACTGAAGTCTTTTTTAAAGTTAAATAAGAAAATTCGAGCCAAATACTCACGTTGCCCGGCAGGTATTGCCGATGTCCCGCTTTTTACATTTCAACTAAAATAAATGGATGTCCAAGGCTCCCGGCCCGAAGTCCAATCCTGATGAGATACCTGAACTTCCAGACATCCAAGCCGCGATCGAGGATCGTACGGACCCCAATTTAGTGGTTCCGTCCTCCATGAGAATACCCAATGCTACTTCAACGCCTGCACCCGTGGTTCGACCGAGTGTCGCGTCTGTTGCACCCATAAAGACAACGCACGTAGTCAATCGATCGAGTACGCCAACTGCAACTGCGGTCTCGGCACCCCCAGCACGTGCCACTCCTCGCATGCCAGAGATGGGCCCCCTTGACGGATTCATGAAGGACCCGCAGGTCACCGAGATTATGGTTAACGATCTTCGCAACGTAATGATCGAGAAAGAGGGCAAGCTCATATTCTCAGGGTTTGCCTACCAGAGCATCGACGAACTCAATCGCTTGACCCGCAATATTCTGGACATCACCGGCCGCGTTCTCTCGCCTGACTCACCCTATCTGGATACGATGCTTCCCGACGGCTCGAGGGTCAACATCGTGGGCCCCCCTCTGACGATCAACGGCCCATGCATCACGATTCGCAAATTTCCCACGCAGCGCTTTGCGATCGAGGATCTGGTCACGAGCCAATCCCTCGACCCGCGCATGGCCAACTTTCTCCACATCTGCGTGGCCGGAAAAATCAACATCCTAATCAGCGGCGGAACGGGCACGGGCAAGACCACCCTACTCAACGCGCTGACGGGTTTCGTGCCCAAGGGTGAGCGACTGGTTACGATCGAGGACACCCCAGAGCTTTCGATCTCTCACTTCAATAGTGTTCGTTTACAAACTAAGCCACAAAGCCCCGCGTCTGGCCCAGTCACTGCGCGCGATCTTGTCGCCAATGCCTTGCGCATGCGTCCTGACCGCATCATCGTGGGCGAGTGTCGCCGCGCAGAGGCGTTTGACATGCTTCAGGCGATGAACACGGGCCACGACGGCTCCCTCACCACGATTCACGCGAACACGCCGCGCGACTGTATCGCGCGTCTCGAGACGCTCGTGATGATGGCGGGAATGAACCTTCCCGCTAAAG
>CAZGCK010000029.1:23017-26249 GCA_964524175.1 uncultured Bacteriovoracaceae bacterium | reverse complement strand
ATGACCACGATTCACGCCAACTCTCCTCGAGACGCCTTGGCCAGGCTCGAGACTTTGTGCATGATGGCCGGAGTGGACCTGCCAATCGTCGCCATTCGCCGCCAGATCTCGAGCGCGATCGACCTCATTATTCAGATCAAGCGACTCAGAAGCGGACGGCGCATCATCGTCGGAATCAGCGAACTGACTGGCATGGAAGGCGAGATGATCACGATGCAGGATATCTTTAGGTATGATGGCAACGATGATCAGGGTCGGTTTAAGTGTCTGGGACTAGTGCCGACGTTCATCGATCGGCTGCGCGCCCAAGGGATCGACGTGCCGGCAGATTTTTTTGCTTGAGCCACTTGCAACCCAATTGGTGGCCATAAGCAAGTCCCGCAGATAAACCGTCTCCAAAGTCACCTGCTGCAACGCTAGGCAATCCCAAGCAGCTGGCGCGCGACAGCTGGCGTCGCGACCTCACGCCCAATCTCGCGCGCGATCCGTGCCACGCGCTCAACCTGCTGGGCATTAGAAGTCGCGAGCTCGCCCTTATGATAGAAGATATTATCTTCAAAACCGACTCGTACATGGCCGCCTAGCGTAAGCGCCTGCACCGCAAGCGGGAGCTGAAAGCGACCGATGCCCGCTACACCCCAAGTATAAGCTGCAGAGCCCACACCACTCTCCATCAAAGAAAGCAGACTCATCAGATTGCGCATGTCGCCTGACATCCCGCCAGGAACCCCGAGCACGAACTGAAAATGAAGCGGCTCCCGCACGAGCCCTTGCTTAGCTAGACGCAAGGAAGCCTCGAGCATCCCGGCCTCGTAGATCTCAAGTTCAGGAATCACGCCCAGCTGTTGCATACGAGCAGCGAGTCCTAAAACATCCTTTGGGTGATTGTAGAAAACGTCGTCACCAAAGTTCATCGTCCCCACGTTGAGCGATGCCATCTCGGGCTTCAAAGTCAGGGGCCGCGCTCGATTCTCGATCGGCTCGCCCACCGCTCCTCCTGTCGAAATCTGAATGATCACCCCCGGCGCCTTGGCGCGGATCGCGCGGATCGACTCTTCAAATCGCTCCACTCTTTGAGAGGGTTTGCCGTCATCCTCACGCACATGAAGGTGAATAACCGAGGCACCTGCCTTGACTGCAGCCTCTGCCGCCGAGGCCTGCTCAGCGGGAGTGATGGGCAGCGCGGGCTGCTTTTCGCGCGTGGTCTCAGCACCAGTGATCGCACATGTAATTATGACTGGATTAGAAGTACTAGTTGCCGCCATAAAGCCCCCGAGATGTTTGACTACCGCTTATTGGCTTCGTTTAGCACGCGATGAGCCCGATTGAGAACTTCCCATTTTAACCGATCCTCGGTCGCCGCCATCGCCCAATTGTAGTGAAAGGATTCGTCCGGCTTATTTCGCTGGGCCAGCCCAAAATCTACGTTTCGCCGCGCCATCCGAGCCACCCATTTCGAATACCACTGAGCGAGCTTCTCTGGATAATCCTTCTTCACGGCCATCACGCGCAACGCTTCGTCACCCATAATGCGTTTAAGAGTGAAGATCGAAGCGCCGACAAACTGCTTAGTATACCGATCGGTCAGCTGCTCGAGCGTCGCAGGACCTGTTTGCGCCGACACGCGGGGAGTCGGCTGCGGATCGGATTTTCCGTACTCGATCACCGTCACGCCATCTGCGATCGCTTTCGCGGATTGCCTTGAGGTCACAGCCGCCACTGGCTCGACTCCGGGCTGAACTGGCAAGGCGAGAGGCTGAGTCGCTGCGTCCGTAAACTCCACTGGCGCAGGCAGCTCCATCTCAAGCGAAGCCAATTCCTCACCAAATAGGCGAAGCGCCTGAGGCGTGGCCCCTTGATTAGAAGCCTCGAGTTTTCGATAGTCCGACGAATGCGTGAATCCGTTGTATAGGCCCTCGATCGAAGCACCTTGATTGAGCGAGTCGACTAGACTTCCAAACTCGGACTTGTCCTCTGGCTCTCGCATGAACACGACCTGGTAAACTTCGTGAAGAATCTCGGCATTTGCTTTGGCACTTTTAGTCGCCAGAACAGCGCTCGCGCTAGGAACTGGCGCAGGAGTCTCTACAGGTGGCGCTACCTTGCCTCCAGTGAGAACGGAGATCAGGGAACGCCACTCTTTTTGGAGCTGCACCCAATCTTTCTCATATTCGGCAGGAATGGCATCGCAACCCGCCAAGAAAGTCATCAACAGAGCCAAAACTATTGGATGCATTAAAAAATTGTATTTCAGGCGCGTTTGAACGGCAAGCCAAGGGCCTTAGGCGCGCGGGACTTGCCCATAAACCCCGCCAAAACTCCGACGGTCACAAGATAGGGCAATACCTGGATGAACTGAACGGGCACTGGCTCGGATCCCCAGAGAGTGACACCTTGCAAGCGGATCTGAACAGCATCAGTGAATCCAAAAAGCAAACAGGCCGCCATTGTCGGAAGCGGCTTCCATTTCCCAAAAATCATCGCAGCGATTGCCATAAATCCTCGCCCACCTGTCATATTGCGCGAAAACGAGGATGCCAAGAAGATGGACAAGGAAGCGCCCCCAAGTCCCGCCAAGAATCCACTCATCAGCACAGCCGTCCATCGAACCCGATTGACTCCTATGCCAGCCGCTTCAAGAGCAACAGGATGCTCGCCCGCGAACCGCAGCCAGAGACCCGCAGGCAGCCTCGCAAGCCCCGCCCATACAACTAAGCCAAGAGCTCCCGCAATCCACAGAGGAGCCGACCCAAGTCTCAACTCGAGAGGCAGCGACGGCGTAGACGTTGTGGAGCCAAACAAAATCTTAGCTAAAAATGGAGTCGACCCCAGCGCGAGCAAATTGATCGCAGTACCAGCAACGATTTGATCCGATCGCAAGCGGATGACAAACAAACCATAAAGCGCAGCCATGGCCATGCCAGCGCACCCACCCGCGACGGCTCCCCACGCTGCAGAACCGACGGTTGGAGCCACTGCGCCCGCTGCGAATGCACCGATCAACATCATGCCTTCGAGCGCGATATTGATCACTCCAGCGCGTTCGCTGATCAACCCACCAAGCGCCGCAAACACCAACGGAGTCGACACGCGAAGTGTCGAAGCACCTATCGATAGCGTCGCCGCCCAAAGGCCGGGCGATCCGAAATTCACGATCACGCCGGGTAATTATCTGCATTTATTGGCGAATAAGCCGGGGGCCATCCTGGCTCGGGCCGACACTTATTTAGCC
>CAZGCK010000029.1:12399-23007 GCA_964524175.1 uncultured Bacteriovoracaceae bacterium | reverse complement strand
GTCTCCATATCGAGATCCGCAGCGCCTTTGTGTAACGCACCAAAGAGCAGCCCCGCCGCGACCACCCCCAGAGGGCGTCCGCGAGCGAGAAGCGCTACGGCGATGCCGATGAACCCATAATCAGGAGAGAACCCCAGCCTAAATCGTCCGGCATTGCCCAACACTTCAGCGACTCCGACGAGGCCCGCAAGCCCACCCGCCAGCGCCATCGCCACGATGCGTGCCCGAGCAGGATCGATCCCCGCAGTTCTAGCTGCGTCCTCACTCTGCCCCACAGCACGCAACTCAAAACCTAAGACCGTGCTCTTGAGCATCAGACCCACTGCGATCGCAGCTAAGAGTGCCAAAATCAGCGCAACACTCACCGGCGCGTCGCCAAACGCACCCAAGTGAGGGATCAAATATCCTGCCCCGACCGGTAATGACTCAGGGCTTTGGTTCTCGGTGTCCTTGATCATGTAAAGCGTGACATAGCTTGCGATCCCAGCCGCTACGAAGTTGAGCATGATCGTGTTGATCACCTCGTGACTGCCACGCCGAGCACGCAGCCACCCAGGGATCGCTCCCCACGCTCCGCCAGCAGCAACTGCGGCGAGCCCGGCCAAAATCGGAGCGAGAGGCGAAGGCAGGTTCGGGTACTTGCACCCTACCCAGGCTGCCGCCAGCGCACCCAAAGTCAATTGACCTTCGGCACCAATATTAAACAAACCTGCCTCAAACGCGACGGCGACAGAGAGCCCTGTCAGAATCAAAGGCGTCGCGTAGAACAACGTCATCCCCAGATCGTAGCGCGAACCAAAAGCGCTCTTAGTCATGATGGTGAGCACATGCCACGGACTCTCGCCCGCGAGCTTGGTCACGAGCAAGCCCACCGCCACTCCACCCATGACCGCCAAGATCGGCCTCAACAACTTGAGAAGGTTCTTCATACCGAGCCTCCCCCCATATAGAGCCCAAGCTGGCTTTCGGTGGCCTCGCCGCGAGCAAAAGACGCGACGACGCGCCCTCCATACATCACGGCAATTCGATCCGAAAGCGCCCTCACCTCGTCCAGTTCAGAAGAAACTAGAAGCACCGCTGCGCCTGCATCTCGAGCTTCAAAAATCCTGCGATGGATCAGCTCGATAGCACCCACATCCACGCCCCGAGTTGGTTGTGCCGCAATCAAGAACTGAGGGGCACGCCCCAGCTCACGCGCGATGATCAGTTTTTGTTGATTGCCGCCGGACAACCCACGCACCAAAGCGCCGATATCCCGTGGCCGCACATCGTACTTTTCGACCGCCTGCTGAGCAGACTCGGTCAACGCACTCCAACGGATCCAACCGTGACGTGTAAATCCACCGGTACGTTGAAGTCCCAGAAAAAAATTCTCCCGCAAGTCCCGATCAAGCAGCAATCCCTCTCGGTGGCGATCCTCAGGGATTACTCCCACGCCAAGCGCCTTGATCTTTGCAGCAGTCCACCTGGCTTTCTCGCCATGAACCTCGTTTCCGAGAATGCGAATGGTCCCGCTGCTCAACCCCCGATAACTAGCCGGATGCTGCAAAAGCTGAAGAATCTCCGATTGGCCGTTGCCCTCGATGCCCGCGATCCCCAGGATCTCGCCCGCACGAATCTGCAGCGAAACGTCCTGAAGCGCGGGCAAACCGGTAGCCCGGTTCCGCAGAGAGAGGTTTTGCATCTCGAGCACCGGCGCACCCAAAACAGGCTGCGGCGGCGCCTGGACCTGCAAGCTTACTTTACGGCCGACCATCCAAGTCGCCAACTGATCGGGGCTGGTATCTCGAACCTCAGCCTCACCCGCTATGCGCCCCGCTCTAAACACGGTCACTCGATCCGCAAGTGCCATCACTTCTTTTAACTTATGAGTGATGATCAGTATTGTGCGTCCTTCAGCAGCGAGCTGCTTGAGTTGGACAAAAAGCTCCTGCGTCTCCTGAGGAGTCAATACGGCCGTCGGCTCATCTAGGATCAAGACGCGCGCGTCACGATACAGAAGTTTCACGATCTCAATACGCTGCTGAACGCCAACGGGTAAATCGTCGATTCGAGCATCCCAGTCGATCGCGAATCCATGCTTTTTAGAGATGACCTCCAGCTTGGCGCGAGCTCCCTCTAAGTCCATCGGCCGAAGCGAGGGAGGCAACCACTTCCAACGTGGCACCGACGTCTCAGCGCCCAACACGACATTCTCAAGGGCTGTCTCCGGCCCCGCCAACATAAAATGCTGGTGAACCATACCGATCCCGCAGGCGATCGCATCGAGTGGCGATCTCCACCTTTTTCCGATGCGGCCCCACACGGTCCCGTCCACGCTGATTTCGCCCTTATCCGGGACAATCATCCCGTAGAGCATCTTCATCGCTGTCGACTTGCCTGCTCCATTCTCGCCGACGATCGCGTGAATCGTACCAGACGAGGCACGAAGGCTAATGTCCTCATTTGCGACGCAAGCCCCGTAGGCTTTTCGCAAACCTCTCAGTTCAATTCCGCGAAACGCCTGGCCCCCACCCATAAAGACCTACTTCTTGCGAGCGTAGAAGTCAGGGACCTTGATCTTGCCAGCCATGATTTGCGCTTTGAGATCCTCGAGCTTTTTACGCATTGGCTCAGTGAGGATCTTCTCGTTGTGAGAATCCACGGCATAACCCACGCCATCGATCTCCAAACCGTAGCGCTGGGTGCCTGCCTTGAACCGACCTTCTTTCACATCTTCACATGTCTTAAAAACGGCGACATCCAAGCGCTTGAGCATGCTTGTGAGAATACGGCCAGGCTTGAGTCCGTTCTGGTTCGAATCCACGCCGATCGCAAATTTCTTTTTTTCTTCGGCTGCATCAAAGAGCCCCGAGTACGAAGCTCCTGCGGCAGCAAAAATAACGTCTACTCCAGCCTCATACTGAGCCGCTGCAAGTTCCTTTGCTTTAGCAGGATTGTTCCAAGCGTCGCCTGTGATGCCGATGTAGTTCGAGGTCACCTTAGCCTTTGGATTGATCCGCTTGGCTCCAGCCTCATAGCCCATTTCAAACCGTCGGATCAGAGGGATATCCATCCCACCGATAAAACCCAACTTGCCCGATTGGCTTGCTAGGGCTGCCGCAGCACCCACAAGATAAGAGCCCTGATGCTCTTCAAAAAGAAGGGATCTCACGTTAGCGGCATCCACCTGCGCATCCACGAGTGCAAACTGCTTCTTCGGAAACTGAGCCGCCACCTTTCGCACGGCTTGAGCCTGAGAAACCCCGATCGCGAAGATGATATCAAAATCTTTTTGTGCAAACGATCTCAACAAAGACTCGTAGGCATTGTCATCAGCCGCCTCTACGTACTTCACGAAGGCTCCCAGCTCAGATTTAGCTTTCATCACTCCTTGATAAGCAGAGGTGTTGAACGACTTATCGTCCTTGCCGCCTTTGTCCAGCACGAGCGCAACTTTGAGAGTTCCTACCCCGGGCTCCGCCGCACTCGCTACTGCCACCGCTGCCACGGAAGCTAGCATAGCCACAAATACACCCGCCAAAATCGCAACTAAAACCTGTCTACGTTCTGTCATGATCAAACTCCTAACCTAACCCTCTCGAAGCGTTCACCAAAAAGCATGCAAGCTGATTAAACTTTTCTCGCATGTCCTGACTCTGGCTGCTCCATCACATCCTCTAGCTCCCGCCCAAAGCCAAGGCCTGCTCTAAACTTGGAAGCTGAGCACCTGATTCGTAGCGAGAATATTGAGGGTAATGGATGCCCATCGGAACCTGCGAGCAGAACTCACGAGCTGAGCGAAAGCGCTTTTCGCGCATCGATTTAAGAAAGCCACCCCAGCTCTGATAACTACCCCGTTTCCCCATGACTAAACGTGTCATTGCATGGTTTGATATTTTCTTCCACGAAAAACAAGAAGTCCCATTTCACGGTACTCAGTGCTCGAATGAGTCACTCTATTTCTCGCGAATAAAAGCCACCTTCCGACCGGAGCCCTGAAAGTGTTGCAAAAAATGAGATATATCTCTTCATTGAATATATTTAGCCGCCCAATGGTTGACAAAGCGCATTCACAAAGTTATCCACGGCGCGTCTAGAACCGCGAGGTCTCAATAGTATTATGGAAATGGTCCACTTTATCCCACCTAGCGAACGCCGCTTAGCGATGCTCGCCGCCCAAGCTGATTCAGCCCCAGTGCTGATTTCAGGCTCCAGCGGAACGGGTAAAGGTGCGATATGCCAGTGGATTCATTTCAATAGCCCCCGCGCCACACGTCCTCTGATTTATGCCGACCATGATACACCTTTGGTCAGGCAACTCCCTAAGGCTCAGGGCGGCGCCCTGGTCATCAACGAGATCGGGGAATGGCCACTAGGCGAGCAGCGAGCCCTTCTGACGTTCATTAAGACCAAGGTGGTGCGGCACAGTGATCATGGCGAGCTCCCCATGCTCTTGAACGTTCGTGTGATGGCTACAACGAGCCAAGCCCTGGAAGGCAGAGCTCAAGGTGGGCTTTTTAACGAAGAACTTCTTGAAAAGCTTAATGTTTTTAGAATCGAAATGCCTCCGCTCTCCAAACGCATGGAAGAGTTCGACGACATTACCCTCGGGATCATTGGTGAAATCGCCCACGAACTTCACAAAGACCACCTTCGTGGCCTGTCAGAACTCGCATGGAAGTGCCTGCGCGAATACGAGTGGCCGGGCAACCTCCGCGAACTCCGCAATGTCTTGCGCCTAGCTGTCGTTGCCGCCGAGGGCGATCAGATCGAGCTCGGAGATCTGCCTGAATTTGGATACGACCGCATCGATTTCCGAGCGACTCGCGAACAATTCGAGAAAGTCTACATCATCGAACTGCTTAAAACTTTTGATTGGCAGGTGGATAAGACCTGCCTCATGACCCGCATGGACAAGGGAACCTTGCTGACCAAGATGAGCCAGTACGGAATTTCCACCGACGGGTCATCCGCTAGCTAGCCGCTTCTGGAAGTTGTCCCCCACCCCCCAAAGAACTTCCAGAGGCGGTAAGCAAAACACCGAACTGAACACCAAACGGCATTGGCGTCTGATAGCAGCTTCTTTACCTACTCAGCCTTAAATCCAGCCATCAAAGCAGCCTGAAGCTCAGAGCGCTTGATCAAGAAGGCGTTTGAGCTCCCTGTAGGGATCCCACACATTTGCGCATGAAGTTTGTCGCCACCTTTGCGGGACTGCAGAACAGTCACGCGAGCCGCCTTGAGATCCATGGCCCCTTGGTCGAGAGATTGCCCGCTGCCTTTCTCACAACTTTTCGCTCCATCGGGACGCGTAACCCAAACAGTGTCCGCTGATTGAGAAACCTGACCAGAACTGGGAGCAGGGGTCTGCGGACTCTCTCCTTTGCGCGAAAACGCGGCGGCCAAGGAAGCGCCGACCATAAAACAAAGAACAGCTGCAAAAATCCATCGTTTCGAATGAGCCATGAATAAAAGGACTCTACCTCAGACGGGAGCACGAGCCAACTGAAGTCCCTCGTCTGCATTCAACTTTCGATCGAGAAAAAGCGCAAATCTCGCGTCAAACCTCCCGTTCGAGTAGGCTTTGCAACAGCTTGCGCAGGCGAGTTTTCCCAGTTTGCGACGGGCAAAAAACTCTTTTGCGCAATGGAAGCAGCGATAAACGTAGCGATAGGGACGCGTTTTAGGGACGGTATTGTACCGACTCACCCCCATCGCCTGCATTTTTTCCCAAAACTCTGGCGTATGCCCATACGGCTTGCGTCTCACCCAAAGCCAATAGTGGATCATCTCATGGCCAAGGGTATCCAACACAAGTTCGCGCGCGTTCTCAAGCTCGAGCAAATAATAGGCGACCTCGATCGTAGGCTTGCGCTCTAGCCAGTACTTGCGACTGCCTGGCATGAAACGCCCGGCACTCGATCTCAAGCGCGAGTTGTAGCGTAGCTCTGGCGGGTCGAGAAACCCGTCAAAATGCGCAATATTGATCTGGTCGAAAAGCACTGCGAGATCCATCTCTGCCTACCATGACGCAGACACTGATGGACTGTCCAGAGGCAATCTCAGTCAAAGCGGCGGGTTGTCTCGCAGTTGCATTTGAACAAGCTCATCGAGCTGCGCTTCAAACTCAGCTTTAGTCATCTTGTCGTTATTCAAGAGCTTGAGGTACTTCCTTGCAACGTCGTCGTCGTAGTATCCAGCGAGCAGAACGTAAGAGTGATTACCCACTTGGTTGCTGACCAACAAACTAGTCAAGCTGCTGACAACGGCGAGTTTCTTCATCACCATAATCTGACGACGAAGTGCTGTTTTTTGAGCTTCGGCCAGGGTCTTGGTGACCAAGGCACCTCTAGAAGCCTTAATGCCTGCCAATAGCGAGTTTTGCACGCCCTTGCCAATTGGGCCGAACATATAACGATACTTCGCGTTCGAGAAAAGTGCGATAAAACCAACTTCACAGAGCAATCGCTCCATGTTGATTTCTCGTCCAAGGTACATACTCACGCCCACAGAATCAACGAAGAGAACCGCGCTCATCACGAGCCCTGTTTTTACGAACGAAGAGTTGCCCGTGTAGTAGGCTAAGGTGGCATCCGAAACCAACGTGAACACAAAGTCACGATAGAAGCTTTCATTGGCCATCAGGTCGTCCCAGTTGTCGCCAAAATCTTTCCAATCCCTACCGGCGTTGTCTGCAGCCATTAAATAGGAGGACGCCAAAAAGGTGATCCCGCTTGCACCGGCATTCACCGACACTGGGTTCATCAATCCAGCAACAACCGCGTTCTTGGTGGCTACGTAGATCCCGCGGGCGACACCAAAGCGCCTCATGTAGCGGGAATACATATTAGTCGTATGAATCAACGACTCTTTTGCGCTAACGGCGCTCGAGACGACCTTATCCGCCACCGTCTTGGCAGCGCCTCTTAAAAACCCTGCTTCACCTACAAGCGCGGCCTCAGCAGTAATGCCAGCAGCAAACTGGGAGTAAGTAGTTCCCGCCTCTGATGCAATGACCTTCGCGACCTCAGCATCCGAGAACGAACGACCTTTAAGCTTGTTTAAAATCAAGCTCGCAAACGAAGCCTCTCCCCCGACGATGCCCTGCGCGCTCGCCGCTCTCATGCCCGCCCAAGTCGATGCCCCTAGAGCATCCACTGCGGCGATTGCGGCAATCCTTTCTGCCTCGCTCAAGCCCCTGACGCCCGCAAGCGTAGCGCTAGCATTGCTGGTCGCGATCTGAGCTTGAGTCAACTTCCAAGCGAGGCCCGACTGCTCTGCTGCCGCCATCACTACGTCATCAGCAGCAGACAAAGTCGCGAGCCGAGCCCGTGTGGCGCTCAATGCCGCAAATTCAGCCTGGGTAACCAACACGCTGCTCGCTGCTTCTTTGGCTGCCAAGGCGCCTGGAAGAGCTGAGACTAAAGTTACAAAACCCGCATGCATCAATCCTACGCCAAGCTTCACTCCCGAACTGTGCTGGTGCATGTAACCGAGCGAGCCAAACGAGCTCCACCCAAGAACGGAACCAAAGACTACTCTTCTTCGAATCTCAGAGTCATGAGCCCAATCGCCGACCGCCTTTGCAAAGGCGGCTGGACCCATCGCAGGGACCAGTGCAGCAAAAAACGGCCCCATAGCCACGGTCGCACCGACCGATGCAACAAAAAATCCGCCCGCTTTGAGGCGACGAGATGCCGCACTCTCACCCGTATCAGGCGCTGGAGCGTAGCCGCCCTTCACCATCATGAGTTCGTCTAGGTCCGCGATCTTCTTGAACAGAGGATTCTCTGGGTTGATCTCGAGCGCATCAAATCGAATCCCTTCATTGGCAAGCAATGCAAAGGGATCTTCCATGAGCACGCGAAGCTTCTGGTCACGCACGAGCTTAGCGATGACTGGCGCCCATTTCTGGACGGCCTTCTTCACGACCTTCTGAAGCGACAGCATCACTTTCAGGCGGCTTTCAAGTCCACTGTTAGTAGCCTTAGCAATGCGATTATGGATCGCATAGCGCTCGCCAATCGATCTAAAGAGAGGGACTCCATCCACCACGTTGTCTGGCAAAAGCTCAGGTCTGAGAGCAAAATACCGGTCAATCGGGTCTAGACCACGATCAATCTTCGCTTCGGCGGACTCTTCTTCAGAGCTAGGACCATCCACGTTGAGAGCTAGCATCATCATCAGCGGATTCGAGGAGACCAGCTGATTCATGAGCTGAAAGAGCTCCGTCCTTCTCTTAGTCAACTGAACGAGCTCGATCTTATCTGGATCAGAGTCCGAAAGGACGAGCTCTTTGCTGTCGTCTTCGGCTTTAGCTGCCCTGATTCGGTCCTCGATCTTGCGATTCACTTTGGCAAAGTCGAGTTGAGTGCGAATCCAAGCGCTGGATAGCTGATCGACCATCAAACCGTTTGCGATGAGCATGTCATAGAGCTCATGCTGCGTCTGAGATCTCTTCTTAGGGTTACTAAAACTTTCCTGATAGTTGGCGCGCAACATCTCGATATGCGCGTCCAAACCCGGGAACCGCTCACGAGTCCCGAACGACTCCATAAAAGGGCCCGGAGTATCTGCGACCACTGCCAACACAAAAGCTGTTTCGGCGAGTTTCTTCAGTGCGGATCGGCGAAGGAGCTGCTCGTAGACTTCGCCTTCTTCAGTATGGCTGTGACCAAATCCGGTGACGAATCCAGAATTCCAAGGCTGCGATGAGCCATAGGTCGCAAAGTATTTGCGGATCCGATTGATGTCCTTGTCGACCTGCTTAAGGTTGAGCGCTGCCGAAAAAGTCTCAGTGACGGTCTCGGCATCGGCCAGCCATTTCGTCATTTCGAGATAATTTTTTTCTTCTTGTGTGGCCTGTGTGCCCGGAGGGAGATCAGCCGAGAGAGAATTCTCAACAGGTGGCAAGCCCCTCAATGCCCTTCCCTGAATCGAAGCAAACGCGGACTGTGGCAAGAACGAAAACGCTACCGTCTCTAAACACAAAACGACACCAAGGGCGCCACACAGTGTGCGATGAAGGGGATGGGAGACCTGGAAAGCTTGCTTGCTCATTCTTTCCTCGATGAACCGACTTGAAGATTTGCCCTGCGCAAATCTGAGAATCGTTCCGAGGCGAAAGCTAACACCCACAATGCGCTGCATCAATACAGGGTGAAAATTTTTCAGGTTCAGAGCCCTTACCTCCGCTAAGATCTTTTTTCCAACAAAAAAGATCAACTGTTCTAACCCCGCTTAAGCAAGGGCTATACCTCTCATTAAGTCAGGTATAGGGTCACTTAGACTCCAGTTATTTCAACTAATTAAAATATTAAACTGGATTTCGACTTCCTTACCCACTCCAAAGCTGTCAAATGATTTGACGAAACACGTAATCTATCCCATCTTGCCCCACTACCGGAGAACCCCCTTGCTAAAGGCCGCACAAGCCCTTGAGTGGCTCAAATTTTTAGACCTTGCTGAAAAGGAAGCCCTTACGAAGCGAGGCAAAGCGCTGCTGCGCGTCTTAGTGGATGCTAAAAGCTGGGCTCATGACCTAGCGACAGCTCGCATTCTTCAGCAAGAAACCTCCGAGGTTTCGCAGCTCCTAGATCGAGAAGGCTTATGGGCTCCGCTTACGGATTTAGGCGATCCTGAAGAGGCGATTGAGCGCTTAGGTCGAGGCTCCGTACTCGAAATAGCAGAACTGGCTGCAATTCGACGTTGGCTTTACGCCCTAGATTCTTGGGGACAAGTGCCGCGCGACGAGATCCGCGGAGAGCTTTTCAAAAAAGCGCTGAGCTCGCTTCCCGACGCTTACCAGCCTTTGCGAGTTTTGGATCGCGTCCTCACGCCCGAAGGAGAACTCTCTGAGAAAGCGTCCCCCCGCTTGGGTCAGCTTCACAGCGAGATTCGAGCGCTTAAGCGAGAAATTAGCATCGTGCTCGATCAACTCCTCAAAACGTTTTCTCAAAAAGGAATCCTCCAGGAGAACTTCACAGACGTCCGCGATGGACGTTACGTTTTGCCCGTAAAAATCGCCTCGCAAAATGAGGTCGACGGAATCATCTACGAAGCATCTGCTAGTCGGCAAACAGTCTTTGTAGAACCTAAAGAAGTCGCCCAACTCAACAATCGCCTCCGACAAAGACAAAACGAGTTACTGCAAGAGATCTACGCGGTCCTTGCCGCGACAAGCTCCCAGCTCAAACCATTTGCGGCAGATATCCACACGGCCGTGCTCATTCTCTCTCATTGGGATTGTGTTCAAGCGCGCGCGAGACTTGGCCGTCACTACGGCGGCAAGCCGATTCTGGTCACGAACGAGCGCCTCTTTGAAATGCGGCATACAGCCCACCCCCTGCTGTTTTGGTCGCTGCCTCACGAGCAAATCATCCGCAACGGTGTCGAGTTTGGAGGGGCAGCTGCGCAGCCTGGCGGCAATCCTCACGACGGACAAAACCCCGTTGCCACTGCTGTCCGCACTCTGCTGCTGACAGGACCCAATACGGGCGGAAAAACCGTGCTGTTAAAGGCCATGGGCCTGTGCGCGCTCGGGCACCACGCTTTCAGTCATGCGGTCATGCAGCAAGGCAGCCACCGCCTCGCGCTGGGCCGGCGACAAGCGGGGACGTCCCGCCA